>CANMQB010000099.1 GCA_947499885.1 Spartobacteria bacterium
CTTCAGCGTCTCGAGCGCGGTTTGCAAGTCATGGATTCCACTTAATACCTCGGTGCTGTTATCGAGGAAAATTTCCGCCCACAGACCCTCGGCCCCCCCGGCAATACGGGTTGAATCTCGGTAGCCTCCTCCTGCCAAGCGGGCGAGCGAGGGATCGCCTCCTAGCGCGGCATGAACAAGGGCAGCAGCTGCAGCATGCGGAAGGTGGCTGATGCGTGCCATGGCGCGGTCGTGCGCTTCGGGCGACATCTCCTGCAGGGTACAACCGGCCGCAGACCACAAGTCGGCCGCAAGCTGATGTGCTGATGGGTCGGTGCACGCTGTTGGGGTGAGGATGCAGACTGCGCCGTCATATAAATTCTCGCGGGCGGCACGGAGACCGCTTTGTTCCGAGCCCGCCATGGGGTGCGCCCCGATGAAGCGTCCGCCAAAAATCTTTTCCAAGCACGAAACAATATTCCCCTTTACGCTGCCAGCATCGGTTACAACCGCCCGATTCGGTAAATATTTTTTGAGTTCTGTCCCGATGAGTTCAATCGCGTGTGGGGAGAGACAGAGGACCGCGATGTCACAATCTTCCATGGCTGCGCCTAGGTCGTGGGTGACTTGGCACGTTGGAAGTCGAGCGGCTGCCTCGCGTACCGCTTCCTCACGGCGAGCCCAGATCGTGATATCACCAAACCCGCCCGCTCGGCTCAGAGCCATCGCCAGCGAACCCCCGATGAGCCCAGGTCCCAGAATGGTTACGCGCCTGTTCAGGGCACAAGAAAGATCTTGCCCGAATAAGGGCATTTCACCTCAGTTCCGGGAGGAAATCCTCGCACGTCCACATAGCCCGCATAAGGCGAGTGGGGACTCGTCACAAAGCCTGGTTTACCGGGCACTGGAGTGCCGTAGGAAAGGTCGCGCGATGCCACTGGCTCGGGTGGAGGGGTGGGTGTAGAAATGGGAGTCGGGGTGGGCATTGGGTCCACCACTGGAGGCGTCTCGGTGTAACCTTCCGGTGTGGGCGTAGGTGTTACATACTCAGTGGCGGTGGACGCTGTGCCTTGGTAGCCAAAGCGACCTGTGCCAGTTTTGCGGACCGGGCGCTGCGTCTCACAAGCTGCGAGAACCAGAATGGCCGCGATTGATCCTAGCACGATAAAGGAAGATTTTTTCATAATTGAGATGACGATTAAAAAGACATGATCGGCGATCTCTTTCAATCCAAATCTCGCAATCGAGTGCCTAGACTTGATTCCTAGCCGGATGGTAATCGGGTCGGTCGCCCACGAGAAATTTTGACGAAAGCAAAGAGCGAATGGCATTTTTTGAAAAGACGCTTAAATTTCGAAACGTGAAATTTTATAAAATAAATCCCTTGCCGAGCGTGATCTTCTAGGATACATATCTCGCCCCTTTCATTTCAATAACCGTCCATGGCTATAAAATCCAAAAAACCTGCCAAGGCAAAGCCTGTAGCAAAAAAAGCAGCTCCTGCCAAGAAGCCCGCTGCTAAAGCCAAGCTTCCAGCCAAGGCCAAGCCTCAAGCCAAAGCTAAGCTTCCAGCCAAAGCTAAGGCTAAGCCTCAAGCTAAAGCCACTGTCAGCAAGTCTGCGCCTGTGAAAAAGTCTGCTCCAGCAGTTAAAAAATCGGCCCCCATTAAAAAGGCCGTTCTTGTTTCTCAAAAGAATGCTGTCAAAAAATCTGCGCCCGCTTCTAAAAAAGCACCAGTTTCAAAGGCTACGGCTAAAAAAGTCACTGCGGTCAAAAAAACGGCCCCCGTTAAAAAAGAAGTTTTGTCTAAAAAGACCAAGCCCGTGCAGAAGGCAACTTTGGCCAAAAAAATGCCTGTTGTGATTATTAAAAAAACTGCGCCCCCGTTGAAAGTGACTGGCTGGGTCGCCAAACAGCGGGATCGTCTTCTCCAGCTCAAGGATACACTCCTCGATTCCATGAGTGGAGTGGGACGTGATTCTCTGCGTAATCGTGCAGAGGGGGGAGAGGCTTCTGCATTTGGAATGCACACCGCCGATGCCGGCAGCGATGCTTACGACCGCGACTTTGCGCTGAGCTTGCTTTCACAGGAACGCGACTCTCTTTTTGAAATCGATGCCGCATTGAAAAAAATCAACGATGGCAATTACGGTTTTTGCGAAATTTCTGGCAAGCCAATCCCTCACAATCGTCTCGAAGCACTTCCATTCGCTCGTTATACAGTTGAGTGTCAGGCCGAGTTGGAAAAGACCAACCGCCTCACACGTGTCCGCCAGCCTGTCACCTCTCTTTTCGGTCTCGGCGAGGAAGGTGAAGGCGAAGGCGAGGAAGAAGATACCACCACCGATACAAAGGACTAATTTATGCCACAGGAAAACATCACCCTCGAATGCACCGAGGCCAAAGCCGAGGGGAAACCAGCCTCGCGCTATATCACAACACGTAACAAAAAAAGCCCGCGCACACCGAGCCGACTTGAAAAGAAAAAGTTCAATCCTCATCTGAACCGCCACACACTTCACCGCGAAATCAAATAAAACGCCATGCAGCCTAAAACACCACAACGCCGCTCAAACTTCCGTCGCGCGAACCGCCCCATGCCACGCCGTCGCGTGGATCTCAACCTCGAAGCCATCGATTATAAAAATCCCGATCTTCTCAAGCGTTTTGTCACGGAGAGCGGAAAAATCCTGCCACGCCGGGTCACCGGCATGTCGGCCAGTCTTCACCGCAAGATCACTCGTGAGGTTAAGCGCGCTCGCGCTGCCCTCTTGATGAAATAGTTTCCCCACCCCGAAAAAAGGCTCGGTCGTCACGCTCAGCGTGCGGCCGGGTTTTTTTTTGATATTTCGGATGCTCTGACTTGAGTTTTTGCTGAAATCGTCCAATCTCGCTTTATGAAACATTTTTCCCTGCTTCTCACACTCACCGCACTCGTCGGTCTGTCGGCTTGTAACAAGAAGAAATCCGATCAATTCGCTGGAGTAGATGGAGATTTTGTGACAAGCACACCACTCGCCGAACGCTTCGAAGGTGGGGCGAATTTTTTCAGTGACACCGTGACAAAAGGCCAGTTCTCGCCAGTCCGCTTTGGATATGACAGCTATGTTGTGGAACCCGCTGAAACCTCAAAGGTGCAGCAAGTCGCAACAGCAATGAAGGATTCCTCACAGCGCCTCATTATTGCTGGCTTCACCGACGAACGTGGCACTCAAGAATACAACCGCGGTCTCGGTGAACGCCGTGCCCAAGCCGTGCGCCAAGCCCTCATTGATTCGGGCATCAGTGCCGACCGCATTCAAACTGTAAGTTTCGGTAGCGAGATGCCAGCCGATCCCGCGAGTAATGATCAAGCGTGGGCATTAAACCGCCGCGCTGAGTTCGGCGTCGTGAAATAAGGCGATCGCCACAAAATTTCCCCTGAGTTAAAAACCGGCTTGGTCTCCAAGCCGGTTTTTTCTTTTTGATTCAAATCGCTCATTCCTACGAGATCTGTGCGATGTGGGGCTTTGCAAAGGGGCCAAGGGCGGGAATAATCGCCCAGTCCGAGTTGTAAAATCTGCGGCTATGCTCCGCCACCGGCGGCGTTGGCGAGGCCTGCTTCCTCGGGGGGGAGGAAGGGTTGGAAGCGCGCTTTGTCGATGGCTTTCATGTAGGCCTCGTGGGGAGATACGACTCCGGCGAGGAGTTGTTCCCAGATGGCGTCGTCCATGAATTGCATGCCTTGGCTTTTGCCGGCGACGATCACATCTTGAAGTTTCTGGGTCGCCCCTTCGCGCACGATGGCAGAAACGGCGTTGTTCACGACGAGGATTTCGTTCACAGCGACGCGGCCGGTCCCGTCTTGTTTTTTCATGAGGAGCTGGGCAATGACGCCGCGCAGCGAGGCCGCGAGCATCGTGCGCACCTGCGACTGCTGATCACTCGGAAAAACGTCGATCATACGATCCACTGTTTTGCGGGCGTTATTCGTGTGGAGGGTTCCAAAGACGAGAAGGCCGGTTTCTGCTGCGGTGAGGGCGAGGGAAATCGTCTCCAAGTCACGCATTTCACCGACGAGAACGATGTCGGCATCCTCACGCAATGCGGCTTTGAGGCCGGCTGGGAAAGATTCCGCGTGCTCGGGAACTTCGCGTTGCGTGACGATGCTTTTTTTATTGCGATGAACAAACTCGATTGGCTCCTCGATGGTGACAATGTGGCGGGAAAAATTCGCATTGATGTAGTCAATGAGGGCCGCGAGGGTGGTGCTCTTTCCTGAGCCAGTGGGACCTGTCACAAGCACGATCCCGCCGCGCATATGGCCGAAGGTTTTGATGACTTGCGGCACATGGAGATCCTCGAGGGTTTTGATTTTTGTGGGTATGATTCGGAAGACCGCTCCGTAGCCATGGGCCTGCTTGAGATAGTTGCAACGAAAGCGGTTTTCTTCGTTCATCTCATAAGCAAAATCCAGGTCGCCGTTCTCCTCGAAACGTTGCCAGCGCTCTGGTGTACAGATTTCGCTGAGCATATAGCTCATTTCCTCGGAGGTGAGGAGCTGCTCTCGTATCGGAACGATCTCACCGTGACGTCGAACTTTTGGAGATTGCCCCTCGGCGAGGTGGAGGTCCGAGGCTCCGCTTTCGATGAGAACTTGGAAAAACTGGTCAATATATGGCATGGGCGGGAAAGTTTTGAGTTTTAAATTTAAAGCGCTTGGCTGTGGGCAAGTCCTTCGGCGTGATCTCTTCGGTCATTTATTTGATGCCGACGAGACGCCTCATATCGCCTTCTTGTTCGGCCCGGTACACGGCCTCCTCAGCAGATATGATGCCGGCGTGGAAGAGTTCGCCGATCGAATCATCCATGAGCTTCATACCAAGTTTTTTTCCCGTTTGAATGATGCCCGGGAGCATAAACGTCTTGGATTCACGAATCACATTTCCAACAGCTGGGGTATTCATCAAAATCTCGATCGCCAGTGCGCGCCCGTTGCCATCGACTCGTGGCACGAGTTGTTGGGAGATGATTCCTCTCAAGGATTCGCTCACCATGATTCGGATTTGGTCGCGCTGGTCGGTGGGAAAAACATCCAATAGGCGGTCGAGAGTTCTTGCGGCGTTACTCGTGTGCAATGTGCCAAGCACGAGGTGGCCCGTCTCGGATGCCGTGATGGCAAGGGAGATTGTTTCGAGGTCCCTCATCTCTCCTACCATGATCACATCAGGGTCTTCACGGAGAGCTCCACGCAGCGCATTGGCAAAAGATTTGGTGTGGGTGTGGACCTCGCGCTGCGTGACATGGCATTTGTTCGAGGAGATGAGGTACTCGATGGGGTCCTCCAAAGTGATGATATGGTCGTGGCGCGTGCGGTTGATTTGATCCACCAATGCGGCCAGGGTCGTGCTTTTTCCACTTCCGACCGAGCCGGTAACAAGCACGAGACCATTGTGGAATTCCGTGAGAAGCTTCAATTGCTCTGGAAGTCCCAGTTCATCCATCGTGCGCACCTGGTCACTGATGATTCGAAAAACCAAGTCATAGCCGGTGCGCTGGCGCACAACGCTCGCGCGAAAACGGCCAATATCTGTGGAGTAAGCAAAATCCACGTCTCCGCGTGACGCGAGTTGTTCTTGTTGCGTGGGCGAGAGGAAGCTCATAGCTAGCCTCTCCGTATCGCCCGGCGTGAGCGTTTCGGCTTTTCTCCAGATTGGTTCTAGGATGCCAAAGCGTCGCCAAATCGGCTGGGAATTCACGCTCAGGTGAATGTCGGAGGCGTTGGATTCCTTTCCCACAGCCAGAAACTGGTCAACATGTGAGAGGCTGTGGGTATCAGGAGTGGATGCATCCATGGTCGTTGAGTTGGCTGACAGATCGACGTGTTATCGGTTTTTCGATGCGCTTCCAATATCTAAGAACCCTTCGCACGTGGTTTTTTTCCCTACGTCATAAATGTGGCGCGTTTGAAATCGCACAGCTACAGTGGAGACATGCAAAAGACACGCCTCTGGCTCATGTTTCCGGCACGCCTCATCACCCGTCCCATCCTTTGGGAACTCTCCAGAAAATTCGAGGTCGTCACAAATATCCGTCAAGCCAGTGTCACCGATGAGATCGGTCTTGTATCTCTCGAACTCGACGGGGACCGAGAGGAAATTAAAAAATCCATCGCTTGGCTGGAAGAAAACGGCATCAAGGTGGAGCCTGTGGAAATTGGTACGATCGCGAGCTGAAGCAGCCTTTTTCGATGCGTTTCCTTCTCGTTGACGGCCACTACTATCTTTACCGTTCGTTTTTTGCCATACGGGGATTGCGAAATTCCCGAGGAGAGCCAACGAATGCGATCTATGGGTTTATTAAGGCTATTCGCAAAATGTTGGCTGATCTCAAGCCCGATCGCGCAGCGGTGATATGGGATGCGGGGCTTCCCGCACGCCGCGTAGAGCTCCAGCCGGCCTACAAACAGAACCGCTCCTCCATGCCGGATGACCTCCGGCCACAAGAGGCTTGGCTCCAAAAAAACATCAGCCTGCTGGGTCCTTGCAGCTTGGAACTTGCCGATACGGAAGCCGATGACCTCATTGCCTCATACGCCTGCGCGGCACGCCAAGACGGCGCGAATGTCGTGATTGCCACGAACGATAAGGATATTCTTCAACTTGTGGATGCAAAGATCCATATCTACTCGACTCAGAAAACCGACATCAAAGACGGTGGTTTTGCTCTCCTGGGGCCCGATGAGGTCAAAGAAAAGTGGGGGGTTCCCGCCGCACGCATCGCCGATGTCCTTGCACTCACAGGCGACAGTTCCGATAACATCCCTGGTGTTCCTGGGATCGGTAGCAAGACGGCAGTGCAGTTGGTGAATGCCCATGGCTCGGTGCAGGCGATCCTGGAAAACCCCAGCGTCATTCCAAACCTCAAACTGCGTGAAAAAATGATCACCTACCGCGACATCGTGGTCGCCAACCGAGAAATGGTTCGCCTCGATGAGGACCTCCCCTTGCCACTCCCATGGGAATCGCTCCAAATCCGACCCCACTATGCAGAATTTCTGACATTGATCCGAGAGTGCGAGTTTCAATCGCTCGTAAAGGAACTAGAGGGGGAAGCTCTCATCTCCAGCAAGGCCCTGCAGGGGGAACTCTTTTAAATTTTTCGCCTTTAAAAGCTCCGCCCCACTGAGTCGGGGTTTTTAAAAAAGCACTATTGGCGCGGAAAGTGCTTGCTGAAGCAGCATTCGTGCCCAAATCTGATTCTGAAATATGGCTGGCATGCAACAAGTCGCGAAGATGGCGCTCCAACAGTCGCTGTCGCCTCAGATGCAACAGAGCCTGCATGTTCTTCAGGCCCCATTGGCTGAGCTCAGGCAACTTGTAGATACAGAATTACGTGCAAATCCCGCACTAGAGGAACTCGTTCCAGAAAGGGCCACCGAGACCTCCTCGGAACAAGCCAGCCCGATGGAGGAACAATGGAATGAGTACTACACGCAGCGATCATCCGGTGAGATTTGGACTCGCGAGGCCCTGGAAAAGCGCCAACATTTTTTTGACTCCCAAGTGCGGCCACCCACTCTGTCAGAGCACCTCCTTGAGCAACTCCTGACCGCCTCATGGTCGAGAGAGGAAGGACTCATCGCGGTAGAAATTATCGGCAATCTTGATGAAGGCGGGTACCTTCGCTCGACGCTGGACGAAATCGCTGCGGAAGTGGATTGCCTGCCAGACGAAGTCGAGCTGGTACTCGCAAAAGTGCAGGAATTTGATCCTCCGGGCGTTGCTGCTAGGAACTTGGCCGAATGCCTCCTGCTTCAACTGAAAAGTCAAGGGCGGCAGTATTCGACCGAGACGAGAATTGTCCGCCACTATCTCGACGAGCTTGGCCGTAAAAAGCTCAATGAAATTGCCAAGGCTCTGGATTTGGATCCAAAGGAAATCCAGCATGCAGCCGAGTTGATCGCACGCTTGGACCCCATGCCCGGTCGTGCCTACACAACGGACACGAATCAGGTCGTTACGCCGGAGGTCATCGTCGAATACGATGGCGATGATTATATAGTGAGCCTGAATACGGACGAAATCCCAAGACTTAGGATTTCCGACTCCTGCAAAGACATGCTCGCAGGGTCCTCCAAAGAGGTTCGAGAATACCTTCGAGATAAAATCCGAGGCGGCAACTTTTTCATCAAAAGCATTCAACAGCGTCAGCAGACGATTCTTAATATCGGGCGCGAAATAGCAGTGCGTCAGCGTGAGTTTATGGAACGCGGGTCTTCGCATTTGAAGCCCATGACGATGAGCCAAGTCGCCGATGCGGTTGGTGTCCATGAAACCACGGTGAGCCGTGCAGCTGCCGGAAAGTTCATTTCAACACCACAGGGGGTTTTTGAGATGAAGTATTTCTTTACCCACGGCTACACAAACAGCGACGGCGAAAGCGTGAGTAATGAAAGCGTCCGACAGGCGATTGCTCAGATCGTGCGCGAAGAGAATAACCGTAATCCGTATAGCGATCAGGATATCGTCAAACTTCTTTTAGACCGCGGCCTCGGCGTGGCCCGCCGCACTGTTGCAAAGTATCGCGAGCAACTGGGCATCCTTCCCAGCCATCTGCGGAAGGCTTTCTAACGCCTCATGCCAATCGCTCCTTGCGATTGAGCTTTAAACTGTGGCGCGATGGTCCTCGCCGACGAGACGAAGAATCCCGAATAGTCCTGTTCCAGAGAGACATTGGTACTAAGCCAAAATTAGAATTCGCGAATCAGGAACCTTGGATTCAAGGAAATGTTCATATTGGGTCAGCATTTGAGACAGACCCGAAAACAAAACCGCTGGCAACGCATCGAGATCGTTGCCAGCGGTGTTTTGGGAATGCAGGCCTGTTCTAGTAGCGGTAGTGCTCGGGCTTGTAAGGGCCCTCGGACGGCACGCCGAGGTATTCAGCCTGGCTCTTGGAGAGCTTTGTAAGGACGACACCGATTTTTTCGAGGTGCAAGCGGGCGACTTC
>CANMQB010000100.1 GCA_947499885.1 Spartobacteria bacterium
TTCTTTTACGCGCCCGGTATTCGGCTTGAAATGGACCTCCTTGTGAAAGGACTCGCTTGATCTCTTTTCGGTAGGCGGCGCGATCGTCCGGATGAATCAACAGCATCCAGATTTCAAACTGGCCCGCAATTTCATGTGGAAAAATTCCTAGAATCCACTCCATTGCCCCCGAGTAAATACTCTCGTCTGTGGATGTATTCCACTCGCGCAAGATTTGCGCAGCAGATTGCATGGCGCCTTCCATGCGGAGTTTCCACTGGCGCAGATTGCGCAACTCCGATTTCAGTTCATCCTCATTTGGAGGAACCAAGGAGTTGGGATTGATAGTGGTTGGATTTGGTTGAAACACGATAAACTCCCGTGGGGAAAGTTAGTATCTGAGTGGGCGTGGCAAAAGGACTATTTTCCGAGAAGCAGTGCCTTGGCATGTTTGAGGGCGGATTCCATTTGCCCTCCAAGCATACGCGCGATCTCACCTACGCGCTCCTCCTCAGTCATGGAAACCAAGCGCGTGCGGGTGCGCTCGCCTGTGGTGTCCTTGGAAACCATAAATTGCGAATCCGCTGCAGAAGCCACTTGCGGCAGGTGGGTGATACAGAAGACTTGGTGTGATGCGGAGAGTTCTTTCATCTTTGCACCCACCTTGGATCCGACCTCGCCACCAACATTGGCATCGATCTCGTCGAAAATCAGCACGGGCACACTATCCTGAGCGGCTAGCGAGGTTTTTAAGGCAAGCATGACGCGGGAAATCTCGCCGCTGGAGGCAATCGAACGAAGTGGGCGCTCGGGTTCGCCGGGATTCGGCGCAAAAAGGAAATCCACTTGCTCGATGCCAAGCGGAGAAGATTCCTCAAGCTCCTCGAAAGAGATTGAGAAACCGGCCTTCGCAAATCCCAGATCGGCGAGGTGCGTTTTCACTAGTTTAGCGAGTCGCGGAGCGGCTTCACAGCGTTTCAATCGGAGGGATTTTGCTGCGGCGTCGAGCGATTTCCGAGCTTCCAGGATTTCCTCATCCAAACCCGCGCCGCGCTCCTCGCGGCTTTTCAACTGCGCCAATTTGGCCGAGGCCTCAGCGCCAAAGTCGATGACCGCATCGATGGTGGAACCGTATTTGCGCTTGAGATTCTGAATTGTATCGAGTCGCGCCTCGGTCGCTTCCAGCGACTGCGGATTCGCATCCAACAAGGCGGCGTAGCGATCGACATCCCTCGTCAGATTCTGGAGTGAGTCAAAAATTCCTATCGCCGCGGCTGAGAGCGGTTCGGTTTGTGCATCGAGGCGCTGGAGTTCGCGCATGAGTCGGGAAACGTCACCCCATCGAGAGATCATGGAATCCTCGGCTTCGGAGAGCAAAGCGGTGAGATCCGAGCAAATCGCGCATAGTCTGTGAGCGTTTGCCCCGGTACGTTGCCGCACGAGAAGCTCCTCCTCCTCCCCTAGCTGCAATGCCCCCTCATCAATTTCGGCGACTTGGTGCGAGAGAAGGTCCAACTCCCGTGCAAGAGCCTCAGCATTTTCCAAAAGGCGTTTTTTTTCTGATTGGAGATGCATCCATTCCCGCCGTCTTGCCGCATACTCGATTCGCAAAGTATCCGCTCCTGCAAAGGAATCCAAAACCAGCATCTGCTGGTCTCGGGAAAAAAGACTCTGGTGATCGTGGGGCCCATGCAAATCAACAAGCAAATCCCCGAGCTGGCGGAGGAGAGCCAAGGTACAGGATGATCCATTGACAAATTGCCTGCCCGGCCCCTCGGTGGATACCGTGCGTTTGATCAGTAGGACTCCATCTTCACAAACATCCATGCCGCCCTCTTCGAGTATTGCGTGCAGGAGGGACTCGGCCGGAATCTGAAAAACGCCCTCCACCGAGCAGGCATCGGCTCCCGAGCGCACGAGGGATTTATCCGCCCGTTCGCCCAAAAGAAGTTTCACCGCGCCGAGGATAATCGATTTTCCAGCACCAGTCTCTCCGGTGATTGCGACAAAGCCCGCAGGAGGCTCCCAAAGGAGATCCTCTACGAGAGCGAGATTGCGGATGCGAAGCGATGTCAGCGTTGCAGACATGAGCAGAGTATGCCAGCCTGCCGTGCAAATTCCAAGCGATGCAAGACATGCAAATCACATTTTTGGGAACCGGAACCTCGCATGGGATTCCAGTCATAGGGTGCGCTTGCGAGGTTTGCAAATCCTCCGACCCGCGAGATAAGAGGCTCCGCACATCGATTCACATTGAGACGAGTGCCTTCTCGCTGGTCGTTGATACGACGCCAGATTTCCGTGCTCAGTGCCTGCGGGAGGATATTTCGAAAGTTGACGCCGTTCTCTACACGCACGCTCACGTGGACCACATTCTTGGCTTCGATGATCTGAGGCGCTTTTGTGAGTTGGAAAACAAGAGTATGCCGATTCATGGTTCGCCTCAGACCCTCGAGAGCCTGACTCGCGTCTTTCAATACGCCTTTGATGGGTCTGCGAGATTTTCAAATTACATCAGGCCGGACCCCTACCCGATCAGTGGTCCCTTCCAAATTGGCGGCATTGACGTTGTCCCTGTGGAATTGCCGCATGGGCGCATGACGACAAACGGCTTTGTTTTTGAAAAAAAAGGCCGCCGACTTTTTGCATATTATACCGATTGCGCCGAAGTCCCACCCGCAGCCGAAGAGGCGGCGAGAGATGTCGAGGTGCTCGTGATCGATGCCTTGCGCCATAATTCCCACCAAACGCATTTTACAGTGAGTGGAGCTCTGGATGCAGCCCGCCGCATTCGCGCACGCAAAACCTATTTCATTCATATGTGTCACGAACTCGGGCACGCTGAAACCGAGTCTGGCCTCCCGCCAGACGTTCGACTCGCTTACGATGGTCTTCGACTCTCATTTTAAATTCGCTCTGTTTGCTGTTCTTTGGCTGATTCAGTCAGCAGTGTGCATTTTTGCCGCAGAGAGCCTTCCCTCCGCGACGATCGTGTTATTCAATGAAAACGATCCAGATTCGATCGAGCTTGCCCAGTACTATGCCGAGAAGCGCCAGATACCAAGCAGCCAGCTCGTTGGCCTCTCCTGCCCGGCTGCGGAGGAAATCACGCGCGCCGATTTCGATAGTACCATCGCCACCCCGCTGATCAAAAAAATGCAATCCAAGGGATGGTGGAAAACCCTTCGCGTTGCTGGCGGTAAAAAGGTGGTCGTAGAAAGCTCGATCCGTTTTGTTGCGATCATGCGCGGGATTCCTCTGAAGATTGCCGCCGACCCTTCGATTGCCCCCAGCTTGGACGCCCCGTACATTCCCACCGCGATCTCTTCGCGCAACGATGCTTCTGTAGATAGTGAGATTGCCGCTCTAGGTTTGAAGAATTGGAAGCCCTCCAGCGTGGTGGAAAACCCCTATTTTGGACGTTTCACACAGATTCTGGACGACTCCGTTTTTCCGGGAATGCTTCTTCCTGCACGATTGGACGCTCCCACAGCTCCAATGGTGAGGGCTATGATTGACGACTCTCTTATGGCCGAGAAGGAAGGACTCTGGGGTTGGGCCTACGTTGACGGCCGGGATATCACGAGCGGAGGCCATACGGAGGGAGACGACTGGATGCGGCACTTGGTTGAAATGCTGCGCCAGCGAGGAGTGCCAACGATTTTTGATAATCTGCCTTCCACCATCCCGGAGAATTTTCCCATTACCGATGCGGCCCTTTACTTTGGTTGGTATGCGGCCGATGCGAATGGCCCGTTCGTACGGGATGACTTTCAATTCAAGATGGGAGCCATCGCTGTGCACATTCACTCTTACAGCGCTAACACACTCCGTAGCACAACTCAAAATTGGTGCGGTCCCCTGCTTGCACACGGAGCCGCTGCCACCCTCGGGAACGTTTATGAGCCTTACCTCTCGCTGACAGCAAATCTGGATATTTTTCAAGAACGCCTCATGAGTGGATTGACGCTTGCAGAGAGTGCCTACATGTCCATGCGGGCGCTTTCCTGGATGGGTGTGGTGATTGGCGATCCGCTTTATCGTCCCTACGCCATGTGGAATCAATTCTACGATCCAAGAAATCGCCCCCCCAATCCTTGGAGGCGATTCCGGAGCCTGACTCTGAGTGCAAAGGGCAACATTCTTGATGCGGGCCCTTCCATTCGCAAGGCAGCTCATGAAACCGGAAATGGCATGTTTCTGGAAGCCCTGGGCGCGGCACAATTTGATGTTTCAAATTCCTCGGGAGCATTGGAGTCGTTTCGGGATGCCATCGCATTGACCACGGACCCCGAGATTCAACGCCGCTTGGCGATAGAAATAGCTGCGGCAAACCAACGCAACCTGCCGCCCCCCGATGCCTCCCCAACGCCTGCTGAGCCCATTCCCTCTATGCCAGATTCGGCGATCCCAACACACAGCGGCGAGGGCCATGACTCGCCTCTCGTCAAGCCGGCTCCAAGCCTTCCGAAGATGCCAGAGGAAATCCCCAACTTGCCTTATCCTGATCTGTGAAATCATCCCTCAGCTCCCGCTACGAGTCTGCACGGCCAGCTGAGCTTTTGAACGAGCGAGCCGTTATGCTTGGAGAAATTGAAATTCAAGCGCGGCTCTTTAATGGGGAGTACGGCACGAGGTGGCAGACGACGGATGGCGAGGAATTTGAAATCATCCACTTTGGCGAGTGGAATCGCGAGGCAGGCCCCGACTTCAAGGGAGCCGTTGTGCGTTTCGAGAAGGCTGGGGAAAAGACTGGTGATATCGAAGTCGATCGGGATGCCCGGGACTGGGAGCGCCATGGCCACGCGATTAACGCTTCGTTCGCGGGAGTCATTCTCCACTTGTTTGTCGAGGGCTGCAGCGAGAAAGCCTTTGCTCGCACCCTTGATCATCGCGCCATTCCGCAGGCGCTTTTGCCGTTGGATAGCCCGCGGGCTAGCTATGAGAGCCGATCGCACGAGCATGTGAGTCCCGAAGTCGGGCGACGCATGATTTGTGAGGCGGCTGAGTTCCGACTCCAAAGTAAGCACACCGCTCATCTGCGCGCGATCTCGCTGCATGGAGCCGGGACCGCCATGTTCCATGCGATTGCCACGGGCCTCGGTTATAAAAACAACAGCATTCCATTGCTCCTCGCCGCCCAGCGCGTTGGCTTGCGCCGCGCGCGTGGACTCTCTGGGGAAGCGCTTCTTTTCGGCCTTTCTGGATTTTTAGAACCTAGATCCTTTGATGATGCGGATGAGATCACTCGTCGCTATCTGAAGCCTCTTTGGGAGGAATGGTGGACTGTTCGTGATGCAATGGCTCGGATTGTCTTGGATGCGAAAATGTGGAAGCTCTCGGGCATTCGTCCTTCCAACCACCCTCACCGCCGCATCGGCGCACTTGCCGCAGTCGCGACCCGGTTCGAGGATCTCCAAAAAACGACGACTGAGATGGGGGGCAATGGTTTTCGCTCCTTCCTCCAGAGCCTCGACCATCCTTATTGGGGAAGGCACTGGAACCTTCGCGCGAGCGAACTTCCCAAGCCCATCGCGCTCATTGGCAGTGACCGCATCACCGATCTTCTCATCAACGCCTTCTTGCCTTCGCAACCGCTCAATATAGCCCGCTCCGAATTGCAGCGTCTTCGTGGCCCCTACCCCAGTGGCCGTCTTCTTCGGGCCAGCAAATGGCTGGTGGGCTTCATTGATCCCAGTCTCATGCTTACGGCCCAAGATCAGCAAGGGCTCTTGCAACTTTTCTCGGATTTTGCATCCCAGACCCCTGCCGAGGCCGCCCAACAAATCCTTTCACCAACATAGTTTATAGGGGGGCAAAAATGTCTTGCTTCTCACTTATCAATTGATATTTTCAGAAAGAATGTCCGACTTTGGTATATGTCAGGACCTGCATTCTACTCGCTCGGATCAGTTGATTGTTTGTCATCAAGGTTAATTCTTATGTTCCACAAAGTTCCTCATCTACTGTGTATCGATGACAGCAAATTGGTTCAAAGCTTGGTAAGCCGCGAACTTTCTCCTTATGAGGTGAACCTTCATTGGGCTGGTAATGGCGAAGAGGGGTTGGAAAAATGTCTCCATGTAATGCCGGACTTGATTCTGCTTGACTTAAAAATGCCCACGATGGACGGCGTGGAATTTTTGCAAAAGTGGAAAACTGACTTAGGCTTTACGAAAACTCGTTTTATCGTAATGACTGCGGAGAGGAGTCGAGAAATTGTAGACTCTGTCCTCCGGATGGGTATTTCTGACTATCTTGCAAAACCCTTCTCCGGGAAGGACTTTTTAAGCCGAGTCTCCCGCCACATTGTTCTTCAAAAACGGGACAATCTCCCTACCCCTGAGCCTGAGGCCGCTAGTGGGGATGCCAAGCCAGCCTTAGCAGAACCCGAAGCCCCGGTAATGAGTTTGCGCACGCTTCGTGTTTTCACAATGAGTTCAGAAGAGGGCTATCCTCAGTCAGATCTCCAAGAAAGCACGCTTCATGAGATCATTTGCAAATATCAGATTCTCTTAGGTTCAAGAAGTGCCTATTTGAAATGTCTTCTGGTCGAATTACTCCAAGAGGGAAAAGTCTGCGTTCAGTCTAACAATTTGTCAGAACGTATTGAGTTGAAATATCCGCACAAACGAATTGATTCCCGTACGGCGACGGCTCTTCTGTCACAGTATTTTGAAGAGGAACGTCTCAAAAACCAGACGGATTCCAATGCAACCCAGCGCATCATTCTCGCCCGCCCTATGGCGAGAAACCTCTCGTCGGCCTCGCAGGTGGAGCAGACCGATCAAAAATTTTGACGGATTTTTCAGCATGCGGGATTGCAGAAACGGAAATCTCTAGAGATTCAAAAATCTTTGTGAGCCAATGAAATTCGTGCTCAGCGACGAGCGGATAGAATACAAGGGCATTCGATTACATCGAGTGCGCGCCGTGAAGGAGATGTTTTCGATTCTCGACGGAGCGACCAAGCCTGGCGAGCTCGGGGGCTGGATTGAGAGTGAGAAAAACCTCTCGCAAAATGGGCTTTGCTGGATTCACTCGGAGGCCAAAGTTTATGGGAATGCTCACGTGTGCGAGGATGCCAGGATCACGGATGAGGCCATCGCTTGTGGAGATGCCATCATTTCGGGAGAAGCACTGGTTGCGGGATGTGCCCGAATTTCCGGAAATGCTCTCGTCACTGATCTGGCAAAAATTGACGGTCGGCAGGTTTCCGTTGGGGAGAATGCATGGATCGGTGAGTATGCCTAGGTGAGAGGCAGCTCTAGCATCATGGGCGAAGCAAGAGTTGGCGGGTGTGCAAGTGTCTCGCAAATGGCCGTTGTGACAGGTCGAAGCCAGGTCACTGGCCATGCAAAAATTTCTGGCGCCGCTCGAATCCAAAACAAGGCGATGATTGCAGATCAGGCTGTGGTGCGTGGGCATGCCGTGGTGCGTGGAAGGGCCAAGCTCTGCGACTCTGCGGTGGTCGAAGGAGAGATGATTATTGAGGGAACGGTGACCATCGCTGGAAATACGATCCTCAGTGGGGGCGAGCGTATGGCAGGCTGCTCGAGGATCGGCTGATGCACCGCACGGCAACGAAGCGGGTTGTCGGAAGAATGAATTTCCGGATTTCCACTTCAACAGAGGTTGCAGTGAACTCTTCCAAAATACGG
Source organism: Spartobacteria bacterium (assembly GCA_947499885.1). Taxonomy (GTDB): domain Bacteria; phylum Verrucomicrobiota; class Verrucomicrobiia; order Chthoniobacterales; family Terrimicrobiaceae; genus UBA967. The sequence goes on from CANMQB010000100.1 coordinate 7,641, forward strand.
TCACAAACTTCTTGTGCAAGCGTCTCAATGAGCTTCCGGGGACGCTCCATCGCCATATCCGCCACGCGCTGGCAGACGGCAGCGTAGTCAACTGTGAGGCTGATGTCGTCGTGCATTTCGTGAAATCCCCTCATCGGTTCGATACGAATATGGACTTCGAGTTCCTGAAGCTCCACGCGCTCTTCGTCGGGCACGCCTATCCGCGTTGGCACACGCAAGGAATTAATCAGAATTTCGTTCATAGCAGTTGTTGCACGGCCGCGATGTCGCGCGCGATGATCGTAGGGCATGCTGGAATGAGCTTTTCAATCCGATCAAATCCGGAGAGGACGGCGACATCCAGTACCCCTCCGTGCTTGGCAGTTTCAATATCGTGAACCATGTCACCCACGAACATCGTTTCTTTGGGATCAAGCGAGTGGGTCTCTAGGATTTCGCGAATTTTTTCGCGCTTGTCCATGATCTCGGTGTAAGCAACCTCGAAGTACTCGTGAACCCCGAGCCGGGAGGCTTGAATGTTGAAGTGTGAAGTTTTGATCGTGCTCAGAAGAAATGCCCTCCGACCCGTGCTGCGGCAGAATTTTAGAAATTCCATAGCGCCGGGCAGCAGGTCGATCTTGTCATTCAAACCAAGAAAAAAACGTTCATAGAGCGCCTCGAGCCCCTCGGAAGTGGCTGCAGGGAGGAGATCCGCATAGAATCCGGAAAAAGGTAAGCGAAAGTGTTCACGGAACTCCTCGCGCGTGAGGGGATCCCTCCCATACTCGGCAAAAATCAAGTTTGTTGCCGCCAGCACGGCAGAAAGGTCGTCGGCAAGAGTGCCGGACCAGTCGAGAAGGACATTTTGAATCATGGAATTTTTAAAACAGAACAGAACCCGCCACCCCTCGCATTCAACCATGCATCATATAGGCTGCGGCGCGTCTCATTGGCAGAGCCTGATCCAAGAAGGGAATGGAGGTCAAGGCAACGCTCGTCAGCCTTCACAAAGGAGCCTGCTTCTGTTTGAGTTCTCTCATGCCACGCGAAGCAACCATTAACCGCACGACTTCGGAAACCTCGATTCAACTCACGATCAATCTCGACGGCTCCGGAAAATCGCGAGTCTCAACCGGAATCGCATTTTTTGATCACATGCTCACGTTGTTTTCAAAACATGGCCTGATGGATTTGGATCTCACGGCCAAGGGGGATATCGAAGTGGATTTCCACCACACCGTTGAAGACGCAGGAATCGCCCTCGGACAAGCCCTAACTCAAGCCCTTGGAGACAAAACTGGAATACGTCGCTATGGGTTTTTCTACGTTCCGATGGATGAGGC
>CANMQB010000101.1 GCA_947499885.1 Spartobacteria bacterium
CGAGATTCGCTCGATAGATTACCTTATAAAAAAATGCTGTTAAGATATTTGACCGGATTCTGAAAGTTGTTAAAAAAATAGATTTTTGAACTCGGGTGTCCTTGATTGGAACCCAGGTATCGTCGCTCAGAACCGGAATCTCGTCGTCCTGAACTCGAGCATCTTTGTGGAGACAGCAAAGGCTTCAAATATCTTGCTAAAGTGTAAGGTGATGGTTTATGGTTTATGCGTGAAATGGAACATTCTCTCGGAGAAGAAACAGAAACTTGATCAATTTCGTCCTCTCCCGAAGGAGCTTGTTTCGAACCTCGAAAATTGGTTCAAGGTGGAACTCACCTACACGAGCAATGCGTTGGAAGGCAATACGCTCACGCGTCAGGAGACGGCCGTGGTGGTCGAAAAAGGTCTCACGATCGGAGGAAAGTCTCTTGTTGAACATCTGGAGGCGACCAACCACGCTGCCGCATTGGGCAAGGTCGTGCAAATTGCGCAGTTGGAAACAGCACGGATCAGTGAACACACGATTCTGGATTTGCACTCCACAATCCTCCACGGGATCGATGATGCCAATGCCGGTCGATACCGCTCGATCGCGGTTCGAATTTCCGGTTCCAAGGTGGTGCTCCCCAACCCCGCTAAAGTGCCGACTCTGATGGCTGAATTCGTGCAGGAAATAGGGAACCGCCTCGATTGGCACCCCGTTGCGTTGGCGGCCGAGGCACATTACCAACTTGTGACGATTCATCCCTTCATTGATGGAAACGGCCGCACGGCGCGGTTGCTGATGAATTTAATCCTGCTCCAAAACGGGTATCCCCCGGCATTGATCCGCAAACGCGACAGGGTTCCCTATTTGAATTCGCTGGAGAAAGCGCAACTCGGTGGCTCCCAGGACGACTACCACGCGATCATCGCCAAGGGGGTGAGTCGTTCCTTCGATATTTATTTTCAAGCGTTGGATTCCGGAAGCGAGCCATTGCAAAAACCGACTCCGCTCCTGCGAATCGGCCAACTTGCAAAACTGACGGGCGAAACGCACGCCACGCTCCGCCATTGGATGAAGGAGGGGTTGATTCATTTTTCGGAAACCACCGGCTCGGGCTACCAGCTATTCACCCCGGAAATGGTCGGTCGCGCCAAGTTCATCCGCCGCCTCCAAAGTGAACGCCAAACCTTGGCCGAAATCAGAAGCCACATTGAGAAAGGTATCAGGGAAAAGGGAGAGGAAGAAGAGATCGGTCTTGAGTATTAACGCATTTTATAGCAGAGTCTCCGAGTTGCCATTTTTGTTTTGCGCTGATGGTGACGAGGACGGGAGAGTGGAGTCAGTCCCACATATTGTCATATTTTATCGCCAAAAACCTTATGTCTAAGGTCAAAAGGGTGGGCTTTAATTCTTGATATTTGGTCGTCTGAGAGGCTTCGGCGCATTGAGCGCTGTGGCGGTCCTCCTTCGCGCTGCGCGGCTACGGCGTGATGTGGTAACTGGCTTGGTTTTTCCTAAAAAACGAGTTCAAGAAAGGCCGTGGGTGTAACTTTTCGAAGTTCTTCCGCGACCTTCTGAACCGACTTTTTGATGCGCGGCCGGGAACTTGTCTTGAGAAAAAGAATGGCAATTCTCCGATGCTCTTGAGTTTTACTGCTATCGAAGATTTTGATCTGTCGTTATCAAAACATCATATCCCTCGCGTTCGGCGGATTCGATAAGACTTCTGTTTGTGAGTTGCGAGAGGTGCGGGGCCATGCCGGAACCGCCATCGAGGTAGATCATTTCGTTCTCGGTTTCCTTCACGACAAATTCACCGAAGGGACCGAATGCCTTCACGGAGGCGCGGATTGAAACAGTTGTGATGCTGTAAAGACGCAGACATTGAGCTGGTCGCGCCCCTCGCGGACGCTGGAGGAGATGAGCCTTCTGCACATGATGCACGCGCGGTCGAGCCATGCGCCTTTTAAAAACTAAGCAAATGAACTCTTGAAAATTGACAAACATCCAAACCTCTGAAATAATTTTCCCTCAGCTGACGTTCACTCCAAGTACCTATGTCCGACCCCAAAAAAGAAACTGTTCGTATTGTCCTTCCCAATCGTCGTCCGATTCCTCTCCCTCCTGCGATTGCTGCGGAGTCAGCGATGATCAACCTGCCTTCCAAACCCGTAGCTGGCGCAGTGATTCCACCTCCTCCACCGATTTCATCCTCTGTTCCTGCCGCACCCGTAGTCCCGATTAAGCCGCCCGCGGTGGCTGGTGAGGCTCTGAAAATTCCAGCAGTACCGGTTTTGCCAAAAGCGCCCATCTCAGCTCCTGCTGCTCCAGCGGTGCCAATTAAGCCGCCCGCCGTGGCCGGTGAGGCCCCAAAAATTCCAGCAGTACCGGTTTTGCCAAAAGCGCCCGTCTCAGTGCCTGCTGCTCCAGCGGTGCCAATCAAGCCGCCCGCGGTGGCCGGTGAGGCCCCGAAAATTCCAGCAGTACCGGTTTTGCCAAAAGCGCCCATCTCAGCTCCTGCTGCTCCAGCGGTGCCAATCAAGCCGCCCGCGGTGGCCGGTGACGCTCCGAAAATTCCAGCAGTACCGGTTTTGCCAAAAGCTCCTGTCTCAGCTCCTGCTGCCGCTCCTGCGGCGCCAATCAAGCCGCCCGCAGTCACCGCTGAGGCACCATCCGTTTCCTCCGCTCCTGCCAGTGCGATATCCTCCAAAAAAGTCACTGCGAAAATCAGCGTTCCATCGTATGGGAAAACCGTCCCTCAGGCCACGATGAATCTGAAAAAGCCCGCACCAGCTCCATCGGTGCCCACTGAACTGCCGTCCAGTTCGAGTGCGCCTGTCAACGCTGCGCAGAAGGATTTTCCCTTGGATCCTCGCCTTGGCATCGCCGCCTCCGTCGTCGCTTTGATCTCTCTTGGAATCCAAGTCTGGACAATGCTTGGCTAATTTCTCGAATCCCAAACCAACTCACTATTTATTTTTTATGGCAAATCCGAATGTGACAGAACTCAATGACTCCAATTTCACGACCTTCATTGAATCCGCTACGAGCCCCGTGCTCGTTGATTTCTGGGCTCCATGGTGCGCTCCCTGTCGCATGCTAGGCCCAGTGGTTGATGAAATCGCAGCTGAGAATATCGGCAAATTTGCCATCGCAAAAGTCAACGTTGACGAGGCTCCTGGAATCTCCTCCCAGTTTGGCATTCGCAGCATCCCTTGTTTGATTTACTTCAAAGGCGGGACCAAGAGTGACCAGTCCGTAGGCGTGAGTGGCAAAGGCGATATCGTCTCCAAACTCTCCGCGCTGCTCTAGTTTCATTCTCAATCGTCCTTTGGCGCTTGATCGATTGCCGTGTAGTGTCTCTGCGGGGCCAGAAGAGACTGCTTGGAGCTTTGTTTGTTTGCTCCGTTTTCTAGTCTGACACTCTAGCACCCGCAAATCCTTGCAGGTGGTCTTCAGAATTATTTTCTATGCCACATGCTGCGCTTCGGATGTCTTGCGGAGTCGGAGGATGTTTTCTGTGTGAGTGCGCTTCTTTTCCTCTCGTGTTCAATCTCGCGCGTCCCACAAGAGAGGGCGCTCTCGAGCTGAAATGCTCGGCAATCGGTATGTGAGAAAAAAACTCCTAAACTTGCCTGCGTTTTTATTCGATCAAAACGAGCTCTCACCAACACCGGTCCAGCCCAGCTTGACGATCTCCTCCGAAAGCAATCGAGGCGAAACGAAGAGGAGTCCTTGGAGAGTTCGGCCATAGAGGTGGCCAAAATGTTTGAGGTCACCAGTGAGAAGGCGATCTGCTTTGGATGCTATTACCGCGGCCAGAATTGGGTCTTCCTTGGATGGAAGCCCTACATCGGGACATGGACCGATCGCCATGGATTGAATAATGCGCTCGCGCCAATAATCCAAACCCGCAGACCATACGGATCGTTTGAGAAGGAGATTTCGTTTAGCCTCATCCCATACAGCAGGGTGGGTGATTAAAGTGGCATTCTTTGAAAGACAGTCCAAGAGGTGCCACGAGGGGCTGTGAAGTTGCCATACGGAAAAATGAAATTCGCATTCAAAAACATTTTCATCGGCATTGCTCAAGCCAGTTGGTTTTTAAAGATGTCGGCGATAGCAGATTTGTTTTGCTCGTCGAATTCAGCGATGCGTTCCCCTGGATAAATCTCCATGGGAAAAAATCATGGCCTGTTGGCAAGCAGGCGTTTCGCTCGCTAGCTTAAGGACATGGAAAATCAAAAAAACGAAAGGTAATAGCAGTCCAGTGAGCTTGCTGTTTTTTAGAGCGCATCAGATATTTCTACTTGCAAAAACGGAATCCATTCCTTATTTACAAGGTAAATGATAAAGCGCCACCTCGCGACAGTCTTGAGGACACGGGTTTTGCAAACGCCTGTGGTAGCATTGCTGGGTTCGCGACAAGTGGGCAAGACCACACTGGCTCGGGGATTGGAGCTTGGAAAACCTATTCATTATCTCGATTTGGAGCGCCCGTCCGACATTGCCAAACTAACGGACCCTGAACTTTATCTTGGCAAGTTTGCAGACCATCTGGTCATCCTTGACGAGATTCAAAGGTTGCCGGACTTGTTTCCTGTGCTTCGAAGCTTGGTGGACGAGAGGCGTCGCGCTGGCGAAGCCAGCGGGCAATTTCTGATTCTAGGGTCTGCATCGCCAGAGCTTCTCCGACAAAGTTCCGAGACGCTCGCCGGTCGAATTAGCTATCTGGAGCTTAGTCCGTTCAATCTTACTGAACTTAAAACTCGAGACGAGGAGATGGATCGCCACTGGTTTCGTGGTGGCTATCCCGACAGCTTTCTGGCTGTAGACAGTTCTGCTTCCCGCCAGTGGTGCGAGGATTTTATCATCAGTTATGTCGAGCGTTATCTGCCTCAACTCGGCATCACCGCAGCTCCTTTGCTGTTACGTCGTTTATGTTCAATGGTGGCTCATCAGCAGGGAGCCACATTGAATCTGAGCCGAATTGCTGGTTCTTTGGGAATCGACGGCAAAACCGTTCGACACTATCTCGATTTGCTCGAAGGGCTCTATCTTGTCCGCAGTATTCCGGCGTGGAGCAGAAATGCAGGAAAGCGGCTTGTAAAATCGCCCAAGGTCTATTGGAGGGATAGCGGCCTCCTTCACTCACTTGCCGGAATTGATGATTTGGAACATTTACTCGGCCATCCGCTCTGCGGCCATTCTTGGGAAGGTTACTGCTTGGAGCAGATCATACCCGTGCTCCCCAAAGGCACTAACTTCACCCATTACCGCACTCAAGCTGGAGCTGAAATCGATTTGGTTCTCGAAACTTCCTCGGGTGAGGTCATCGCCATCGAGATCAAACGCACGTTATCTCCGAAGATCAGCCCCGCTTTTCTTGAAAGCGCCAAGACACTGCAGGCCACGCGGGGTTACTTTCTCACGCCTGGCGGAGATTCCTACCCTTTGACGGAATCCGTAACCGCGATAAACTTACCGGAGTTCCTCAGCCAACTTCCGCATTACTGCGGTTTCCCAAGATGATTGGTAAATTTCCAGACAAAGCGGACGAGAAAATCTGACAGCGTCGTCTGCAAGAAATAGGATCGCCTACAAAACAGGGGTGCACGGTCGCCGAAAATTATTCAAAATATGTGGTCGCGGCGGGGCTCGATTTAGCGAGTTTTTCATGACAATTCGTGAGAAACTAAGTGCAATTCTAAGCAACTTATCAAAACTCTCGCTTTTCGGCGTGTCGCCCGCAGAGGTAGTATTCATGCGGGTTTGAGAGGTGAAAGAGGGGGGGGAGGAAATGGCGACGCCTACGGGAATCGAACCCGTGCACCAGCCGTGAGAGGGCTGTGTCCTAACCGCTAGACGAAGGCGCCGAGTTTTCGGAGTAATAAGCAATAGGCCTCTCGGTGGCTTTGACAAGGATAAAATATCCTTTGTCTGTATCATGGCCTCTTTTGCAGCGCGACTCTGGGGGCAACTGGCTTTGATTTACTCGAAGTAATCAGAAAATTTGGAGCTTCGTTGTTGGAAACTGATATTCGTACTTGAAAATATCGCCTGCCGAATCACAATAATAACTTCAAATCGGGCCGTGGCTCAGCTTGGTAGAGCGCTTGAATGGGGTTCAAGAGGTCGAGAGTTCAAATCTCTCCGGCCCGATTTCTTTATTTTGATCTTCGTGAGTATTGCCGAAGGATGCATTTGCGGGGTTTAATCGCAAAGTATGAGCGATAGCATCAAAGAACTCACTTCAGATATTTGCGCTTTTCGTGATGCGCGCGACTGGGCCCAATTTCACAATCCTAAAGAAATGGCGGTTGCCATTGCTGCGGAGGCTGGCGAACTCCTTCAACATTTCGTCTGGCAGGATGCGGAGCAATCGCTTGAGAGAGTGGTTGTCCATCGCGAGGCAATCGCATCTGAGATGGCAGATGTGGCAATTTTGCTTTTTGAAATGGCTGCAAATTGCGGGGTGGATCTTGGTGGAGCCATGCGCGCTAAACTCGCCAGAAATGAGGAGCGCTACTCCGTTTCCAAGGCGCGCGGATCGAATAAAAAATACAACGAGCTTTGAACGAGGAGACTCCGCACCGCCGACGGCCGCGCTATGCGGGGAAGTACCCGCGTCGGTTTGATCAAAAATACAAGGAACTGGAAGGCAATGCCGATACGATTGCTCGTGTTCTCGCCTCGGGTAAGACCCCTGCTGGTCGACACGTGCCTATCATGGTCGATGAAATTCTCGAAGTGCTGCATCCTCGTACTGGCCAAGTCTGCGTTGATTGCACGCTGGGTTTTGGAGGACACGCGCGTCGCCTTCTTGAGCGAATCCTTCCCGCTGGACACCTCATCGGCCTTGATGCCGATCCGTTGGAAATTTCTAAAACGGAATCTGCCTTGCATGATGAGGGCTTTATCTCCACTGGCTTCACGCTGCGAAGGTCGAATTTTGCCGGAATTCATGCCGCTCTTTTAGGATCCGGATTTTCCGGGGCTGACTTGGTTCTGGCTGATCTCGGAGTTTCCTCAATGCAGCTCGACAACCCGCAGAGGGGCTTCACTTGGAAGTCAACCGGTCCTCTCGACATGAGGATGAATCCATCCAAGGGGGCTTCCGCTGCGCAATGGCTTCTCAAAATTTCAACCGAATCGCTTCAAGAAATTCTTATCGAAAACTCCGACGAGCCACACGCTGTCGTGCTCGCCGCTAAATTAGCCGGGAGACACCTTGAAACCACGACGGATTTGGCGAATGCGATTCGCGAGGCCCTTGAGAGCCAGCCCCAAGAAGAAATTGAGAAGGCCATTCGCCGAGTTTTTCAAGCTGTACGAATCTCTGTGAACGAGGAATTCACGGCCCTTGACACGCTCTTGCGACACCTGCCCGCTTGCCTAAATCCTGGTGCGCGCGTCGCGATTATGTCCTTTCACTCCGGCGAAGACCGTCGTGTGAAAAAGTCGTTCCAAGCCGGACTGCGCGATGGGGCCTACAGTTCTATCTGCAAGGATGTGATTCGAGCTGGGGCTGCAGAGTGCCGCGCGAATCCGCGATCCACCTCAGCCAAACTTCGTTGGGCCGTGCGAGCGGTCTAATCAAAAGGTGATTTAAGCCGGCCGAGTAAGAGCTGGAACTTACAAGTGACAGTCTGTGAGGGGAGGGGACTTTGGCTTATACCGATTTCAAAAAAGCGGCGAGGGGACTTGTGGCCGACGCGTGATCAAGGCGCATCGGCAGTCCAGCCTCAAAGGCCTCACGAGCGGCTTCAATCGCGTTTTTGAAAGCCCGCGCCATGCGCACCGGGTCGCCGGCTGCTGCAATGGCAGTATTCACAAGCACAGCGTCAGCTCCCATTTCAAGAGCCTCCGCGGCATGGCTGGGGGCTCCGATGCCGGCATCGACCACTACGGGCACACAGGCTTGCTTGATGATGATTTCAATTTGCGAGCGGGTATCGAGGCCCCGGTTACTCCCGATTGGGGAGCCTAGAGGCATGACCGTGGCAGTGCCTACGTCCTGGAGGCGACGGGCAAGGACGGGGTCGGCGTTGATATAGGGAAGCACAACAAAACCCTCCTTCACCAAAATCTCTGCAGCAGCGAGAGTCTCGATAGGATCTGGCAGGAGGTAGTGTGGATCGGGGTGAATTTCCAGTTTCACCCAACGAGGCAGCCCTGAAGCAGCGCCTAGGCGAGCTAGGCGCACCGCTTCCTCGGCATTCATGGCTCCGCTTGTGTTAGGAAGCAGGAGGTATTTTTGGGGATCAATGAAATCGAGAATGTTAGCGAAAGGATCTTTTTTTCCGCTCAGGTCGGCGCGGCGCAGAGCCACAGTGACGATCTCGCAGCCGCTCGCGTCCAGAGATTCCCTCATGATCTCGTTTGATGAAAACTTGCCCGTACCGAGAAAGAGACGGGATGAAAAAGTGCGGTCGGCGATGGTGAGAGGTTTGGACACAGTTTTCCTATGATGCAATCGCAGGACTAGGCAGGCAAGCGGGAAGCCGAAAGAATAGGATTCCATCAAAACTAGAGAAGGAGATCGAAAAATCTCCCCTGAAAGATTCGGTTGTCAGAGAGACGTCCAAACTATATAAAATTCCCATGCGGCGGGGTAGCCAAGTGGTAAGGCACGGCTCTGCAAAAGCTGTATTCGTCGGTTCGATTCCGACCCTCGCCTCCCCTCTAAATCAGCGATTTACGAGGGGAGGGGGACAAGAAGGGGACAAACTTAGTTCTTTTGACGGGGTCGATGGTATGAGCGTAGACGACGAATATCACGCTCACAAGCGCAGGGAGCAGGCGCTTTACTTTCTCGCTTTTGACGAGTTCGAGCAAAAAAATGTCACCCCCGAGCAGAGTAGGATCCTGGGTTCGGTGGCGGTGCCGGATATCGAGGATACTCGCTCTCGCGACTC
>CANMQB010000102.1 GCA_947499885.1 Spartobacteria bacterium
CTGCCCATGCCTCACAGGGCCATGCGATTCACTTCTAGTCGGGGGAATCACAACGAATTGTCTCCGGAGTAGACTGAGGTTTCAAGCGTCGCGGCGGTTTCCGCCGCCGCGATGATGTAGTCCGAGGCATGCTGGTATCTCGCTGCTTGACCTAAGAGATTCGAGCACAAGAGGGGGTCTGCATTTTCTTCCATCATTTTCAAACGCCCCGCAGCGATCCACTCCTCAAATTCTCTCATCGTTGCGCGCAGATCTTCACAATCCAGAGAGAACGATTGGCCTGTTGAAAAAGATATGCTGATTTTTTCCAGAATTTTCGAAAAGTGGTCCCGGATTTTCGCTGTGAGTGCACCGCCACCTTCGATCTGACTGAGGTTGGATTCCCAGATGCGGTTCGCTGAGAAGCGGTCTAGATGATCGAGGAGGTCGCGAAGATTTTTGACCTCGACAGCTGTGTAAACGGGACGCGCAAGATTCGCCAGACGGATTTTTATTTCCCCCGGCAGCAAGCTCAAGCGCGCCATGCTGTCGGGTGTGAGCGCGCCTCTGGCAAGCGCTCCTCGCTGGATATCCAGCATTTCAACAAAGCGGTCGCGCATTTCACGCTGAGGCAAGAGCGGCCAGAGGGTGCGCTGAAAAAAAGCTGCGATGAGTGTTCCTGTCGAAATCCCGAAGAAAACATCTGCGATTGACTGAAAATTCACCGGCTGCTGAGCATTCAAGCCGAGGATGCTAACGAGTGCCATCATCGCAATATTCATTACCGTTGTAACGCCGGGCGTGCTGTAAGCGATCTGTCCGTAAACGAACAGCCAGGTAAAAATCAGGACATTCATCACCGCATAGCTCGAAAGAAGCGGTGTTAGGAAGAGGAGGGCAAGTGATAGAAGAAGCATGCATGGAACGGCTGCCACTACCACGTGCCATGCCCGATGGTCGCCTCGGCCCTCGGGACTGCTCGGCAGGAGGCAGCAAAAAAGCCAAGCACACAAAACCATCGTTACGCCGCCCGGAGGCTGGAGCCAATTCATGAAGACCATGGCAGTGACCATCGAGAGCGCAGATCGGATGCCGTTTGTAATCCAGAACGAATTTGGAACACCTGGAAGAAGGAAGCGCTTGTCTGAACGGAGGCTATTCTTTGACCTCGATGGAAGCCCTTCGAGAAGGTCGAGGCAGCAAGCCAACTCGAGATGAATTTCCTCCAGTGAGAGAAATTCCAGATTCATCTCAAGAATACCCCCTAAATTTGCCTCTCTCGAGCGGGGGTCTTGGCGCAGGTTCCGAATGGTTTTTTTGAGGGACTCCATGGCTTTGCTGATTCTCTGAAGACCGTCCCTCAGCGAACTGTTGCTTATGTTTGCTGAGCCAAGAGCAGAAAGTTCGCACTCGATGGCATCGCGCAATTCGGCGACCTCACTGCTGAGGCTTTCTTGGTAAAAGGAATCCCTCAATCGAATTTCGGCGAGAGGCCTCATGGCAACATGCAAACGCTGGACGCATGTCAGGAGTTCAACGTACGTATCGATTTTTGCTCGGAAGTAGCGGCTCTCACGCCCGCCGAAGCGGAGAAGTTGCCGTAGCTGATTAAGCCTCGAGTCGAAGGCAAGATCGTTTGTCAGATTGCCTGAGCGGGCGGCTTGCATGAAATCGCGCAGATCGAGAAAGATACCCCGCAGTCCATTGAGAAACTCTGTAGCAGCATAACGTGGCCAGAGCAGGCTCTGCACAAGCATCACAGCCACGATGCCGATGAAGACCTCCTGAATCCTCCAGATCATGAAGGTCCATGACAGTTCGGGATTTGACAGCCCGTTGCTGCTGACTACGAGGGATGTCATCCCGCACAGCAAAAATGCATACGGGTATCTGGATTGACCAAACATGGCGGTGGCAAATGCGACAAACAGCCCAAGAAGGCTCAGATAAATCAACGGATCTTGCTCGAGAGACGCCGTGAGAATGTAGCCGACCAATCCGCCAATGACTGTTCCCACCATGCGAAGAATCGACTTCTCCTCAACTGCCCCGATGTATTGCCCAACCATGAGAACAAAGACCGTGAAAAGGGCCCATGTGGGTTGGTGGCTTTTATTCAGGAGCGTCACGTAAACCGCAAGAATTCCGGCGAGACCGAACTTCACGCTGAAACGAAAGGCACCATCGCGCGGCAACTGTATCAATCCCCTCCAAAACGCACTCAGCGCAGCAAAAAACATCGGGATGGGTTGGATGGTGGCAATCATCGTCGAGGTATGAGCTTAGCTGTACCGCGCAAGCCGACAACGAAAGAAAGAACTTTACCTGCCCAGCGCTCCCGTAATGATTTCGCGTTCATGAGCGAGAAACAACAGACGGCCGTCTCTCCAAGGCGGGACGAGGATTTTCCAGAGTGGTATCAACAAGTCATTCGCGCAGCGGATTTGGCCGAGAACTCCGAGGTGCGCGGGTGCATGGTCATTAAGCCATGGGGCTACGCACTGTGGGAGCGCATGCAGGCCGTTCTCGATCGAATGTTCAAGGCCACAGGCCACAAGAACGCTTATTTCCCGCTTTTCATCCCGCTCAGCTATCTTGAGAAGGAGGCCGCCCACGTCGAGGGCTTCGCAAAGGAATGCGCGGTCGTAACTCATCACAGGCTTGAGGCCCGTGATGGAAAACTTGTGCCCGCCGGTGAGCTGTCTGAGCCGCTTGTCGTGAGGCCAACCTCGGAAACAATCATCGGAGCTGCTTACGCACGCTGGGTTAAATCCTGGCGCGATCTGCCGATTCTTCTCAACCAATGGGCCAATGTCGTCCGCTGGGAAATGCGCCCCCGTCTTTTCCTTCGCACCGCCGAGTTCCTCTGGCAGGAAGGCCACACGGCCCATGAAACCCGTGCCGAAGCGGAAGAGGAGACCATGAAAATGCTCCGTGTGTATGAGACTTTCGCGCGCGACTTCCTTGCCGTGCCGGTTCTCTGCGGCGAGAAGAGCGAGGGCGAGCGCTTCCCCGGTGCCGAACGCACTTATTGCATCGAGGCGATGGTGCAAGACCGCAAGGCCATCCAAGCCGGAACGTCGCATTTTCTCGGACAGAATTTTTCTAAAGCCTCGGGCATCCAATTCCAGTCACGCGAGGGTCAACTCGAACACGCTTGGACCACTAGTTGGGGCGTGAGCACGCGACTCATCGGAACGCTCATTATGATGCACTCCGATGACGACGGTCTCGTTGTTCCACCGCGCATTGCAGACACCCATGTGGTCATTGTGCCAATCACTCCCAAAGAGGACAGCAAGGCCGCGATCCTTGAAGCCGCTGAAAACCTCGCCGCTAGCCTGCGCTCCGGAAATTTCCACGGCGTTCCGCTCGGAGTGGAGGTTGATTCCCGCGACCTTGGCGGCGGCGTCAAAAATTGGGAATGGATCAAAAAAGGCGTTCCGATCCGCATCGAGATTGGCCCGCGCGACCTCGCGCAGGGGACGGTCGCCGTCGCCCGCCGCGACAAGGGGCCTAAGGAAAAGGAATTTCTCCCGCTCGCCGAAATCCCGCAACGCGCCTCCGTGATGCTGGAGGAAATTCAAAGCACGCTCCTGCAGCGCGCCACGGAGTTCCGTGACGCCAACATGGTTCGCGTCGATACCAAGGAAGAATTTTACAAATTCTTTACTCCTCAAAACTCCGCGAAACCCGAAATCCACGGCGGCTTTGCTCTCACACACTGGAACGGTAGCACCGCGGTGGAGGAACAAATCAAAACCGATCTCAAGGTGACCATTCGCTGCATTCCGTTCGACGAATCTCCCGAATCCGGCACCTGTCCGTTCAGCGGCGAACCAAGTCGCCAGCGCGTGGTCTGGGCGAAGTCGTATTGAGCTGTCTTAGGCTTCACCGGTGAAGGTGATCTCCTCCGGCGGAGCAGGTTCAAGCTCAGACTGGGGTGCAGCGGGAGGCTGGATGCGGCATTCTCCGAAATGGATGCCGCCTTTTTCTACCACCATGGCGCGCGAGGTGACTGGACCTTCGAGGCAACCGCCGCTCAGGATTTGAATGATTCCGTTGCAGTGGATGGGAGCGCGCAGCGTGCCTTGGATCGTGATGCGGTCGGCTTCCAGCGGCTGCGAGCACTCTATGGCGGCTCTTTTTTCTACAAGGATGGAGTCTGCTGTGATTCGCCCGGTGCAGGGCTTCTGCATGTTCAGGCGAACCTCGCCTTCGCAGCGCAGATGTCCATTGAATGCTCCTTCAATGCGGGCCGAGCCGCAGATGATCCAGGGATTTGAAAGCGAGCCTTTGGCCGCAATTTTCAGCAATCCCCGGGTATCAACCGCCCTTGAGGACGGGCCCGTGATATTCACATCAATCAGTTCAATCGGCGCATAACAACCAGGGCAAATCGTGCTTTGGGCTTTTTGCGAGACCTGGTGGGTGCGTCCACATTTCAGGCAGTGAACGGGCTTGCCAGCTTCTTGTTTTTTTCCGGTGAAAGAAGGGAGTTCCGTTACGCCAGATGAACGCACACCTTCTGCAGTGGCCAGATAGTGGGCCCCACAGGAGCGGCAGTTTGTGGATATGAGATGGGGAGGCTCAAGCTGCACAAAACCGCACACCGGACACCGGAATGGTGACTTCGGCGGTAGAGGAGGCATCTGGCCTTAGGCCGCTTGTTCTGAGGCTGAGGGTTTCGGAGCCGTGCTTCGGGAAGCGTTTTTCGAGGGTGTGACCTCGGAGTGGCCAATAAAGGTGGCGCCTTCCTCAATGATGATGCGCATTGCTTTCAGGTCGCCGAGCAACTCGGCGTTGGATTTGAGTTCACAGCGCTCTTGCACCGTGACATTGCCATTCACTGTGCCGTGGATGATGACGGTTTTTGTGCGGACGTCTCCTTTGATGACCGCATTTTTTCCGAGTGTGAGAGTGCCTTCGGAAATGATTTCTCCGTCAAGTTTGCCGTCGAAGATCATTTCACTGTCAAATTTCAAGGTGCCTGTCAGCTCAACATCACTGGTGAGGATGTTTTTCGATGTGGACGGTTCCGAAACAAGTGAGGTTATGTTGTTGAGGTTCATATTGTGCTTTAGCCTACACAATTTTCTGTAATGCGGTCAATGCAAGGGAACGATCGAAAAAAGGGGGGGCGGTTTTGATTCAGGTTGTCAAAGTTGTTTGTTGACGCATGCAGCGCCGAAACGATACTTTCACCCGCTCGCGCGACCGCGCTTCACAGACAACAAAATAATTCTTCTTCATGGACACAGCGACTCGACTTCAACAACTCACACCATCCCTCACGCTTGCGGTTGACAGCAAGGCCAAGGCCATGAAAGCCGAAGGCATCGAGGTTTATGGATTCGGTGCCGGCGAGCCCGACATGGACACTCCGGAACACATCAAGGCGGCAGCCATCAAGGCGCTCCAAGAGGGCCGCACAAAGTACACGCCCAGCTCGGGGATCCCGGAACTCCGCCAAGCAATTTCCCAAAAATTCCTTAAAGATAACGGCCTCGATTACAAGCCGAGCCAAGTTATTGTCAGCAGCGGTGCCAAACATTCATGTTTCAATGCGATTGCCGCTGTAGTGAACGAAGGCGACGAGGTGATTATCCCAGCGCCTTATTGGCTCAGCTACCCAGAAATGGTTCGTCTCGTTGGTGGGGAACCCGTCTTCGTTGAGACCACTCAGGAAAACAATTGGAAGATCACCCCTGAGGATTTTGAAAATGCAATGTCACCTCGGACGAAGATGATCATCATCAATTCGCCCGGCAACCCAACCGGCTCTATCTACACCCGAGATGAACTCAAGGCCCTGGCTGAAGTCGCCGCCGAGGAGGATATCTTTATCCTCTCTGACGAAATCTACGAAAAGCTCACCTATGATGGGGCCGAGCACATCAGCATCGCCTCGATATCGCCCGAAGCTTACGATCTTACGATCACAGTGAACGGCTTCAGCAAAGCCTATTCCATGACCGGATGGCGTCTTGGATACCTAGCTGCTCCAGAGCCAATCGCCCGCGCGATTGATTCCATGCAGAGCCACATGACTTCAAATCCCTGCTCCTTTGCGCAGTACGGTGGTCTTGCAGCCCTCACTGGAGATCAGCAGTGCGTGAATGACATGCGGGATGAATTTGATATTCGCCGCCAGTACATGTTCGAGCGGCTCACTCAGATTTCTGGCATTTCAGCTGTCCGTCCGCAGGGCGCTTTCTATGTTCTAGCAAATATCAGTGCCCTCGGCCTGAAGTCCCAGAATTTTGCTGATCGTCTTCTCACGAAAGCCAACGTAGCTCTCGTTCCCGGTGTCGCCTTCGGTGACGACCGCACCGTGCGCTTGAGCTATGCGACCAGCTTGGATGTTATTAAATCCGGCCTCGATCGCATCGAAGAGTTCTGCAAGACACTCTAAAGAAGCACGCCAAATTCCAACAAAAAGAGGGCGCTACGACTTTCGGGCGCCCTCTTTTTTTTCTAATTCAAAGAGGGTACGCCAGTGATCAAGGCGTTCCTTGATGCGTTTTTCCAAGCCATTTTCGGTAGGAGTGTAAAAACGCCGCCCCTCGGGCAGATAAGCCTGGGGTACGTAAGACCCTTCAAAATCATGACTGTAGAGATACCCCTTGCCATGTCCAAGTCGCTCGGAGCCTGCGTAGTGTCCATCGCGCAAATGTTCTGGCACAGCGAGGGTGCGGCCTTCCCTAACTTCTTCCGAGGCCTTCCCGATTGCCACGGTCGCACTATTGCTCTTCGGGGCTGTGGCCAAGTACAGAGTGGCATGAGCGAGCAGCAAATTTGCTTCAGGCAGGCCGATGAATTCGACAGCTTGAGCCGCCGCTTGGGCGACAAGCAGGGCATTCGAATCCGCCAAGCCGATGTCCTCGCTAGCACAGATAACTAGCCTGCGCGTGATGAAGCGTACTTCTTCACCAGCGTGGAGCATTTTTGCCAACCAATAAATCGCTGCATCAGGGTCGCTCCCCCGAATGCTCTTAATAAAAGCGCTGATCGTGTCGTAATGGGCATCCCCCGTGCCATCGTAAACGACGGCCTTTTTTTGTATGCTTTCTTGAGCGGTGGCGAGGTCGATATGAATCCCGCCGTCTTTCGCAGGCGGGCACGTGAGGGCTGCAATTTCAAGGGCATTGAGGCATTTTCGCGCATCTCCGTCGCTGAGCTTCGCAAGAAAGGCTGCCGCATCTGGAGAAATATGAATGTTCATCCTCCCCAGACCCCGCTCGACATCGGATAATGCGCGCTCGATCAAAACTAGAAGCTCCCTTTCGGAGTGGGGGCGCAGCTCAAAAACCTGCGATCGGGAAATCAATGCGCTGTTGATGCTGAAAAACGGATTCTGCGTCGTCGCCCCGATCAGACGGATTCTGCCATTTTCTACTTCGGGCAGAAGCACGTCCTGTTGCGCTTTATTGAAGCGGTGAATCTCATCCACAAATAGAATCGTCCTGCCGCCAGAGTTTCGCCTGGAAGCCGCCGTGGCAATGACTCTACGGATATCTGCGACGTTGCTCTCAACCCCGCTCAGGCGCTCAAAGGGTGAAGACGTAGCGCCAGCGATAACTTGCGCCAGCGTGGTTTTTCCCGTTCCCGGAGGTCCGAAAAGAATCAGCGAAGAAATACGATCTGCCTCAATCGCACGGCGTAAAAGTTTGCCCTGAGCAAGCAGGTGCTCTTGGCCGCAATACTCGTCCAACGTACGCGGTCTCATTCGAGCAGCGAGGGGCGCATCAGCGCCAATTTCAACAGGTTCTTGAGCAAAAAGATCGTTCATTATGCCACTTACATTCCCGTAACTCCCGCATCTCTCCAATGAAAATCCTGAACTTCTTCAAAGCTTTGGAACATTCTCATTGGGAATTTAACAAGCATCTGCTGAATATGTTTTGACAATGCCTTGAAATTTCGGTGCACATGATGTTTACTGATCCCATGAATCCTCTCCCCATCGAAACATCCGACTTGGTCACAAACTCAGTCTTATACAAAGAATTCCTTGCTGAGCGGGACGAAATTTTGCGCCACAAATGGATCGAAAGCGAAAAAGTCGGTCGGGACATCGGATTTGAAAAAGCACTTCTTGATTGGATTCTAAAATACCGTTCCGGCTGGCGAAGCAACCGAGTAAAAACTCTAAGGAGTCATTCCAACCAACCAGCTTAAAAATTCCCATCTGTCCTTTAAAGCGGCCCCGCGAGGCCGCAAAGGAGAAATGAAAGCAGACCCACACACATCGGAAAATACCCAGCAAATGGTCATGGACGCTGAGTCCATTGAGAAGGCCATTCGCCGCATGGCCCATGAGATCGTCGAGCGCCATGATTTGCTCAATAAGCTCGTCCTTGCTGGAATCCCCACACGTGGCGTGGAAGTGGCCCGTCGCCTAGCCGACCACATCGAGAAAATCGAGGGTGTCCGCCCTTATTTTGGGACATTGGATATCTCGATGCACAGAGATGATCTTTCGACCCGTGGCAGGGTTACGGCTCTTGAAGTTACACGCCTTCCGATGGATATCGATAACCGTCCCCTAGTCATCGTGGACGATGTTTTTTTCACCGGTCGCACCACTCGCGCTGCCCTGGATGCGTTGGCCTCATTCGGACGCCCCTCAATCATCCAACTGGCTGTCCTCGTGGATCGAGGCCATCGCGAACTTCCTATCCGCCCAGACTACGTGGGCAAAAATCTTCCGACCTCGCTCGAGCAAAAAATCCGCGTCCGTTTTGAAAACTTGGACTCTGTTCCCGACTCGGTGTTCGTCATCAAACCATGAGTTCTTGGAAACGAAAAGACCTGACCGGATTGGATGAACTCGATGCAGACGAGATCACCTTTCTCCTTGATACGGCGCGTGCCTTCAAAGGTGTCGGCAAGCGTAGCCTGAAAAAAGTCCCC
>CANMQB010000103.1 GCA_947499885.1 Spartobacteria bacterium
TGCCCGTCGGGCCGATCCGCAGCATCCAAGCCCGTCTGAAAACCTTCACCAAACTCAAAGGCAAACGCATGGGGGAATATCTGCTGGATGCCACAACGACTCCGCTCTCATGCAGGTCGAATATGCTAACGGCGCGCCGGGAGTGATCCACACGACGCGCTGGGCAACTGGACATGCGAATTCTCTTTTTCTCCGTATCCATGGCACAAAAGGCGCTCTCCGTCTCGATCTAGACAAATCCTACAACGAACTCGATGTCTGCTTGGGTGAAGACATCCACAAGGTCAAGTGGACGACGGTGAAAGCGCCACAGACGCCAAATATCTACCAGCGTTTCATCACGGCCATTCAGACCAGTATACAAGGAGAACCCGACTTCGCTCGTGGTGCCGAAATTCAAAAGGCACTCGATGCCTGCTTCGAATCCGACCTGCTCGGACAAACCGTTAAGCTCTAACTGCCGTCAGTGCGCCATTTCTCTCCGGATGAGATGTGCCTTGAGAGAATGCGTGTTCGTAACCCGAAGAACGCCGTGCCGTAGGAACTCCAAGATTAAGTTGCGCGGCTTCATTTCTTTTGGAGCCAGTCTTCAATCCTCTTCCGATCCGGGTTCGTTCTCCTCGCTCGAGTCCCGCCAGTGTTCTTTGGGGAGGATGAGCTCAAAGAGGGGATGAAATAGAGCGCCTTCTTTTCGGAAGGGGTCGCCTGGTAGCGGGAGGATCGCTTGGAGTTCGCCTTGAAGGCGCTTGAACGCCTTCTTATCGGCCTCGGAGTGTGTTCTGGATGGCTGCCATGCACCGTGAACGGCCATTGTTGCGAGAATCTCAACGTTGCGGCATATGCCGGTTTTATTGGCTTTGGTGAATGTATGGGACTGGCGCTCCCTACCGTATGCAGCGTTCATCCTGCCGGTCGGATCGATGGTGATTTTGAGTTTCTGCCAGCGCCAGTCGGTTTGGACATCCAAGATTGGGTCAATGAGATTGCGGGCTGTAGTGGATTTTTGCGATCTGGCACTCACCATCGTTCGGATTTGAATGCTCGCGGAATCAGGTGCGGCGAGGCGCTCGATGACGCTGTCGAGCATGATTCCGCAGTCATGGGCAAGGGCATGGATCGCGGATGTGATCGGCAAGAAGAACTGGCTGTTTTTCGGAGAAGCCGAAACGGGCCAGCGTAGCACCGTGATCTACACGATTATTGAAAGTTGGCGGCGACACGGCATCGAACCACGTGAGTATATGCGCGACGTGCTCACCCGCATCATCGAGACCTCAAGCTGGCAAGTCGCCGACCTCACCCCAGAAAAGTGGGTGGACAAGAAGCTCTCGCTGAAAAAGGCGACGTAGTTGCTGTAAGTGTCGTGGCGTTCGCGTGCACAGCGCTCCCAGCCAATGAGGGCATTGCGATCGGCGCACTTCCACGCCGCCCAAACAGACAGCACTCAGGCTGACGAGGCACATCCCCCCAAGAGAGCTGATCCGCGCAGAGCAAGCCCGAAGGATGCTTAAGCGTGGCGACAAGGCTGGTGCGGCCATTTTCCTTGTGAACTTTCTGGCCAATGAATTCGAGAGCAACCGTCGAGCGAGCTGTCCGCATCGTGCGTCCTTGGGAAAAGGATCTGCAATAGATATCCTCAGTGCACTTGAGCTGCACCAGCGCATCGGGTGCCACATTGCCACCAGGCCAAAAACCTCGACGTTCAGCGACAGAAATTCGAGATGCTTCACCGGCACGAGCGACTTGGGATGGAGCGAAAGCTGGGGTGCACAATTTCTTTCCGAGGGTGCATCGAAGCGAACGGTCGTATCGCCGACAGTAAATTTGGAGAGCAGCTTGGGCAGGAAATTTTAGAAATATAAAGATCGCAACTTTATCGATTGGTCGTGCAATGCCACAAATCGACACGCTGATGACTGAATCGCTGTTGATCTCTTTGCAGATTCAAGCCCCCGCTCGCCTACTGCCTGACTGAGGAGGATCCATCCAAATGACGACGCAAGTTTTCCGATCATGCGTGCGCCGTCTAGGAGCGCGTTCCAATAGTCTTCAATCGAACCCCAGATACGCTTGCGGCTCTCACGCAGAGTGGTGCTGGTGCAAAGGACCTTCGTATCAAGCGGAGCGGCTAGCCAATTCACAATTCCCCACACAGCCGCCGTGTCCGTCTTGGAGCTGCTCGCGCAGCCGCTCACAGAGCTGAAGTTGTAGTTGCACCACTCTTCTACCATCCGCTCTCCCCACGGGTTTCTAAAAAAGGGTTTGCGGCTTGTGGCGGGCCACAGCGTCGCGACGACGTTCCAGAAGTGCTCAGCCTTCCCAAGCCCGCCGTCAGCGACCGAGAGACCGGATAAAAAACAAACGCGTTCGATCTGAAGTTGGTTCATTTCTCCCCAGTCGCGCCCATAAAAAAATTTTCCGGGAATCGGGGGTTGCGAGGCGACTTCTGGACTAACGGGTTTTTTCCCGGCTCTGGTTGTTTTATTCGCCATAGCCTCTTTGTAAGTCGCTGGGGGTTGATATCAACTTGTCACTACTTGTCACTACTACAGCTAAGTCGTTGACTATCAAAGCGACCCTAACGGGATTCGAACCCGTGTTACCGCCGTGAAAGGGCAGTGTCCTAACCGCTGGACGATAGGGTCTGAAGGAGAAGCAGAATCATCTGCGGAGAGAAGTGTGGTTGCAAGATTTATTTGAGTTGAGCCGAATTTTTTATTGGGGAGGGTTGGGGCGGAAATCAAGGGCCAGGTCGATGGCGGGGGCGGAGTGGGTCATGGAACCGATTGAGATCAGATGCACTCCGGTTTCGGCGATCTGGCGGACGGTTTGAAGATTCACGCCGCCGCTGGCTTCGAGTTGAACTTTTTCGGGACAGAGGCGAACAGCCTCACGCATGTCTTCAAGGGACATGTTATCGAGAAGTATGACATCCAACCCTTGCAAACGGAAAAAACCTTTGGCCTGGTCGAGTGTATCGGCCTCGAGTTCGACGCGAGTGCCGGGATTGGCTTTGCGTGCGGCGGCGATCATGTGTTGCAGGTTTTCGAGATCAAGTCCTGCAGCGAGGTGATTGTCCTTCACCATGAACATATCGTGGAGTCCGATCCTGTGATTGCGGGCGCCGCCGGCGGCGACGGCGGCTTTTTCCAATACGCGGAGGCCTGGTGTGGTTTTGCGGGTGTCAAGTATAACAGCACCCGTGCCACGAACGGCCTCCACAAAGGCGCGCGCGATGGTGGCGACACCGCTGAGACGTTGGATGAAGTTGAGTGTGGTGCGTTCAGCCGTGAGGATGGAGGCTGCCGTTCCTTGGACTCTGATGACGACATCGCCTTTTTGCAGGGCGGTGCCGTCCGGTAATTTCACCTCAACTTGAAGTGTGGGATCGACGCGGTGGAAAATTTCTGCGGCGACCTGTGTGCCGGCGAGGCAGGCGGGTTCACGGGCGACGATGTCCGCACAAGCTTGCGAGGCGGGGAGGGTGAACCATTTTGCACTGATATCCCCCGCCCCGATGTCCTCGGCGAGGGCGAGGTCTATAATGTCGGGAATGTGTGCAGGCATTGGCACGTTGTCGGGAATACTGAGAAATCAGACTGAAGCAGGAGCCGGCTGGGTGGGCAAACCCAGAAGGTTGCGCTGCCAATTCATCAGAGCAGGCGAGGACAAATCGTTCGCCGTTGCATCCAGTGCGGCCCGGGGGGCAATGATGGATGAGTCGAGTTGAAGCTCGGTAGCCACGCGGTCGCGAATTTTTTTGAGGTCTTCAAAGCGGTCGAGTTGCTCGCGGGAGGGACGCTTGCGGCGGACTTTCTCGGTCTGCGGCCATTCTTTTTCAGGAATCTGCATGGCAAGAGCGACGACGACTTCAAAGCTTTTGCGGCGGCGTCCATTCATGCGGGGAGTGGAAAACGCACCCCCGTTTGCAACCTGCTCGGCAACGCGGAGCATGTCTTCGTTACCGATGACATGAAAGGCTGGACGGTCCCATGCCCGGGCTTCCGCATCGCGCCAGAACCACAGAATGCGAAGCACAGCTTGGGCCCTAGGCGAGAGGGCCGAGGACCCCGTGATACGCCAGACCGTGTTGTCATCGCGCTCTTTGACTTCGCGCGCCGCAGCGATCATGCGGTCGCGCGACTCGTAAAACCACTCAAGACGCCCCATGCGCTGGAGGTCGCCCTCGAGGATGTCTGCAATTTCGAGCAGGTAGCGGGTATCGTTGATAGCGTATTCGAGCATTTCCTGCGGGAGCGGGCGGATTGCCCAATTGGCTTTCTGCGAGGCCTTCGAGAGGTCAATGCTGAAGTACTCCTTCACCAGAGCGGCTAGGCCGAAGGCCGTCTTTCCCAAAAGGCGGGAGGCGATCATCGTGTCAAAAAGATCAACCGGCTCAAATTTACCCGTCCGTCGAAGCAGGCGCAGGTCGTAATCTGCCCCGTGAAAAACGAGCCTTCGAGAACAGACGAGATCGTAAAGTGGCTGGAGGTCGATCTCCGCAAGCGGATCCACGAGCACATGGTCGGACCCACCACTTATCTGAATCAGACAAACTTTCTCAAAATAGCAATGCAGACTGTCCGCCTCGGTATCAATGGCAATGCGGTCGCACGCGGACAGCTTGGCAACAAAATCCGCAAGGGCTTTCTCTTCAGCAATCAAGGCTCTGCAATAAATTTTTCAGGCAGCAGAAGGTCTCCCGCATGGCGCGCCCTGGGTTCACGCACCTGAGTGGTGCCATCGGTGGGCACGGTGACAAATGGTCCGCCAGCGAGTGGCGCAGGCTCGCTGAAAGCAACGCCAGCCATCTCGCTGTGCTTGCCTTGAAGCGGAAAATCCTTCCTGAGTGGATGGTAGGGATAACCGTCCCACATGAGGATACGCCGCAAGTCTGGGTGGTTCGTAAAATGAAGACCCATCATGTCGTAAGCCTCGCGCTCATGCCAATCGGCTGTTGGCCAAATATCGGAGACTGTCGGCACGTTGCAATCATCTTCGCTCACAGAAATTTTGAGGCGCAGGTGAACACAATCCTTCATGGAATAAAGCTCATAGACGACTTCATAACGGGGTTCGTCACCGAAGTGATCTACGCTCGAAAGGTCGATGAGGTAGTTGAATCCGAGATTATCACGGGAGTAGAAGCAGATATCCCGAAGCGCCGATGCTTTGATACGCAGAGTCGTCTCATCGCGAAAATGGGATTCTTCAATGATGGCTGCGGGAAAGGCTTCACGCAGTTTGCCGGACATTTCGTCAGATCTCATAGGGATTCCAATAGTTCCTTTTTCTGGTCCACCAACGAATGCTCGCCCATGATTTTTTTCTGAAGGCGCATCAGCCCATCAAGCAAGGCCTCAGGACGCGGAGGACAACCCGAAATGTAGACATCCACAGGGATCAGGTGGTCGATACCCTGGAGCACGGCATAGCTCCGATACATGCCGCCAGAGGACGCGCAGGCACCCATGGCAATGCACCATTTGGGCTCCGGCATTTGATCCCAGATGCGTTTCACGGAGAGAGCCATCTTATAAGTTACGGTGCCGGCGACGATCATCACGTCAGCCTGACGAGGCGAAAAACGCATCACTTCCGCACCAAAGCGGGATATGTCAAAGCGGGAAGAAGATGCTGCCATGAGCTCAATCGCACAGCATGCGAGCCCCATGGGCATCGGCCAGAGAGAATTGCTCCGCATCCAGTTAATTGCGGCATCCACCTGAGTGAAGATCACATTCCCTTCAATCTTCGCATCGTAAGCGACTGGGCTGAGTGTTGGAGTCATTCACTACAACCTATTTTCCACATACAATTCGGCAAGCCAAATCATCAAAATCTTGGCTTGCGCGAGGGGAAGATTGGTTCAAATGATGCAACTGCTGACAAAATGAAACCGATATCTCTCCAAGTTCACGTTTTCGCTTTGGTTCTGGCTATGCTGTGCGGGGTCTCTTCGTCCTTCAGCGAGGAGCCTCTTCGTCGCATCGCTGCGGGCTCCTGCAACCGTCAGGATTTGCCTCAACCGCTCTGGAATGCGATCGCGGGCTTCCATCCAGAGCTGTGGGTTTGGCTTGGTGACAATATCTACGGAGATACGGACGCTATGTCCGTCCTCAAAAAGAAATGGGACAAGCAAAAGGAGAATCCAGGCTACAAGCACCTCCTAAGCATGTGCCCGGTGGAGGGAATCTGGGATGATCATGACTACGGTCGCAATGACGCGGGGGTTGAATACCAATGGAAGGAAGAATCCCAGCAGTTGTTTTTGGATTTTCTGGGCGAGTCGCCCGACAGCCCGCGTCGAAGACAATCCGGCATCTATGCCGCGCGCCCGCTTGGCCCCGCTGGTCAGCAGGTGTGCTTGATTTTACTCGACGTGCGAACCTTTCGAGGAGCGCCTCGAAAGGGAGAAGATATCCTTGGGGAAGCTCAGTGGGCTTGGCTCAAGCAAACCCTCGAAAGCAGCAAAGCCCATGTCCATATCATCTGCTCAGGAAGTCAAATCCTGCCGAGCGAGCATCGGCATGAGAAATGGGCAGACTACCCAGACTCCCGCGATCGCCTGTTTAAACTGCTTGCCGCCACGCAACCGACCGGCGTCATCTTGCTAAGCGGCGATCGACATTTCGGAGAGATTTCGCGCTTGGAAAATCCACACGGAGGTTCTGCACTGCATGAAATGACCACGAGCGGGCTCACCCACTCCTTCAAAAACTTCCAAGGCGAACCGAACAAATCTCGACTCGGCGAAGCCGTCGTAAGTTTGAACTTCGGAACTCTCTCCATCGATTGGCCAAATCACAACGTGGAACTCGCCATTCGCGATGCAGAAGCCCAAGCGGTGTGCACGGTGGATGTGCCATTCTGAGCTCGATTGAAACTTTTCCCTTGCTGGGATATCATAGTTGGTGGATTTAGTGGTTACATGAAATCCCTAATTGCGATTCTTTCCGTTGTTTTTGTAGCTGCGGCCTCCCAAGCCGCTCTCGGCCAGCCCACCGAAAAAACGACCGCCGCTCAAAACGCAAAAGTGCCAGCAAATCAACAGGGCACAACAGCAAATCTCGGAAATGTGCGGGTTGTCAAAGTCGAAGGCCGTGGAGCTCAACTCGTTGATGCCTCAGGAGAGACATCATCTCTGAAGGAGGGTTCATTCATCCGGCAGGGCACAAAAATCCTAACTGGCAAGGATTGCAATGTCGTCCTTCTTTTTGATAACGGCACCACGGTAAACGTGCAGCCTGAGTCGGATTTTTCGATCGAAAAATTCTCTCAGGATCCGTTTGATGCCAGCAATGTGGATTATCAAACTCTTAAGTCCGAGCCTTCCAAATCCCTGACGCGTCTGAATATTCCCGAAGGTTCGATCATCGTTGATATCGCCAAGCTGAAAAAAG
Organism: Spartobacteria bacterium; assembly: GCA_947499885.1. Taxonomy (GTDB): domain Bacteria; phylum Verrucomicrobiota; class Verrucomicrobiia; order Chthoniobacterales; family Terrimicrobiaceae; genus UBA967. The sequence goes on from CANMQB010000103.1 coordinate 7,404, forward strand.
ATTCGAGCTTCCAGATTGCGACACCGCTGGGGTCAGCAGGAATCCGAGGCACGAGCCTTGCTATCCGATCGAACCAAAGCAATTCTGCCAACCCCGTCTCCTTAGGCGTTGCAACAGGCGTTGTACAATTCAAGACCTCGGCCGGGTCTCGGGCTGTAAGCGGAGGTCAGTCCTTTGGAATCGGAACCGGCGGAGGATTCACACCAAACCCAAGCGGCGGGGCAGCCATGCTCAGCTCCACAAGTCAAACCTCGGCCGAAATGCGACAAGCTGTGCCTACTCAGCCCTTTCAAGGTGCCCCTCCCCCAGCCCCTGCTCCTCCAGCCGCCGGAAGCAGCTTGACCGCCGCTCAACAGCAGGCCGTGCAGTCGGCATCTGAAAAAGGCGCTGAAGCACTGGTCGCCGCTGTTGAAAAACTCGCAGCGGAATCGCCTCAAGCAGCTGCAGAAATCGCTGCCGCTGCCGCTGATGCCCTGCCCACAGCCGCAACGAACGTGGCAGCGGCGGCTGCAACAGTGGCGCCCGGTGCTGCGGCACAGATCGCCGCAAGCGTAGCCCAATCTGCCCCAAGCTCGGCCCCCCAAATTGCAGCCAGTGTGGCCGCAGCTGTGCCCGCAGCAGCAGCTCAAGTCGCCCAGAGCGTCGCAAGCGCATCCCCGCAGGCGGCGACAGCGATTGCTGCAGCAGTGATTGCGGCTGTACCTTCAGCCAATGCCGCTACCATCCAGTCGGCCACACAAACCGGAGCCCAACAAAGCAACCAACCGGGTACAGGGTCGAATCAACCCGCTAATACAGGAGACCAAGGCAGCTCGACAGCGGGCCAGAGCCTCCCTGGGCAATCTGGCAGCGCCGCAGGATCTGGTAGCGGAACTCCCCCGCGCCCAGGAAATTCATCAAACTAATCGGCCGGATTCAAATCCCAGCTCTTTGCTTTTTAGCGAGTATTTTGCTCCCGAAAAGCAAAGGGCGCTTGGGTTAATGGGTAACCCGAACGGGAGTTCCCACAGGAACGTTTTCAAAGAAACATTGAGCCGCGCCGCGGGGCATACGGATGCAACCGTGCGAAGCAGGATACCCAGGAAGAAACCCTGCATGCATACCAACCCCTCCGCAGATTCTCATAAAATACGGCATGGGAGATCCCCTGAATTTCGTGCCAGCAGGTCGTGGGTCACGGTCGGAGGACACATTGGCCACGACGACATCGCCATTCGCATCGACATAATCTCCGTAGAGGCTTGAGACGTGATCAACGTTCTTATCCAGAATCCTGAAGCTCCCAACTGGGGTCTTGTAGCCTGCTCGCCCGCTAGAGATCGGAGAGCGCCCAACTTCCACACCGTTCTTAAAAAAGACTGCCGCTTGATTTGTCAAATTGATCTCGATGGAAGGAGATCCTAAAACCCCATCGCCATTCCAAACCCATTCCTGACGAGGCTTGGGCTCGGGTTTTTTGGTGGAGTGCGAG
>CANMQB010000104.1 GCA_947499885.1 Spartobacteria bacterium
CTGGCACACTGACTATCAATAGCGCATTGAAGTTTGGGTCCTCTTCCTTCGGAATGACGTTTCGCGGCGGAAATGTTGTTATCAATGGCGTGATCTCGGATCTTAGCCCCGCGTTACCTGCGAACGTGCCGTTTTTGTTTCAGGCTGCAAACGGCCTTACCGGAGGCACGCTGACTCTGGCCAATGTGGCCAATACCTACGCCGGGCGTACTTCCGCCTCCACGATTGCGTCCAATTATGTCCTGGAGGTCACCAAGCTGGCTAATGGAAATCAGACAAGTAGCATTGGCACTTCCTCTGCCGCAATCGGTATCAACGGCGGCACGCTCCGGTTCATCGGTGCGGGGGCGCAATCTACGAACCTTGGTTTGTATCTTGGCAGTGTTGGCGGAATCGTCGATGCCTCGGGTGCAACTGCCGCCGACACGATTGCCTTCTCCGGGGCAATTTCCTACTCTGGGGCGAACTCCACGCGTGCGCTCACCCTCACCGGCAACAACACCGGCAACAACACGCTCGCCCTCGACTATGGGAACAATGGCACCGGCAACAACACGCTGACTAAAAACGGTACAGGCAAATGGGTTCTTGCCGGGAACAACAGCTACACCGGCACGACAACAATCAACGCAGGAAGCCTGCTTATCAATGGCAACCAAACATCGGCCAACGGTGGGGTGTTTGTAAACAATGGAGGAACCCTTGGCGGCACCGGCACGATTGGCGGGGCGACGACGATCCGTGGCATCTTGGCACCTGGTGATGGTGTGGGCACTCTAAATATCGCAAACAATGTGACCTGGAATGCCACGGCCAGCGCCGGGGATAGCACGGATTGGGAATTTGACCTGGCAGCCGGAAATACGGCCGATCTCCTGAATATCACAGGCAATTTCTTAAAAACTGGTACGGGCGTCTTCCGCTTCGATTTCCTCGGCTCCACGGAGATCGGTATATTCAAACTCGTGGATTGGACCGGCACTACAAATTTCTCTGTAGGTGATTTCTCCTACACGAACCTTGGTGCAGGCAATACGGGAAACTTTGCATTCAATGGTTCACAGCTCGAATTGACAGTCTCAGCCATTCCGGAGCCTTCGACCTGGGGCTTGATCGGAGCATCTCTCCTGGTGCTGCTGACTTTTCGACGCCGTCGCCAGTCCTAAAATCTGAATTACAGCAAAGCTAAAAAGTGGGTGGTCGCAAGATCACCCACTTCGCTTGGATCAGTATCTTTCATCAACTTTCCTCAGCGTTTGGATGGCGGATTCCCCGTTCAAGTATCAAATCGCTCATTCTTTGAAATAGTAATTACTTACATCTGACGTTTTATGAATCAAAGGCCCCCCTTTTGCTCTTTTCGCCAATTTTTCCTAACCTGTCTTTTAACACTCACATCAGGAAGCTTGTTTGCTCAAGTCGAGTTCCAACCCATTACTGATGACCCAAAGCTCCCAAGAGTATTGCTGATTGGGGACTCAGTCTCCATTGCCTACACGCTCAATGTGCGCAGCGAGTTGGCGGGCGTGGCAAATGTTCACCGCATCGCCGCAAATGGCGGTTCCACGAAAACAGCCTTAGGGTATTATGGGCTTGTTCGTTGGCTGGTACCGACTGAAAAATGGGATCTTATTCATTTCAACCATGGTCTTCACGACGCGTGTTATCGCTTTCCTGATGGTTCAGATAAAGACGCGAATGGCAACTATGCAAGTCCCACCAATGGAGCCAGTCCGAATGTTAGCCTGCTGCAATATGAATACAATTTGGGGGTAATCCTCGTACTCCTCAAAAAAACAGGAGCCAAACTGGTTTATGCCACAACCACATCGATCCCGAATTCCATCGTGCCAAAATATGTTGAAGGATCGGAAGTGCCTTACAATACGATTGCAAGACGAGTCATGGCGGGTGAGGGGATTCCTGTGAACGACCTCTGGGACCTCTCCAGCAAAAATTATAATACCGTTTTTCCCTCTAAAAGGACTTTCCAAATTTATCGCGATGTTCACTTTAATCCGGAAGGTTCTCTAGCCCTTGGAAAGCAAGTCGCCGAATCCATAAAGCGGGTCTTGAAGCCGACTTTCCAGACTGTATTCCCGCAACAAGAGCCATCAAACGATAGCGACGGGGATGGGATTCCAGCGTTTATTGAATATGCCGTCGGGGGTTCCTCCACAACGGCTGATGGGAAACTCCTACCTCAAGCCAAATTCGTGGGCAACACCCCATGCTTCGCTGCGATGGTGCGTAACGATGATCCCTCTCTTCGAATCACACCTCAATTTGCAACCAGCCTGAACGGACCATGGGAATCCCTCGACTCGGGAGTTGCGGATGCCGACCAGGCGGGCGTTCCCCAAGGTTTTCAACGCAAAGCGTTCTTTCTTCCAAACGCATCAAATGCCCGCGTCTTCTTTCGCCTCCATGTGGAATCCATAAAGTAAAACAACGGCTCGGGAGAAGGAGAGGCCTAACGTCATTTTAATGGAGCCCGCAGGTTCAAAGACTCCGAGTTGTTGCTCTCGTAGGACGAAAGTTGCAAAGCTCCCATTCCACATGGAATGAAGTAACCAGTGGATCTGCGGCGAACTTCCACGTCGATACGGCCACGCCAATTTGCGAATGCGTGGAGGGACCTTGTTATAAACTCCCAATGGACTCAACCTCCCAGACAGCGGACGTCAGACGCCCTCCATCCGGCAAGGCCACACGAACTCCATCCGACAAAGCCTCGGGGGTGATTCCGACATCTAAGCATCCGTGGTAGTCAGTGACTCCTACTGAAAAAGGATGCGCCACGTTCTGTGGAGGACGACCAGCAAGAATGAGCGTAATGCCGTCTGGGAATCCGCCATCCCGTGCCACACCCAAACGCAGATGTACCTTGGCTTGGGGAGGAACATTGCGCGGAGGAGCGATGGCCATCGACTCACCATCCGGCGCTTTGCCGACCGGCACGGACGCAAACTGCCATTGCACGTTTTGTCGTTGATCAGGAGCGGGCATAGCCCCGAGATCAAAAACCAGCAGCAGAGTCTCCTCACCTTGGAGAGTCATATTAAAGACATCCGAAGCGCCAGACCACTCGCTGACCCGATCCGAAAAAACCAGCCGTCCCTGAGGTTGAGGATCGACCCGTGCGGGCAGAGGACCTTCCCAGCGCAGGGAGCGCGCCTCGAGCAGTGTCGCGTTAGCCGGTAGCGCCAATGCGGCTTCGAATTTGCTCCCGAATTCCCGTGCGTTGTGCAGCAGAACCCGCAGTTTATTTCCATCCCTCAACGCCAGTGAAAAAAATCCCTCCGGTGTCTGCTCGGGATCTTTCCAGCCCGCAACAACCCGAGCGCCGTTGAAGCTCCGGAAAAATTCGTAGAAGCGAATGAATGGCGTGGGCTCCAACTTGTCGTCCTGGGGAAACCCCGGCCGGTTGTAAAGCGTTTGCCCCCTCTTCGCATCATCTGTCTTACCGGCCCGCGGCGTGATAAAAGGCACCGTCAACTTTACTTCCGGACGTCCAAAAAACGTCATCCACATCCTCACGACCGTGTTCATGTAGAGCAGGGATTTGAACTCGTTCTCCCAAGGCCCTTTCTGCGGGTGGATCCCTTGATGCCCGAATTCAGATACAATCACCGCCGGAGGTTCCCCCGCCCAGCGCGCCAAGTGGCGAGTGGCCAGCATGTCGAGAAACGCCTGCAAGCGCCCGAACTCCCAGATCGTCCCGACCCCGGTCTTTTGAGCCGCGAACAGGCTCGGATTGTCCTGCTGCAAATCCGGCTTCCAGCCCTGACTCGATTCGATGAAAGCCCAGAAACCCTTGCTGTAAAAATGGAAGTCGTAGGCACCGATCGTGTCGCCCGCTTCATCGATGAATCTTCCCTCCCAGCCCTCATCCCAGCGTCGAAAATCTTTTCCGGGATACCCCCAAGCCGTGCACGGACCGGTCATGAGGACCTCCGGCGCGCTCTCTTTGAGCTTCGCAGCTACCGTCCGGTGGTATTCGATGAAGGCTGGGATTTGGTCGTAGGAGGCATCCGGCTCGTTGATGACCGAGTAGTATTTCGGCAGCAGTCCACCACAGCCCCGCACAGAGGTCAGCCACTCGGCTATGAGATCAGCCGCAGCCCCAAAATATGATGGCTGCAAACCTTTCTGCGCGGCAGCCGCACGCATGGTGGCTTCGACTCCCTGACCAGCAGTAGCAGATGAGGAAGCCAACCACGGCTTGGGCCACCCCTGGGGGCTGCCTGCCATCGCGTAGGCCAAACTTGGAAAGTCGGCTTGAGCCACTTTGGCAAAGCCATCCCATCTTTTGACCACCCGGCTCATTTCCTCCGCAGCGGCCGGATCAACCAGCGGGTTGCCCTCCATGCCGAAGCCTGGCCCGATTCCTCGTCCTGGAGGAGCTTCCAAGGCTTTGAATTCCTTGTTGATTTCCGTACCGAAGCACCCGGGAAACTGGTAGATGCGGAAATAACGCTCCCGATCGAACTTGCTGATCTCGTGTGGGCCAGACTGCACGCTCGAAAGAATCGTGGGGTTGATAGTCAGCGTTGGAACGCTTTTTTTGGCAATATCCTCACTAGGTTGCTTTAGCTTACAGCCACTTGTGAAAACAAGCGCGATCGCAAGAAAAACACATTGTGCGATTGGGATGTTCATAAAATATCGCCTCAGAGCTTGTGACTCAGATTACTGTTGATTCGCGTGCAAGTTGCGGCATCCGAAACTTTCACATGCCCATTGAGATAAAGGACTCTGCCCTTGTCATCCCCGGCGTAAGGCGCACTGGTGCCGTAGCGCGGATTGATGCGACCGCCGGCAAAGGCAGCGGTGAGGGAATGCGTCTTGCCGCCGTTGACGGTTTGAATATCAAATCCCAAGGCTGCAACTTTTTCGGCCATCGCAAGAGGTGAAAAAGGGAGCCTGGTATCATTTTTTACGTTTGTCTATGGGAGATCTTGGAGTTGTCAGCCGATACTTTTAGGATTTCGGGTTTAGTAATTGGCTTTTCCCACTGCGATTTCTTATTTGATTTCGACTTCGACGGCTCCCTTCTCGTGCGAGAGCAGAAGCTGAAGCGTCTGGGAGGTCGCATCCCACTGGTTGACTTTGGCAGCCTCTGGAGGAGTCACCGTCACTTGGGGTGCTTTTTTTAATGTGACGCGCAATTCGGTATCGTGCCCATTGTATTCCGTCTGGGCTTGTAGCCACAGCGATTCCTTTTCAAACTTGCCCATCACATACGCGTGGGGTTTGATTGTTCCCGAGATATTCAAGAAGTCCCCCCGGTTGGTCAACGGAATGGTGTAGGTTTGTGTCTCGTCGCGATTTTCGTTACTGTTCATTATTGCCAAGGTGTTTCCGACAATATTGACGAGGGCGTCTCCTTCATACCAATTGGGATAGGCTTGGTCGAAAACCTTTCTGACTTCGGCCGGATTGCCTAGTTGTGATAGGGGAAGGGTTTCGATCCCATGTCCGAGGTCGATCTTGCCCTGCGGAAAAACCGGGAAGTAGTAATATCGTCCAGTATCGGGGAAAAACTCCATGAGTGTCCCGGGAATCACTCCAAAGTCCTTGAATCCATAGGTGCCCTCGTAAAGCGACTTCCATTCGTAATAGTATTGATCGCCATCCTCGTTCTTTGGAACGCCATCGTTGTAAACAGCGAGGTGGATGTTTTTCAGGACTTCTTCTTTGGTGGGGACGAGTTGCTTTTGGAGCACCGCGCGCATGAAGGGGGCAAGGAATCGGTGGAATGTGGGCGTTAACTCGCCTTGGGTCGTCCAGTAGGCCATGAAATTTTGGCGATTCGGAGGAAGCCCTTTTTCGGCAATCTTCCAATCCTTTCCGACAGGGAGGCTGCCACACTGTCCTTCGAAACTGAAGATGGCGCACCCCCGGGCGAGTCCCATCAGGAAGTTCAGATTCCAAAAGTTGCGGGGCATGTCGGTGTCGCCAGCGCGTTGGCCGAGAATCTCGCCCAGGCGGCGGAAACCTGTTTGCTGCCAATACCATCCACCATCTTCCCAAGCGCCTTGGTTGGAGATTGCGCCCGAGAGGTAAAGTCCGAGAACCGAGCTCTGGGAGACAAATTGGCGATGGAGGATGTTATTTTTCTGAGCAAAAATCAAATGATCGCCATATTCCTTCATGAGCGGTCCCGATTTTTCGTAAAGGGACTGCCATTTATTCTCGTTGGGGTATGTGCCATCGGCGTCGTAGAAAAAACGGCCGTATTTGCCGCAAAGCTTAAGAACGCGGCTCACATAGGTCTGGTTATCTCCACCATGAAAGTGAGCTGAGAGGGTTTCTCCCCCCATATTTCCAATGATATTTGGGTATTTTTGGAAAATTTCCTCTAAGTCCGAGATCGGTAACCAAGCGGAGATCGGGCCCGGTCCGTGTGTGCGGACGAAGCCCGTAATCCCAGCGTCTTGAGTCGGCTTGAGAAATGCGATGGGGTCGATGCGCTTTTTGGTTGCGGCATCAGCATATTTCCACGCACAATTGATCGCGACTGAAGGCTTGAGATCGGGAGGGATTGTTTCTTTAAAAAGGCTTAAATCCTTCACCATATAGGCTTCGATCGTGAACAGTGGCTTCTGGGGGGAGATTGCAAAGGTCACCGGCTTCTTAGCAATATCATTATTGATGGTGAATGATCGCAATGGAGACCACTGCCCGGGAAAACCTTCCTCCAATCCTCGGATTCGCCAAAACCACTTGCCCGGCGCGGGCAATTCGGAATCCTTGGGCATGTAATATGGCCACTCCACTTCGGAACGCACTTTCAGGATTTTTGGATCAGTAAATGACTCGTCGTTTGCAAGTTGAATCTCATAGTCCAGCGCGCCTTTAACCTGTCTCCATCGGAAAAAAGTTGCGATGTCCGTGAGGTTCAACCCATCGCTGGGTGAACCAAGCTCAGGCGCTGGCAGTCCGACAGGTTGGAGGGCAAGTTTATGCAAAGTCGTTCCTTCGGGTTGTTCCACTTCAATCACAAACTTTTGGCGTTTGCCTTGCCAACCGGTTGTCTTGGTGAAGTCCACTTCGGTCGGTTCCGAGTTTGAAAGAGTCGCGATTTTTATCTTTTGTGCTTTTTTTCCATAGAGATATGCAGAAATCGAAACGGGTTTTTCAGGCGTCGCTCCTTGCGCTTGGACTTGCAAGGCATACCCTCGCTGAAAATCCACCTCCCAGGCTGCCGATTCCGCATTGCCTGAATTGACCAAGGCGTGAAACGAATCTTCCATCTCATATTGAGATACTTCGGCGCATTCCAAGGGCTCGCCATCGAGATAGACGGCATAGGAATTGGTCACTTTGGGCTGTTTGTCGGTGGTGACCGATTTATAAAGATTCTTGGTTTGATTCCAAATTCCCGTTCCTCCGCTGGCGGCCACGAATGCCAGTCCCATCTTAAGGGGTTTCTCTGCAGAGAATTCGTAAGGATAATTTTCCTGCTCCTGATCCAAGAGACGGAGGAAAAAGTCCCCTCCGATCACCCAGACCACTGTGCCGGGCAAGGGGCGATCAACCGATCGAGATGTCGAAAATCCTATGCCATAACCGAATTCGCCATCCACTCCCACCCAACACCGTTCAGGACGCCAGCCCACACGCGTGAAGCTATTTTCTTTGCCGTAGAGAAGGACGCGGCTCGGCTCTCTCGGGTTGTCGTATTTGAATTGCATCTTGGATTTCAAGAGATTTCCAAATGTTCCGCGCATGCCTGCGGCGTGTTCCACATTAGCCACATACCACTTGGAAGTGCCGCGTGTCGTGAATTGGCATTGATAGGTTAGAACGGGTTGCCCGGCCAAGAGGGTGTAGGTTTCATGCAAAACCACCTCCGAGGCCGCGCCTTCAAACCCACGCTGCAACTGCAGGGAGACGGAACCGTCTGGGTTTGCTTCAGTTTTACTCTCAATAATTTTCGAATCCATTCCAGAGATCAATCCCAACTCGAGGATCTTTTCCTTTGTCATACCCATCAATCGGCCTCGAGATTCGGCATCCAACCAAAAATCCAGCCAGCAATCTTTGACGACCTTATCCTTGGCATGTTGATTCCCGGATTGCGGGTCGATGAACGAAAGGTTCCATTTTCCATCCTTGAATTGGAGGTTCAAGATCCCATTGCTGATTTCGCCAGCATCGCCTTCAAATTCGGTCCTGGCCACCGGATCTGACCACTTTTGAGCTTGCCGAACTGTTACATCCAATCTCTCGTATTTTTTGAGCCCAAAATAGATGTATGCCACGGGGGCACCATTTTCCTCTCCGGCCACAAGCGGTAGGGAGCGACCGTCTGCTGTTGTAGCTTCCAACGGCGTGCCTTTGGAAAGACCCAGCGCGCTCCAGAGAGCGGGTAGGGGAACCGCTGCTGCCGTGGCAGGAATCGGCTTGTCGGCATAGTTGATGACGGAGAGCTTTCCCACTGAGGGGGAGGGAGCCGCGTGTGAGGAGGCGATACCTGCAAGCGTAAGCCCCAGAACAAGGGGGAAAATGGATGAAAATTTCATTTCGAATCAGAAATGACTTTTTTGATGGACTCGGCAACCTGCTTGCCAAGGATCGCGGAGCTCCATTTTCCAAAATGCACATTGCGAGGTGTTTGAAACGGTTCTCCGGAGGAATTTGTGGACGTCAGTTGGGGCATGGCCAGTCCCCAGAGATCATCGATCGGGATTCCTTCCTCCTGCATGATCTTTAGCGCTACTTCGTTGTAAGCAACTTCAGATCCCTGGACGTACTTCTCCGCTTTGGAGTCCGGAATCGGCGTCGTGGTGGCAAAAACAAGCTTGGCGCCCGTTTTTCTTAGAATCGGGATGATTTCC
>CANMQB010000105.1 GCA_947499885.1 Spartobacteria bacterium
GGTTGTCGGATGCCCAATCTGGCCCAGCAAGTCGCTCGGAATTCGCAAAGAATCGATCACAGTGGGGTCTTTGGGCTTCTCCACAAATCGAGTAATCCGGCGCCCGTTGTCGGTCGCCATGATGCCGAATCCGGGAACGGCTTTGCGCTCGACCGGGATCGTTCCTATCGTGAGATCGGCGCCAGTATCAATATGTTGGCGGATCATCTCGCGATAATCCATCCGGTAAAGTTGGTCTCCGCTGAGGATGATGAAATATTTGCACCGATGCTCCAGAAAGTATCGCATGTTCTGGCGCACCGCATCGGCTGTGCCCTGATACCACTTCGCGCCCTCGGGAGTTTGCTGGGCGGCCAGAATTTCGACGAAACTTGGAGTGAAATTGTCGAACTTATAGCTCTCGTTGATATGGGTGTGCAGCGAGGCGCTGTTGAATTGAGTAAGAATATAAATGCCACGCAGTCCCGAATTCAGGCAATTGCTGATTGGAATATCGACCAATCGGTATTTGCCGCCAAGTGGCACGGCTGGCTTGGAGCGTTCTTTGGTAAGCGGAAACAGCCGCGATCCCGCGCCGCCGCCCATAATAATAGCGAGCGTCTCAGACTTGAAGGAGGAGGAAGGTTGTACTGTCATATCACCTCAGAGCTTGCGCCTGAGGCGGTCTATTGTCACGTTGGTTTTATGTGTGGAATTGTTGCTTATATTGGAGTCTCCGATGCCCTGCCGGTTCTCTTGGATGGTCTCCGTCGTCTTGAATACCGCGGCTATGACTCTGCTGGGGTGGCTGTTTTTCAAAATGATCGCATCGAAGTGCGAAAAACGGTGGGCCGGATTGCCAATCTGGTTGATGAAGTCGAACGAAACCCGGTGTCAGGTCATGCAGGCATCAGCCATACGCGCTGGGCGACCCATGGGGCGGTGACCCGTGAAAATGCCCACCCCCATAGTGACCGCTCGGGACGCCTGCATTTGGTCCACAACGGCGTCATTGAAAACTACCAGACTCTTCGTGAGCAACTCATCGAGCGAGGGCATAATTTTCAGTCTCAAACCGACACCGAAGTCCTTGCACACCTCGTCGGTGAGGCCTTTGAGAAGAGTCCATCCCACGACAAGGGCGCATTGGTCGATGCCGTGCGAAGCGCCTTGCGACAGGTTATTGGCACCTACGGTGTCTCGGTTGTTCATTCTGATGCGCCCGGCGTCATCGTTGGTGCGAGGCGGGGAAGCCCACTGGTTCTTGGCATTGGAAAGAACGAGCATTTTCTGGCGAGTGATGTGAGCGCGATCGTCGCCTACACGCGCGACGTGGTTTATCTCAACGATTACGAGATCGTCTGCCTCCAAGCGGACGGATTTGAGATCTCCACGGTTTCGGGTGGAGGAGCAGGGTTTCAGATTAGCAAAGTCGAATTTGATGCGTCTTCGGTGGATAAGGGGAAATACCCGCACTACATGCTCAAAGAAATCCACGAGCAGCCGAACAGCGTGCGCGACGCCATGCGCGGGAGGCTTTCCCTAGAAGAAGCGACTGCCAAGCTTGGAGGGCTCAACATGACAAACGCCGAACTCCGCGCTGTGGATCGCATCGTCCTAGCTGGCTGTGGAACCGCTTTCCATGCGGCGATGGCGGGCGAGTATCTCATCGAATCGCTCTCGCACATTCCTGTTGAGTGCGAGTTTGCAAGCGAGTTTCGCTATCGGAATATTCCGCTCCAGCGCGACACCCTTGCTTTTGTGATCAGCCAAAGCGGAGAAACGGCCGATACGCTTGCAGCGCTCCGCGAGAGCCAGCGCAAGGGGCACCGCACGCTGGGGATTTGCAACAATGTTGCCAGTACGATCGCGCGCGAGAGCGATGGCGGAGTTTATATGCATGCCGGCCCGGAGATCGGAGTTGCCGCTACGAAATCCTTCACCTCGCAGCTCACCATTTTTACTTTGCTTGGGCTCCTCCTAGGGCGCATCCGCCACCTCTCTCACAGCGAGGGACGCGATATGATCAGTCAAATGGAGAAGCTTCCTGATCTTGTGGCTCGAACGATTGAGTTGGAATCTCAGGTTGCCGCCATTGCAAAAAAATACGCGCATTCCAAAAATTTCCTTTTTCTAGGCCGGCAAGCGCATTACCCGATCGCCCTCGAGGGGGCTCTAAAACTCAAGGAGATCAGTTATATTTCCGCCTCGGGCTACCCCAGCGCCGAACTCAAACACGGGGTCATCGCGCTTATCACCGAGGAAACGCCCTCTCTTTTCATCGCGCCGCAGGATGCAGTTTTTGAAAAAAATATCAGTAACATCGAGGAGGTGAAGGCTCGCAAAGGTCCCGTCATTGCCATCGGAACAGAAGGTGATCATGCCTTGAAAAAAATCTGTGATGACGTGGTTCTAATTCCTGAGGCGCCGCACTATCTCACGCCGATCCTCAGCGTCATACCGCTTCAGTTGCTGGCCTATCACATCGCAGTGGAGCTCGGTTGCGACGTTGACAAACCACGCAACCTTGCCAAAAGCGTGACGGTGGAGTGACCTTTATTTTTTGATTTTCCGACGAAGAAAAGTCGGCACATCCAAGTCCTCACCTTCCACAATGGTTGGTTCGATTTTTTCGAACCTTCCCCGGGCTATGGGCTCCAAAGGGAGATCTTCCTGTTTCACTTTCGGAGTAGTCTGTTTCGTTGGGGCTGGCTCCTGACGACTGGCGGCTGGGATTTCTTCCGTCGGCTGCTCAACGAAAAGTGTTTCAGCCGGTTTTCGAATGGGTTCCGATGTTGGCAAGGGCTGGGCTTTTGACTCCTTGCCTGCCGTGCCGCAGTGACCGATGAGTGTCACGATGAGCGGGGCTGAGTCATCTTTTGCAGCGCTCACTCCGAGGTGGAGAAGTGCCAAAGGGGAAGTGCTTCTTGAAATTTCCTGCATCACTGTGGCGACCTCAGCAAAAGTCAGTGAGGCTGGTCCGGAAATGTGAACGAGCACTTTTTTGGATTCGTGGAGAAGCCGCCCCCGATCCAGAAGTGGGCTGCGGAGGGCAATCTCAAGCGCCTCGTGGGCTCGGTTGCCACCATCAGACTCTCCATTGCCAAATAAAAAAGAACCGCCCCCACTGCTCAGAACTCCCAAGAGATCTGGTAGGGCCACTGGCATCGGTCCTGAACAGGTGATCAGGCGCGTCAGGGATGCCACCGATTGAAAAAGAATATCATCGCACGCCGCAAAAGTTTGCTCGGCCTCGGTGCGGGCGGCTGTGATTTCTGCCATGCGATCGTTTTCGAAATGCACGATAGCATCTGCATGCTGTGAAATGATCCTGAGAGCATCTTGGGCCTGCTGGGTCCGGCGGCGGCCTTCGAATTGGAACGGAGTTGTTACAATCGCAACCACCAGCGATCCATTGGCACGGGCCAATTCAGCAAGTTGTGGCGCGGTTGAACTGCCTGTTCCCCCGCCGAGTCCGGAGCACAGGAAAATAACATCCGCACCATCCACAGCGAGCCGCAATTCGCTCAGGGACTCGCGGGCAGCCTCAAGTCCCATCTCCGGATCACCTCCAGCACCCAGTCCGTGAGTCGTCAGCGGCCCCAGTGCGACTTTTTTGGAAGCCACAGATGCGTTTAAAGACTGTTGATCGGAGTTCAAGGCGATCGTCTCGAGTGGAAGTGAGGCGCGCACGGCAATCCGGTCCGCGATGTTCACACCAGCGTTCCCGATGCCAAGGAGCCTCAGGACAGGTTCTTTGTCGATGCCGCGTTCTAGCCAACGGGGATAGGTGATCATAAAATGTTATGCTCTGCCTGAAAGGAAGCCCTTCAGTCGATCGAAAATCGTTTCCTCCGGCATCTCGGCATGAACAGCCTGGGCGTATTTCGCCGCGCCGATACACGTTGAAAGCTGGGGGTTTTCAAAGGCGGACATCGGTCCCGAAACCGATTGCGCATGCGCCAAATATACTGGGGTTCCCGAAAAAACCGACTCTGCCACTTCGCGGATTCCCCTCATCAGACTGCACCCGCCCGTGAGCAGAATGCCGGCTCCCAAGAAGTGTTCTGGAACAACGTCGTGAATGCGTTTTCGCAGAATAATGAATAGTTCCTGAAGCCGAGCCTGAATAATCATGTTGAGCATCTGTCGCTCGATATCCTTTCCAGAAAACCCTGTATCGTTTTTGAGCGTGATCTTATCTCCAGGCGGGATGTTCTCCGTGATGGCTGATCCTTCTTCGATTTTTAGCTTTTCAGCGCGTGCGATCGGAATACGAAGCCCTATGCAGAGGTCGTTGGTGATGTGATCACCTCCAAGAGCGATGACCCCACTATGGCAGACCGCGCCGTCCTTATAGACGATGTAGTCCGTCACGCCCCCTCCAATATCAATGAGTACCACACCCGCCTCTTTTTGCTGACAGTCCAAGACGACTTGGGCCGATGCCACCGAATTCACAACGATATCCTCGACATCGATATCGAATTCGCGGACGCAACGGATTGCGTTCTGAATCCGGTTTGTGACCCCGTGGATGATATGGAAATCGGCCTCGAGTTTCGTACCCATCATCCCATGAGGGTCAATGACCCCTTTCTGACCATCAACATAATAGCGTTGAATGACCGAGTGGATGATCACGTTCTCCTTTGGAATTCCGGCCTCCTTAGCTTTAAACTCGACACTCTCGATTTCCTTAGCCGAGATCGTGGATTCCTCAGGCAGAGTGAGCGAGCTGCGATTGTTTAAGCTATTGATATGGCCTCCCGAGATGGCAAGCCAGACGTCCTTGATTTGATGGTCGCTCCGGTCCTCGGCATCTGCCAGAGCATCATGAACGCACTGGGTGGCATTTTTAAAATCAATAATCTCTCCCTTGCGGACGCCTCGCGAGGGGCTTTCACCAACCCCCAAGATGCGCATCTCGCCATCACGGCGGCACTCGGCCACTACTGCGCAGACCTTGGTTGTTCCGATTTCGAGTCCAACGTGTATTTTTTCGCGGGCCATCAGTTTTTCTTGGTTTTAGATTTTTGGGGAATCGGCTTCTGCTTCTCTAAAATAGGAGCCGGGGGAGATGTCATGACAAATTTCACAGGTGTGTTTTTTGTCACCATGAGGTTTACAGATTCAATCTCACGGCCTGTATCGCGGCAGTGCTCGAGCAGGCGCTGGAGTTTTACCAATTGCGATGAATAGTCGCCCGAAGCGAACTTCACGCGGGTGTTCTGATCGGTGAGTGCGTCAATGCAGTACCCCTTACTGATGTTCAGTGAGCGGATGACAAGCAGCGACTTGGGTTGGCTTCGGGCCTCCTGCAGCAGCGCAAGGGCATTTTTTAAATCCTCACCTTCGAGAAGGCTCCCTTCCTGAATTTTTTCCACATTCACGCCGTAAATAATGGGGAGTTGGTGGAACTCTTGTTGAAGAATCCTTGGTTTCATGAGGAACCCGGAACCGTCCACAAGAATCATGGAACTGGGGTCATAGTCGGCGGATGAGTCTGACGACTTTGAAACCCAGGCTACCGGGGTTCTGCGTGCGAGAGTGATTTCAATTCGGTCTGGCATGATTCGCTCGATGCAGACGTTTTCTACCATAGGGATTTCTCGAAGCTTTTGATCGATTCCCGCAATATCAATGCAGAAGATATTCTCGCCGACTTGTATTCCGGTCACCTCAAGCAAATCTTCACGCGTCATAACCCCGTCGAGTTGAAGTGTGAGTTCACTGAGGTTGTAAGCCGGATTCGAAAAAAAGAATTTATCCAGAGCTTTACTGAGTCCGAACCAGATCAAACCGCATGAGACAGCTACAACCAAGGAAAGCATGCAGATTTGTCCGAGAAGGCGTTGGCGTTTCCTTTGCGCGGTTTTAGCCCGCATTTTCACGTTCAGATAATGCACGCCGTTTCGTGCACTCTTTTTTGGGGATGGGGATTGGGAATCCAGCTTCATCACGGTTTCTTTTTGGCAAGTGATAGCCCCACAATTTCCTCACAAAGTTCTGGAAAGCTGAAGCCGGCCACGGCAGCCGCCTTGGGTAGCAAGCTTAATTCCGTCATACCGGGGATTGTATTGATCTCGAGAACACTCATCGAGCCATCTGGGGCCAGAAGAATATCCACGCGGGAATAAACTTCCAGTCCGAGAGCCTTGTGTGCGGCGCGCGCGGCAGACTCTACCATTGCGGATTCGGCAGCGGTAAGCGGCGCGGGAACTAGGTACTTCGAGGCTCCGCTCGTATATTTGTTTTCGTAATCGTAGAAACCGTGGTTGGGAATGATTTCAACAGCCGGCAGCGCTTCCCCCCCCAGAATTCCAACGGTTAGTTCCCTTCCAGCGAAAAAGCTTTCGATCAGTACCTCTTCTCCATATTGGAAGCAGTCTTCGAGTGCCATGGAGAGTTGGCTCGCTTCTCGAATGATATGAACGCCTACGCTTGAACCTTGGCGCGGAGCCTTCACGACGTAGGGGAGTGGGAGGCCTGGAGACTCGCCCCTATGAATTTTCTCCCATTTTGAAGTTGGAACGTTGGCTTGGTCAAAAGCCTCTTTAGATTTTATCTTGTCGAAAGCCGCGCGGCTTCCCTCTATGCCCTCGCCTGTGTACGGAATACCTCGCCCGTTGAGAATGGCCTGTAGTTGTCCATCCTCTCCAAACGTGCCATGGATGATGTTGAATGCGAGATCGACGGCTTCCAGTGGAGGAATGTCCGTTGATGTGATATCGATTTTGCCGACATGTGCCCCTGCGGCCTCTAGGGCCACTGCAACGGCAGCTCCTGATCGGAGCGAGACATCACGCTCTTTGCCTGGCCCTCCCATGAGAAGTGCCACGTTTTTGTTTTTCAGAATTCCGGAATGCTTTTGCTTCATAAGTCGACCCCCACGATTTGGACCTCTGTATCAAGCTGAATGCCACGTGTTCTTTCGGCCGCAGATTGGATTTCCTTGATCAGCGTCAGAACGTCAGCAGACGTTGCATCCCCGTCATTCACGATGAAATTGCCATGAACCTCGGAGACTCGAGCTCCCCCAACAGAGAAACTTTTGAGACCCAATT
Organism: Spartobacteria bacterium; assembly: GCA_947499885.1. GTDB lineage: Bacteria > Verrucomicrobiota > Verrucomicrobiia > Chthoniobacterales > Terrimicrobiaceae > UBA967. Next base: position 7,047 of record CANMQB010000105.1, read on the forward strand.
CTTCGATCAGTTTTCCAGCCGGGATAGAATCTGGATTTTTAAAAATACACCCGGCACTGGCAGCGATCGGTTGGCTTGAGCGGCGTTTGGCAAATGATTCAGCGATGGCCGCATCAATATCGCTTTCCGTGCCCGGTCGGCCAACTACGACAGCCGAAAGCGCGTAGTTTGTGCGAAGCATGGGAACACTCCGGTAGTGCACATCGATCTCAGCTGGGGTGCGTGTAAAAATATTTCCATCCTGATCACAAAAACGTATCCGAACAATCTGATCGAATGTTTGGACTCCCATTGCTCCAGCGTTCATACGAAGTCCACCTCCGAGATTTCCGGGAATGCCTTCCATCCACTCAAACCCAGTAATATTCGCGGAGCGCGCAAGGGCGCTGATTTGTTTGAATTTGACTCCAACTCCTGCGGTGATTTCGAATCCGTTCAATTCATGGCGCTGGAAATCCCCGCGTGACAAGTGTGCAACAACGCCAGGTATTCCGCCGTCGCGGACGAGGAGATTCGACCCGCGGCCGATGACCATGAGTGGGATGTTTTCGTCAAAGCAATACCGCACAAGGTCGGCGAATCCTTCTTCGCTTTCAGGCTCGACCCAAAACTGGGCAGGGCCCCCGATGCGCATTGTCGTGTGCTTCGAGAGTGGTTCGTAGAGCTTGATGCGACCTGGTCCCATCACATCGAGGAGCGTGTCGCGGGTAGTGAGATCCTGCGCAAGTCGTCTGCCTGCTTCGTGAATGTTGCCTGCGCCTAGGCTTAGGATCAGGTCGCCATCTTGTGCAATCGATGCGGCGGCTTCGTGAATGTGGGATACCTCCGGCACATACTTGGCAGAAGTATGGCCCGCCGCGATCATCGCATCGACAAGGGTTTGCCCGGAGATGCCGGGAATTGGTTTCTCACTGGCAGGATAGATTTCGGAGACAAACACATGGCTGGCCAAGGCAAAAGCTTTCCCGAATTCCTCCTTGAGCGCCTGAGTGCGCGTGTAGCGATGCGGTTGAAACATGGCAATGACCCGTTGATGTCGCCCGGTGCGTGCAGTCGCGAGTGTGGCAGCGATTTCAGTCGGGTGGTGTCCGTAGTCGTCTACAACGGTCTGATGATTCGTGTCGTGAATGATTTCGAACCGGCGCTTTGCGCCTCGGAAGCTCTCCAATGCTGCAGCAATTGTCTCAAAGGGAGCTCCGATTTCTGTGGCAAGTGCCACCACGGCCAGCGCGTTCACGGCATTGTGTGCTCCAGGGATATTGAGCAAAATTTCGCCAAGTATTTTTCCGTCTTTCAATGCGGTAAATCGGGATTGAAAATCTTCGGTTGTGAGGCTTGTGACGCGATAGTGCGAATTTTCTGCTAGGCCATACGAGACGGCCTGAGGGTGGGAAGCACAGACTCGGCGGGCACCCTCGTCGTCGGCGCAGTAAAAAATGTGGCCCGATGCTTGCCCGATGAGGCGTTTGTAAACGGCATCAATCGCGTTGATATCCTTATAGAAATCCAGATGTTCTGGTTCAATATTGAGGACGATAGCGTGGTGTGGGTGGTAATTGATAAGAGTTCCATCGCTCTCATCGCCCTCGGCGACAAACCAGTCTCCCTCGGAGTCCCAGCGTGCATTGGTTCCAAGGATCGGGATTTCTGCACCTACATAGTGGCTGGGCTTGAACCCTCCAGCTCGCAGGACATGCGCTGCCATTGCGGAGGTGGTGGTCTTGCCATGCATGCCGCAAACAATGATTCCCCTCTTTGAATCCATGATAGCCGCCAAGGCATC
>CANMQB010000106.1 GCA_947499885.1 Spartobacteria bacterium
TCCCTCCTTGGATTGAACAAATGTCAAGAATTAATGCCCGACCCCTTTGACTTGGTTATCCCTCCTCGAATTGACAAAAAGTCAAGGATTAATGCCCGACCCCTTTGATCTGAAGGCTCTTAAATGTCAATAATTTATGCCTGACCCCTTTGACTTCAATTGAAATAGAGCAGGCAAGGTTCTTGGGGCTATGGAACTGTTGCCAATCGCGAGCATCCCGAAATGCTTGGATAAGCTTCGAAGTTTCTTTAATTGACAACATTTTATTGATTCTTTTGCTTTTTATTCCAAAGCATTTACCGAAGATCGCTGCCTTAAGTATGCTCGCAAGCGCTCCACTTCCAACTTTCGGTTGCGATACCAGTCGGTTGACCAGATACGGAAGATATCCCAGCCACGATTTTCCAAGATTTCTTGGCGAATGCGATCACGATCTCTGGCTATCGGATGAGAATGATAGGTTGCCCCGTCGCATTCAATACCGCAGAGATAATGACCTGGCTGATTGGGATCAATAACGCCGATGTCGATAAAGAAGCCTTGCACGCCAACTTGGTAGTGAAACTCGTAGCCTAGATTACGAAGGCAGTGCGCGACAGATTCCTCGAAACCAGAGTCTGGGTTTCCTTTGTAACCTGCGGTTCCAGAATCAGGCAGATGTCCAGTTTCTGCATATTGCAAATACTTCCGAAGGAATATACGTCCGGATTCAGACTCTTTTGTGTCCTGCTGCACATCACTATGAAGCATGCTAGTCACAAGATGAACGCGCTTTCTGGCACGTGTGAAGAGAACATTTAGGCGACGCCAGCCGCCGGCTTTATTCACCGGGCCAAATCGCTGATACATTTCGCCAGCTGCATTTTTTCCGTAAGTAGTTGAAATTACAATAACATCTCGCTCGTCTCCCTGGACATTTTCAAGATTTCGGATAAACAAGGTTGTCTTGGATGTGAACTCGGTTAATGCAGCCTCTAAATCGGGATTTTCTTTACATTCCTTTTCCCAACTTTCCGAGATCAAATCCTGCTGGGCGGCATTCATAGCTACAATGCCCAAAGTTTCACGTTCATTCTCATGGCGCTTGGATTCTCGGAGCACATGATCACGCATGATTTCAATGATTTTTGCTGCCTCGGCGGGGTTTTTGCGGTCCTGCAAACAGCCATTTTCCAAAAAGTGCCGCACGATGCCAAGTTCATCGCTTGCGTGCCATCGGGATGGAGGAACAATCAGGCTGGATTCATAAAAACTCTCGTTGGAAAAAGCGATGAGACTCTGATGCTGGCTACGGTAGTGCCAGCGAAGCGTTTCAGCAGGCAACTGCTTCTCAAAGGTATCAAGAATGGAAGTCATTTCCAGTGCGGCACTGCTAGTCGAGACCATTTTACCATCCCCGTCTTCGACTTCATCTTCGGCAACATCGACACCCAGAGCTTGAAAGACATCCGTAGGCGGCATCTGCTTCGAGTCGCCAACAATCACGATTTGCTTAGCACGTGCCAGTGAACCGAGTGCATCCTCGGGCCGGACTTGGGATGCTTCGTCGATAATAAGTAGGTCAAACTCTACTTTCTCCGGCTCAAGAAACTGAGCGACAGCTTGCGGTCCCATCATCCAGCAAGGCATGAGGTATTTTAAAGCGGTCCCACTTTGCCTTACTAATCTGCGAACTGGCACATGTCGTGTTTGTTTAGACATTTCATGTTGCAGCATGGACATCTCTGTAAAATCCTTGGTGGAACCTCTGCGTTGGCCTGCAGGCGCTTCGCTATTCTTGCGAAAAATACTACGATCTAATTCTTTCTGGAAAGAACTTAGGATTCGCTTATCAAGAGAGCGGAACCCCTCGCGATGTTCCTCCAATTTTTGGCGGTGATAGGTTTTAAGCTTAGGATGCTCCCCGAGCAGTTGCTCGATGATCTGATTGCTAAAGCTGAGCTTTGCTGCCGTTTCGATCGCTTCGTTACTTAAATTGTTTTTGCGACACCACTCCCAGAGGGCTTGACCTCCAGCTTGCTTGATTTCACGTTCGCTTTCATTTAGATGATACCATTGTAACAAAGCTGGCACCGCTTCAACAGCGGCTTCAAGCTGAGAGATGATAGCATTTACATTTCGCTCCAAGTTGTTCGGCGATATTGCTGCGCTGTGGGATTCCAATGAAAACAACTCTGTTAGCGATGCCAATGCGGTTTGCCAGTCATCAATGGCTTTTGTGACGTTTTGAATTCGCTCAGTAACTTCTAAAACACGCTGCCCCGTAGTTGCGGAGAGTGCCCATACTTTGACTTTCTGAGGAATTGTTTCGGCTTCTATTAGTTTTCTAAGCCAAGAAACGGCAGCGATCGTTTTTTGGGGGTCAGTGGCAAGCAATCCCTGATACCAGTTACCAAGGAAATCCTGATTAGAAGTTAGTTTTGCAATAGCGGCAGCATGTTCTCGAAGATTAAGCGCGGAGTCGCACAACTGAACCACTCTTTTAATGGGAGTGGATGGCGGAAATTTCACTGCCGATATTGCATTAAACAATCTGGTAGAAATCTCTGCTTGCTGCCCTACATCAACACTTAAGGTTTGGGTGGAAATCTGGCGCAGCGTGGATTCATCCTGTCGAAAGAGTATAGAAGCAAGAGCAATCCACTCATTCGCGTGAGCCTCAGCCTGCGCAGCAATAGTGGCAATGAGTGACGATTGCTCAACAACTGCGTCCTTATGCTCGACTATAAATTCCTGCGCCGATGCGACACCGAAGAGCTTTATCCAGTCCGAAACAAGCAATGCTGCGGATTCTAATGAAGGCCAGTCTGTTGTGATTCCAGTAAATGCATTTCCGAGAAGTGATCTCGCATCTTCTGAGGTAGCGAAGGCGTCCGCTTCACTCCTCAACTTTTGTGCGCGATCCACAGCATTAATAGCAGCGATTTCATTCAAAGGCCGTTCTAAGAAGTAAGACTTCAAGCGCTGGCGCAGCTTATATGCGTTCGTTCCTGGAAGCCAGTTAAACCAACCCCCTGCCGTCAAGCGCAGTTCACGTGCTAGAACGCTCCACTCTGCTTCATTCATTAGATCATCCAATCGCAATTCTATGCAGATCGAATCACGCTCATTTTTCAAAGCGCTGTTTTGTTTTTTGGCGAGCAAAACTTGATTTACACTAGAAGGATGTAACAAAGCAGGATGTAGGCAGCGCAATACACTAGGTGGCGTTTGCGCTAATCGCGCCGCGAATTCAGCCAACCTGCTTCCGGCAGAAAAAGTATAATCCTTCGTGGGCACATGAATCAGCCCAGCAAGAACACTGATTGACTCAACCCGGGAGGAGAGAGCGTCGCGCATCCAGCACACTTGCTCAGTGGATTGAGAAAGTTCTTCCAGAGTCGAGTGCGGCATTCTGGAAACGAGCGTGGCCTCAATTTCGTTAGCTGCTGTCCGCGCCTGTTCGATAGTTGGATTATCTATTCCAATGTTTTCCGATAATGCTCGCGCTTCATCAGCGTGGGGCATTCGCCAAGCTAAAAGCGCCGCGAGATATTCATCATAAAGGGCAAGCGAGGTGAAATCAGCCGCCAGTTGATTGCACATGCATGTGGGCAACTCAGGGGCAGGCTCAGGCTGAAAGCTTTTTTGTAATTCAAGCCACTCATATGCAGTATTATAACTCCACTGATCGGATAGCGGAAGGCGTCTTTCGGACTCCTCCCACTGTAATGCAGCCTGCTTTGCTGTGGAGAGAATACGGCGAACCGCTCCTTCAAAGTTAGGAGTTGGCAATTCACGCGGACTAGAACCACGCCAAGGTTGCGATGCGAGATGAACTCCATCTTTAATGCAGCGACCTGCAACCTTGAGAGCATCAATCAAAGTAATTAACTCAGCGAAACCGGCTTCTCGATTCATTTTGAGCGGGGGTAAGGAATCGATGTCAGCCTCTTGATTCGCAAGCATTTCCTCAAGTGCATCTAAGAGCTTGGAGCGCCGCCAAACCTCCTCATGGAAGCTCGATTCTTGACTGCTATCATTGTGATGAATGGATGCACCATAGTTTCCAAGAGCGACGCGATGAAGATTGAGGCGTTTTCGGAATGCATCTTGCTCTGCTGAGGCTGATACCGCGGGAGGTTTGTGTGCAAGGCGCTTCCTAACTTGATTGAGCACCTGTCTCGGCGTCGCTTTTGCGGAGTGAAGTTCTAAGCAATATCTCCCGAGGCCGGATTCCTCCATGCGTTCACGCACTACACTCAAAGCAGCCATCTTTTCCGCTACAAACAACACCGACTTTCCCCTGGCTAGGGTCGCCGAGATAAGGTTAGTGATCGTCTGGCTCTTCCCTGTTCCTGGTGGCCCTTGAATCACCATAGGATCACCTCGAAGCACCCGAACGATTGCTCTCATTTGCGAACCATCTGTCTCCAAGACAGTGGGAACTGGGTGAACATGCAAAGCCTCTGTAACTTCATCATCCGACACTGGTGGAGTAGTATCTTGATCGCGACCGTCCAAGGCGGCCTGAATCCATTCTTGGCTTACTAAATCCGATGCAGGCCAATTGTCAGGATTTAGATCGCGATACATGGCCTCCTTTGCTGAACTAAAAAACGCCAATCTTGCTCCTCGAATCACTTTCCATCCGGCGTTTACCTCGGGTGGTAATCGACTGATAGCAGTATCTACAGCACGGAGATATTCTTCGATGCTTATATCGTCTTTTTCAGCATCGAAAGAAGGCAGACTTATATGACCTGGAAGGCTTTCCAACTTTAGCTTTAGGGCTACATTGTCAGAGATATCTTCGCCATCATATTTCACTGTAAAGCGATATGCCATAGTCCTTGAAGATATAGAAACAGGGCGCGCAACTCGCTGACGCCCTCTGCGACGGGATGATTGCAAATCACTTTCAGTCTCGATTTCATCCGATGATGCCTCCACTGCAACCTCACGCTTAACTTTCGACAAGGCTATTGGAACTAAAACTAATGGTGCGTAACGCTTCTCGTCATCCTGACGCTTAGGGTCTATCCATTCTAAAAAACCAAACGCAAAGAAACACAAATTGCTACCAAAAGCATCTAAGCACTCCCGATATTTGCGAAACAAAGATGTCATCCGATTCTCTGTCTTTAACATCGAGTCACGCGAGCGTAGAATACCCACTTGAATATCTCTTGTGGCATCTTCTCCTGTAAAATCAACGCATGGCCGTGCAGGCTTTGGCTCTGCATCAGTTTTTGGTTCATCCTCGGCTTCGTTTTTTTGCTCACTCTTTGTAACGCCTTTAACTTCTAGTTCCTTTTCACTAGAAACGAGCCATTGATACAAGGTATCCAGGTCGCAAGGGAGAAGGGGCAATGTTTGACTACCAAGGTCACGATAATTCAATAGTCTACTGCGGAGAGAGACATCGATAAGCTTCTCTCTAAGAGGTTTTAATCTCGAAAACAGAATGGATTTAGCTGCAGTGTCCTTTGAGGTGCTTTCTATTGAGCGCCCTAAGTCGGGCGATAGAATTTTATCAACTTCATCGTGAAGCACCTTTGCTCGACTTGAAGAACGTAGTGCGAGCTCTTCTTTCAACTTTTCCATGACATCGCGATTTTTGTAATTTTCCCTAAAAATCGATTCCATATCTGGAACGGTGTTATTGATAAATGATCGTAGCATTTTTAATCAATTTTGTGATTCCGTTAAGAATTTTCCCGAGCTTCGAAATTTCCAAGAATTTCGCCGAGCACAACGGCAGGCGGCGGAGGCGGCGTTGCCGCCGATGCCTGGGGACGGACCCCGGTGGAATAGGCTTGGCATTCTACGGGGTGAAGGGGAGGATCGCAGGAGGGACGCCTGCGCCACATGGAGTGCTGGAATATCGACGCTAGACCGCTCGTCTCTGGACATCTGCTGAAGTTTTGAATTCATTCAGCTTCTTTGGGGTTGACTTGATCGGCGAGCAGAGTTTTCGCCTCGGCGAGTTCGCGAGACAAATCGATTCCGGCGTCTGTGTTTGGGGCGATCTTTTGCATTCCCGTATACAGGAGCGAGGCTAGGTGGAGGCCGGTAAAATCGCCTGGCAGGCTGCGGAGTGTGTATTTTTTTGAGGGGTCGTTGATGTCCAAGCCTTGGCGGCCGAGCATGGCGATCTCGAAGGTGATCGTTTTTGTTTGCTCCTCGCCGAGGGCTTGAAATTTCTGCAGGGCGTCGAGGCAGAAGAATACAGCGTCGGGCCGTGTGCCGCCGCCTGCGTTTGCGCGCAAGTTGGCTTCTGCAATGCGTGAGCGCTCGGCGCGGGCGAGTTCGGCGATCTCGCTGAGGGGATCGAGGGAAATGGTCTTCACCAAGAGCGGGTCGGCTTCTTCGATGAAACCGATTTGGAGGAGGCACTGGGCCAAGCCATACTGGGAACGCTGGTCGTCGGGCAGAAGGCGCGCGGCTTCTTGCATCAATGGCAAAGCCAGAGCGGGAGATTCCTTGCCGTGGATGGCGGCGAGGTTTCGCAGGGCGTGGGCGTTGACGGGATCGATTTCAATCGCGCGTTCGAGCGCCTTCACGGCTTCGGGAATCGCGTTCGAGCGGGCGTGGGCGACTCCGAGGGCCGTCCAACCATCGCTGTGCGCTGGTTGGAAGTTGAGCAATTCCTGAAGGGTTTCGACCGCCTCAGTGAGGCGGCCTTGATCGCTGAGCATCATGCCGAGGTTGTAGAGCGCGTCGGCATTGTGGGCATCTTGGACGAGCAGGGCGCGGAGAATGGGTTCGGCACTGGAAGCGTTGCCTTGGCGCAGGAGGCCGATGGCGTGCTGAAGCAGCTGAGCAGAGGCATCGCCGCTCCCGGGTTGCCAAGCCACGGAGACGACGCCATCCCTCACAACGACTGTGGCGGAACCCCCGAGCTTTTCGAAGCTCTCGCGGTAGAACTCTTGAATGGCGGCGGCCAGCATGGAGGCATCACCTCGCAGGAGATCGGGATCGATCGGGAGTCGAGTGAGATCGAAGTCGGCGAGTGAAAATTGGAATGAAAAGGGAGTCATGGTTTCCGATTCGAAAAATCCCAACGGTAGAGCGCTTCGAGGGAGAGGATGCGAGCCCAGGTATTCACGACTCCCGTGTAGGCTGCCGAATCCAGCGGGGAAGCGGCTTGGAGAGCGGCGAAGAGTTTTTTGCCCGATTCGAGATGGCCGGTGCTCTCGTAGGGCAACAGCGCGATGCGATCCCCGGAAATCTCGGACCATCCGAGCGCGAGAGCGGCATTCATGGTGACATTTTTTTGAAAGACCTCGGCCGGGCCGGAGTCTTTGACCTTTGGCGTGAAGACTTGGGAGAGATTCTGGAGTTGGGCCCTGAAGGACTCGGCCTGTGCCTCGCGAAGTGCGGGGCATTTTTCAAAGACCAGCTTGGCGACGCCGATTTCAAGGGGCACGGACTGCACTTGCTTCACGAGGCCTTCCACATAAAAGCGGCCGACTTTTTTGGAAAGATCGGCGGGCATCGAAGCCAGCGGTTCCATGCCAGCCCAGCGTTCCGCCTGCTCGGCAGCGGGGCGTTCCTCCAAAACGATGGCAGGCACTTTGGAGAGGTCGGACCAAAGAATGAGAAGCATGCCGCATTGCACAGCGACGATGTAATCCGCAAAAGCCCGTTGCGTGTCATTCACACGAATCAAATGCACAGGATTCTCCGGACGCGCGGAGATCATCTGGGCGTGCTCTTGGATGCCAGAAATCAGATCGACGCTGACGCGGTAGCCGGTCTGTTCTTCGACCAACTGAAGCATTTTTTGGGTGTCGGGATGCGTCATTTGATTTGTTTTTGCGCCTCGTAGTTCCCAAGCACCTCGCCGATTACCACGGTAGGCGGCTGAGCCGCCGATTGCGGAGGACTGATGGCGGATAGCGGAGCCACAGCGAGTAATTGGTAGCAGGTGGCGGGGTGGAGGGGCACGGAAATCATCTTTACCGGAGACGCATGAAAAATCGGAGGAGAAAATTTGTCAATGCGCTGGGTCGGCGAGAGCGGTTGAAGCGGGCGACATCGTATTGGATGAAGGCGATGAGGGAACCGACGAGCACGGTTCCATGCGTGAACCATGGCGAATTGATCCAAACAACGGCTCCCAACTGGGCGGCGAGGATCAGTAGGTAGAGGGCGCAAACGATGACGATGCCGCCAGCCAGGCCGGCTTTGTCAAACAAACAGCGGACGATCGGATTCGACTCGCCGTGCACGCCGATGAAACGCCAAGTGCTGATCACATCGAGCGCCTTCGTCCAAAGCAAGGCGACGGCCGTGCAAACAAGGAGTGTGGATTCAAAAAGCGTCATGGATTCGAAGCGGCCTCGTAGTTCCCAAGCAGTAAAGCTGATGTTGGATTTTTAATGATGAATTTTGGATTCATTCGGAATTTTTCTGGGCCTCGAAATTTCCGAGCAGCATGGCTGATGTTGGATTTTGAATTACGGATTGTGGATTTTGGCTTAGCGGCGCGTTGCGCCTGAATCTTGGGGCCGCTCGGCCTCCGGCTCATAGCCTACGCCTCGGAGAGCGATCCGCCCCAAGCTTGTAAACGAAAGCTCGGCGAGGATACCACGGCGCTGACGGCGCATCGCCCTCCAGATCTTTTGAAGGTTGTTATTGCGAAACGGTTTTTCCCGCGAGCTCGCGGCCTTTCTCGGTGAGGCGGTATTTTTGCAGGCGGCTGTTGGGTTTCCCGGGGATGGTGTATTGGATCAAGCCGTCCGAAAGTGCCGGGGCGATGTAGGTTTCACGGAGTCGACGACGGCTCTTCA
>CANMQB010000107.1 GCA_947499885.1 Spartobacteria bacterium
TTCTTGCCGCTGGAAAACCAAAAAAACTCGCTCTCACCGCCCTCATGCGAAAACTCATTATCCTCGCCAACCGCCTCCTAAAAAATCCTAACTTTTCCCTTGCTAACTAAGACAGTTGCTGACCCCTCTGAACGGGGTGGTGATCCAGCGATTTTACAGCTGGTAAGCAGAATTTTTTCACTTTCACGCTGGCCCATGGCGTTGTGGCAGGCATTTCGGCTTTTATTCCGGGATTTCCAACACCGCGAGCTTCGGGACGATTTTTTCGCGTGCGTCGATCAGCTTTTGGGATGTCGAGGCGTCGACTTTGTAAAAGCGACGGGCATATTGCACGGCCTCCACACCATCGTCCTTTTTCTCAATTCTCCAGAGATTCCACTCGGCAAAAAACGGCTTGGAACCCTCTTCCGAAAACACGAGGAAGTCGGCGATGTAAGATCCGGCCTCTTCATTTTCCATCAGCTGGCCTGCGGCATTCGGGCCGCTGGCTTTGGCGTTTTCAATAAGTTTCTGCGCGTATAATTTGGGGTTATCGGTGCCGTCGAAATGACGGACCGAGATCAGCGTGGTCCACTCGTCGAACGTCTCATCCTCAGTGAGATACTCGCGGATCCCGGCTTCATCGCCTCTTAGGAAATAGTCATTCCCATTGAAATGGAAGGCAGCCTCTTCCGCTGAGCACGACTGCGTGGCGAGGATTGCGATAAGTCCGGCCAGAAGCCAGAAGGAGAAGAGTCGAATAAGCATTTTGAAAGGCATCTTAATTGGTGATAATCAGTGATTCTTGGCAGATTTTCCCCTTCTGGGTCACGGATTGACCTTCCAGGGAATCGCCGCGCTTTGTGAAAACCGATAGGCCGGAGGGTGTCAGAATGGCTAGACCATCGCTTAAAGCCAGTCCCTGACATTTCGATGATTTGTTGCCGATCTTCCACAGGGCGGTTTTGGCAATCTCTCCTCCGGAAATCTTCACGCTTCCCTCGACCTGGCCGTCATCGACCTCGCGAAGGGATGTGTATTTTCCATTGATCTGCTCGGCTGGAAGATTCGCCTGGGTCATATCGGCATTGCCGATGAGGATGGCCTCTGGGTTGGTAACGGGTGAACCCGCTCCAGACCAGAAACCGATCAGCGACTGCCCCTCGGCCTGTCCGATGATTCGGTAAATAGCGATTCCATCATCCAGAGCCACGCCGAGTGTTTGGCCGACCAGGATCCCTCTCCCGTGCGAAACGCTGCTGCCGATCTTCCATTCCAAGCCGACCAGGCCATTCGCGACCCGGATTTTCACAGTTCCTTTGTAGGTGCTTCCATCTGGATTTTTCCCACTCACGCTATGGACTCCGACCAGGCGGTTCGGGTCAAAGCTTTCCGACTCATCCGGCGGTTGCTCGCCGCTGCAGGCCTGAGCGTAGATAGGGGCCTCCTGGTTTTCCGTAGGGCCCGTGTCAGCGGAAGACAGCGTTTCTCCTGCGGGAGGAGCGGGATTTTTCGGCAAAGATTCCGACGAAGAGACAGAGGGCTCCTCCGAACTAATTCCAATGATTTTTGCGGTGTTCCCATTGACCTGCAAGTCGGCCCAGACATTGGCTTCATTTTGCTGCTCGGAGTCACTCCTCACGCGCTCCGCCGCCCAAAAACGAAGAAGAAGCGTGCCGTCTGGCTGCCAGCGAATGGCATCGAGTCCATCCGCCACTGGATCGGTGATCGCGTTGAGTGGGGCTGCCTGCTCATCATCCAATTGGGGAACCGCAATTTCCTGGAGAGAGTTGCCGATGACTTTGTAGAGGGAAATCGTGCGGCTTCTTGATGCTCCACCGCTGACCGCCACGTAATCGCGATCTTTTGACCAGTAGAAATCCGGGACGATCGATGACTCGAATCCGTAGTCGCTTTTGTCTTTTGCCCGGTCCCAAAAAATTCCCAGCACTTTGCCCGTGGAAGTATTTTTTAGGACATACACGGGTTGATCGCTCGATGCGTTGGCCGCCACGATATCAAGAGCCGCGAAGGCCGGTCCCGTCATAGCGAGCAACATGAAGTAAAAGATTTTTTTCATTTTCTGGATCGGTGCGCTTAATCGGTAATTCCCATCGCCCAATGATGGGCAACGAATCTGGCTCTTTGAAATTGCAATCCAAGTCAAATAAAATTTTGCAACCTGTTGCATTTTCTCCTTGAATTTTCTATTCCCCTCTTCAAATTCCCGCGAGTCCATGAAATATCGCTTACCTGAAGCAAGGGGAAAGTCATCACCTTCACGAGTTAAAATCGGCACTCTGCTTCTGTGTCTGACAGGCTTCTCATCTGCCAACGTCTCCTGGGCGGATCAGACGATCAACTACCCTGCGGAAAATCCACTGATCACTTTCAGTGCGCCTGATGATTGGAAGGTCAAAGTCACGAACGGCAGCTTTTTTGTGGTCTCCCCGGACGGCGGTGATGTGATCGTGGAAGTGGCGGCGATGGAGGCGGCAGCGGATGACGACGCGGCTGCGGTCAAGGAAGCCGAAAGCACGCTTGATGAGGATTTTAACAATCTGAAACTCACAAAAAGCGATCCCGTGGAAGCCAACGGACTCGTGCTCAGCCTTCTTGGTGGTGAAGGGGAGGACTCCAGCGGCCGAGCGTACATCAACGTGGCGCTGATTCGACATCCGGAAGCGGCTCACAAAATCTTATTTACTCTCATCGCAGCGAAAGAAAACGCTTCGACCTATGGAGCAGCCTGCGGGGCCATGCTGGACTCGATCAGCGCTGTTGCGTCTGGTGAGTCTCGGAGCGGCGGACACTCAGCAGTCCAGACATTCAGCTATCCGGACAAAGCCAAGCCGGACTTCGCGTTGGACTTCCCTGCAGACTGGAACATGAAAGCGACCGATGAGGGTGTCTATGTGGAATCGCATGACAAACTGGTCTCGATGAATGTGATCATGGTGGACAAGGCCGACTTGCTTGATGCCGAAGAGACATTGAAGAAGAAGGTTGGCGAGCGCTTCAAGGAGATTTTGTGGAACGGGGGCGCAGATCCTGAAGTGAACAAAGATGCCGCACTGGGCCTGACCGCCACTTTCCAAAATGCCCAGGCCTCCGACGGAGCAGGCACTGAGAAATACAGCGTGAACCTGGTGACCTACGAGCGGAAAAGCGGTAATAAAGTGCTCATTCTTCTCTGCCGGAATCCCATGCGCGCGTTGGACAAACATGCGGACGCCATGGTGGCTGTGCTCAAATCCATCAAGGTCCGATAGCTGCTCGATGAATCAACCCGTGCCACAGGCTTCTCAGCCGCCGCCCCGCAGCCCTTGGCCGGTTGTCGGCGGAACCCTTTTCATCATCGCCTGGGTGATCATTGCGTGGATCCTATTTTATCTATTCATTGTCAATGGCTTGATTCTGGAAATGTTGCTCAACATCCTGCGTTCGGTGATGGTGCCCGGATCGGCAAGCTCGCCGCGTCCAGAGATGCTTGGATGGGTGCCAGCCATGCAGTCAGCCATCATTCTTGGGGGTGCCGCAGGCCTTCCGGCAGGCCTCGCCTTCTTCTGGCGTGGCAGGCGCAAAGCCCTGCTGCTCGGCTTCGTGACGGCTCTCGTGCTGAGCGTCGTTTGCGGGATTTACGCCTTTTACCTCCTGATCGCCAGCGCCATCACCATTTGAAGAGAGGCTGGAAGGCTCCTACCAAAAGCGGCTTGCTTTTGGATTTTTGGAGAGGGGCCCAGGCGTCTCTCCGATCCGTAGGCTCTACGAGCGGGAGGCACCGCCCGTATGTGTCGGTGTGCTTTTGGGTTCCGATGGGTAGAAGGCGAGCCGGGGGGACTAGTCTCCACACGGCCGGGACGGCCATGCCCCCTTCTTTTGCGATGCAAAGTCCTATTTCAGAGAGATATTGGTATTAGGCCTTTTTTCGCGCTTTCAGCAGCTTCTTGCTGGCAAAAAACACACAGCCTGCCGCTACGAGGAAGAGCGGAATGCCGATCAACGGCCGGTAGGCGAGCCAGGACAGCGCGATGGTTACCAGGGTCAGAGGCAGCGCCACTGCGATAGCCAACAGGCCGATGCCCGCCCCCAAGATTTCGCCAAGAAATGGAATGACGCTGGCAACCACGGAGATCACGTTGGTGATCAGCAGAAGCCCGAAGAGCATCGCGAGAAAACCGACGAGCCTCAAAATCCAAGTGAGCATCGTGTTGCTTTCCTTTTCCTGTTGAAACATGGCGTTCGCGCTAAAGGTTCCTGTCTTCAGCAATTCGATGGTGCCCAGATCTCCGATGGCAAATGGCTCGAACGTGTGACCAACCTGGCCGGCGATAATGCTCACGGGGCCGGGGTCGGCCTTTTGGAACTTGATGCGAAGATCCCCGACCTTCGGATTTGAAGGATCCTGCCCTACGAAGAGGGTGCCGCCCGCGCTGACGCTGATATCCGCAGATTGCTCTTTGGCCGCATCCTCTGACTCTGCGGCAGTCACGGGGCGGGGAACGTAGTTATTAATGAGATCCACCAGGCTCTCGGGCAGGTCGAACGCGCCGACATGGATCCCGTCGGCCACAAATGTGTCACTTTCCACTGCCATGGAATCCGGGTTCTGATGATCGGCCGGGGTATGGAATTGAGAGGAGTCAATGAGGCTGGATGACCAGTCTTTTGCATAGGAATACGTGGTCGTGGTTTCTTCCCCGCCGCCGAGTTTCTGTTTCGTTTCGGATTTTTCGGTCTGCTTCCATTGATACATCTCGACATCGCGGCGGAGTTTGAGGGCGTCTGCGGTGATGCCGAAGACCGGATCCTCCACCGGGCTTTCCGCCACCGCCTCGCCGTTCAAATGCACGAGCTTCCCTTCATTGGATGCCTGCCGCTCATCAGCGGAGATTGTGATCACTTGGCTGCTTCCCGCCTCCAGCGTCTTCGCCCTGTGGATCGCCCTGCCCTCGTTCCATGTGAGAAGAAGAAAGGATCCCAGGAATAGGATTACTCCGAAGACAATGCCGCTGATGGCGTTGCCGATGCGGCTGAACCATGATTTATTACTTGTCACTGTGACGTTGTTGCTATCCATATATTTAGTTTTTTTGGCTGTAGGTGATCGGTAAGATTCCCATTTCGCGGGCTTTTTCGACATTGATGACCTGATAATCGAGGTCATCGCTTTCAAACTTCTTGGCATTTTTCTCAAGAGATTCCGTGCCATCCGAGACGGCTGACTCGAACGAATCCCAAGATTCCTCAGTCCTCTTCCCCTCGAGCTTTTTGAGGCGGGATCCTTCCTTCGTGGGGCGGAGATCCTCCGACCCCATGAGCGTGGTTTCGAGCCCGATAGTGGTTTCATCATCCAGATCCACGGCCAGGAACATGTGCCCGGGAACAAGGACCAGAGAGGGCCGGAGGCCGATCTTGCGCAGGATCGCTGCGAGAAGGACTGTCCCGTCCACACAGTTCGCCTGAGCCTCAGTCACCGATTCGTCGAACAGTCGGACGTGCTGGCTGTAAACCCCTTTCTTCACGGCTGCAGTCGTAGTGACGCTGCTGTATTTGAGCCCATGCAGCTGCATCACATTCCAGATCGAAAAAATCTGGAGCAGGACGTTGTCCACCTCGCCGCTTTGATATCCGTCAAAAGAGGAGACAATTCCGGTATCCAGCGCCTCCTTGAGAATCCGGTCAACCCATGGATGATTCTCGTTCACATAAGCCGCAAAGAGCCAGCTGTAGTCGGATGTGTGGGATTCCTCGTCGTCGACTCTCTCCTCCACGCCAAAAAGGCAGTCGTTGATCGATCTCAGCGTGACGGTCTCGGTCTGCTCGCCGAGACTTTCTCCATCCACAGTCACGCTCATCGTGATGGCCAGCGGCACAGCCTGACTCACCTTGGCAAGAGCTTTATAGTTGAAGGCGATCTTGGGATGGATCAGGAGATTTTCGGCGTCCTCGTCAAGCGTCGCCTCGAGGCGGCTCTCAGCCATATAGTCATTCGCCCTTACGACGACTTCGACTTGTGATCCGGCCTCGGCTCCCGAAAGGGCCACTCCGATCATCCCCTGCGGATCGCCGATTTGGTTGCTCCCCCACGCGGCAAACACCTCCTCGGATAAATCCACACGGGCGGTCCCGATGAGAAAGGATGGAAAGAGATTGCCGTGCGGGTAAACATTTGGCTCCCACTCGATATCTGCCGCACAGATTCCCATCGGAAGTAGGAATGCCAGCGAAAGGACAGTTGGTAAAAGAAGAGGTTTCATTAAATGGCCTCTATGGAATGTAACATGTGTGAAAAAAAAGCAGACGTCCTAAGCTAGTGTCAATGCGAATCATTGACATTTATCACTTTCCATACGGAACCAATTGAGGGCGGGTGGACCAAGCGAAGTTACGAGTTTCTCGCCGCGCGCACCGTTCCGCTCGGTTGATTACTCCGAAGCAAGCGCGAGCCCGCTCCTTTCTCGACCCGGCCGCAGCACGTGTGAGGCAATCCTGAGTGCAGATGGCTAGCGCATGCACAGAAATCTTGCTCCGTTGACGTCCTTGAAGAATTTCCTGGAATGAAGCGGTATTCCCGTTACTCGGCCTTTTTCAAGGAGCCCACGATTTCCTTGATGCCCTCGGCATTTGCGCGGAAGCCGGCTTTTGTGGAGATGAACTGGGCAAGGAGGAGTTCGTCGGTGTCGGGGAAGGAGATCATGATGGAGTTCACAAAAGAAGTGACCTCGCCCTGATCCGCACTATGGAGCTTGGCCTCGGCATTGATAGTGTAGAGGTTCATGTTGCCGTCCGGCACTCCACTCTCCTCCATTTTGTCGTATGTGATCTCGCCATCATACATCTTATCGAGGGGCTCCTTGATTTCCGCGATGGCAGCAGAACCTTCTTTTTTCGTGGCTTTGAGAGGCTTCAACGCGAACATTGTTTCCATGTCATCACCTGCAATCGCTTGCAAAATTCCATCGACCTCCTCGTGCTTCCAGTCGTCAGGAATTGACAGTGTGATGAGGGGCCCCTCTGAGGGGAACTCCACATCCTCGGCCGCAAGCGGCAGGGAGATACAGAGAGTGGCGAAGGCGAGGATCAGGGTGTTTTTCATTTGGTATGGGTGTGGTTGTGTTGGTTGAGATTTCATGGCGTGTAGCATTGATAGCGGACATCGTCAAGCAGCAGGAACTTCCCGTCGGTGGTGAGCCAATGCGTTGTGTTTAGCTTGAGGGCTGGAACTTTCAGGGGGAGCGGGTCGCTTTTGAGCGAGCAAGTGATCTTTTCACATCGTGGCCTCACCGTCATCCCACTGCGCATGCAGCCGCCGAAGCGAAAAAGCCGCAGCAGGTCAAACAACAGAGCATCTTCTCCGCCATGACGCGCAGTCCAAACATTCACGCGCCTTCAGCAGTTCAATCCCTCAGGCCCATTCCAAGCGGCACATGTAGACCAAGGCTCCGAGGAAAATGATCGCTCCCAGAGCGAAGAAGCCCCAGCGCACACGGCTTTTAAACACCAGGCCAAGACCGGCGAAGAAGAGGGAAAGAGTGTAGTAGACGCCATTGAGCGCGAACTCGTCCCCCACTGTGCCTGCATGCTGCCCTTCGGCAAAGAGTTCCTCCGCCTTCACCGTGTGCTTCACTTTTTCCTCATACATCCACTGGAAGTAGTCCTTGTTGAAGTTTTGCTTGCTGGCCTCAAAGATCACGTCCTCCGGCAGGTCCAGCAGTTCACCGTCTGCATCATACATTTTGCGCGGCTCCTGCGGCAGGCCCATGGCATCATACGCCTCGTCGCTATACTCACGGATCATCAGCTCGCTGATCTGATGCAGCAGAAATTCCCGCTCATCGTCTTTCGGCGTGTGCTTGGCCTGCGTCACCAGCTGGATCACCTGCAGTTTTACCAAGTTGTCAGAGGCGATTTTGGAATCCGCAAACGTTCCCGCATCCGCAGACTTCGTGGTGATGCGGGATGACATGCCAAAGCTCTCGATCGACTTCCCACTCCACAACCCGCCTTGATATCCGGCGATGGTGCCCATCGTGGCCCCCAGCCCCAGCAGAAGAGCCGCACACAGTTCAAACAGCTCCACCGAAGCCTTGCTCGCAGCATCCGCCGCCGCAGAAGATGGAGATTGCGTCACGGATGTTTCATTTCCAGTCGTTGCGTTAGGTTCCATAGGTGGACGCCTCCTACAAAAAAATCCTGTGGCGAAGCAACATTTTTTCTGTGAAATCGGTTAATCTGGCTGAAGGTGACAAACGGTTGTTTTATTTTTTCGTAGCGCCGCGCAGTTTGATCCTTTCCTCTCTCCTCCTCTCCGCCCGCATTGCTTCGTGATTTTCATCCGTCACCGCGAACCGTCAGAAAGGTCGCTCTCGACCACTTCTTTGAATTCGAAGCTCTAACATGCAAAACAGGGCCCACCCTCAAAAGAAGCGTTACCGTCCCTCACCACACACAGTCAAAACTCTGGGTCCTCGAAGAAGCTCCCAAACTGATATAGCCCGATGTCCCCGGTCATTTTTGCCTGTCAATGATGCCGGTTCACTTTTGAACCGTCCGTATTGCGCCAATGAAAAATGACACCGGGGAGAGAAAGTCGTTGCGTCACGATTCATGACACCCGGCGATTGTTAAATTTGTGT
>CANMQB010000108.1 GCA_947499885.1 Spartobacteria bacterium
TGGCAATCCCTCATCCATTCACTCCGCAGGACGAATCGCGCGGGCGGCAGTGGATGATGCCCGTGATCGTCTGGCCGTCCTTTTTGGGGCGAAGCCGCATGAGATTATTTTTACCGGCGGTGGCACAGAGTCCTGCAACCTGGGGCTCATCGGCATCGCCCGCGCGCATGCGGTGCGCGGCAGGCATCTTATCATCTCCGCTGTCGAGCACCATGCCGTGCTCCATGCCGCAGAGCACTTGCAGCACTTTGAGGGCTTTGAGGTAACGCTTCTGCCGGTGGACTCCAACGGAATCGTTGATCCACAGCTTCTAGCCCGTCTCATTCGCAAGGAGACCACCATCGTTTCCATCATGCATGCGAACAACGAGACTGGTGCGCTGCAACCCATTTCGGACATCGCTGCCGTGTGCCTCGAGCGGGGCGTATTTTTTCACACGGATGCCGTGCAGACCTTCGGGAAGATTCCTCTCTCCGCCAAATTGCCCGGGCTCTCCGCCATTTCGATTGCTGCCCACAAGTTTTATGGCCCCAAAGGGGTGGGAGCCCTTTATCTTGGTGCCGGCATTGCGCTTTCCCGAACGGTCTATGGTGGATCACATGAAAATTCCCGTCGTCCCGGAACGGAAAATGTCGCGGCCATTGTGGGAATGGCTGCCGCAGCCGAAGTTTCAAACGCCCGTTGCGGCGAGGATGCCGATCGCTTTGCAGCACTCCGGGAAAGGCTCTGGCAGGGTATTCTTTCCTCTTGCCCCCATGCGGTCCGAAACGGAGATCCCGCACACTCGCTTCCGAATACTCTTAACGTGAGCTTCCCTGGGGCCGATGGCGAAGCTCTTCTCATGGGACTCGACCTGGAGGGCGTTTGCGTTTCCAGCGGATCCGCCTGCATGGTTGGCTCGATACAGCCTTCGCATGTCCTCATCGCCATGGGGGTTGATTCCCGCACAGCCTTGGCCACGGTGCGTTTCTCGACAGGTCATGCCACCACCGAGGCCGATATCGACCTTGCGGCCGCCGCTGTCGGGCGGGTCGCCAAACTTCAACCCGCCTTGGCCGCGTGAAATACAAGCAACTCGTCATGGATTTTGGCCGTTCCGTCATGCGGCGCGTGCGCTCTTCTCCGGATGATCTTGTGCCCCCAAAGCGTAACACACGTCTGCGTCACGATCCTCTTCTGGAGGACTTCGCCAACCAATTGCTCAAGTCCGTTGGATGCCGCCATCTGCAAGTTCGCGTGTTCTGGAATCCCGGGCTTCTCACCACGGCTGGTCTCGCGGTTTGGAGCGATCGCATGGTGGTTTTAAATCCCAAGCTGCTCGAGGTTTCTGCTGCCGAGGTTCAGCGGACACTCCGCCACGAGTTGGCTCATCTTTTAGCCAAGCATCGTGCTGGTCGCTCCCGCATCGAAGCCCACGGGGAGGAGTGGCATCAAGCCTGTGCGGATCTCGGAATCCCCAACGAAGCGCGTTGTCATGAGCTTCCCTTCAAGCGCCGCCGCATCGCGCGCAAGTTTTTTTACGCCTGCCCGCATTGCTCTACGATCCTTTCCCGAGTGAGGGTGCTCCGCCGGAAGGCGGCATGCATCAAATGCTGTCGAAAGCACAATGGCGGTGAATACGATGAACGCTTTCGTTTCCGTCCTGCTGAACGGCCGGATAAAATCGCGGCCTAATCATTCAATCTCCCGGCAGGGAGATCAGACGTTAAAGCGAAACTCCACCACGTCTCCGTCTTGGACGACGTATTCTTTGCCCTCAAGCCGGAGTTTGCCCGCTTCGCGTGCCTTGGCCTCCGAGCCGAGGGCCATGAGATCCTCGAAGGAAACGATCTGCGCCGCTATGAAGCCGCGCTCAAAATCACTGTGGATGACGCCTGCCGCGGCAGGGGCTTTGTCACCTGCGTTGATCGTCCATGCGCGGGTTTCCTTGGGGCCTGTTGTGAGGTAGGTGCGCAGTCCGAGTAAATGATAGGCGGCACGGATGAGTTGGCTCACGCCACTGTCCTTGACTCCCAAGCCTGCAAGAAACTCGGCAGCTTCTTCCGCAGGGAGTTCGGCAAGCTCGCTTTCTATTTGGGCGCTGATCACCACGGCTTCGCAACCAAGGTGCTTGGCGGCATATTCGCGCACAGCTTTCACATGTTTGGCTGCGGCGGAGTCTCCATCGAGGTTTGAAAGGTCATTCTCCCCGACATTGCAGGCAAAGAGCGTTGGCTTGGAGGTGAGAAGGAAAAAACCGCGCATGAGCTCTTTTTCTTCGGCGCTGAGTTCGGCCGTGAGCGCGGGTTTGCCAGAATCCATGTGTGGCATGAGTTTTTCCGCCAGCGCGAGTTCGGCCTTTGCCACCTTGTCTCCGCTGCGGGCGCCCTTTTGATTCCGCTCGGCGCGTTTTTTAAGAGCTCCGAGGTCGGCGAGAATGAGTTCGGTATTGATGACCTCGATATCACGAACCGGATCCACCCCGCCGGAGACGTGGTGGATGTCTTCGCTCTCAAAACAACGCACGACTTGAATGATGGCATCCACCTCGCGGATGTGGCTCAGAAACTGGTTTCCAAGTCCTTCGCCTTCACTGGCCCCGGCAACAAGCCCGGCGATGTCGACGAACTCAATCGCGGCTGGAAGGATTTTTTCGGACTTCGAGAGATCTGCGAGCTTCTGCAGGCGGTCGTCAGGCACGCTCACGATCCCGACATTCGGTTCGATGGTGCAGAAGGGAAAATTGGCCGCTTGAGCCTTGCGCGTGCGGGTGACGGCATTGAAGAGAGTGGATTTTCCCACATTTGGGAGCCCGACGATTCCAGTTTTGAGCATAGATGCGGTAGTTTAGACAGGCCTTCGCAAAAAGGAAAAATCTTCTTTTCCCTCTCCCAATGATCGCCGAGGTGCAAAGAACTTTGGGATCGTCATTTCAGCCGCATGTGGGCGCCTGAAAAATAATCTTTCGGTCGGTTGCAAAGGAGGAAAGCAGTTTTAGATTGAGCCATGTTTCTCCAACTTTTCATCTTCTCCATTTTCTCGATTCTGGCCCTATCTTGCGTCGTTGCGCCTTTCCTCAAGCCCCTGCAATAAGAGGCGCGAGGTTGCCTTATTTCTTAAAAGTCTGCGCGGGTCTGAAACCGATGTTTTCAGATGCCCTGTCGGGAATGGTGAAATCGCTGTTTGTGATCGCGCAGGCGAAGGAGTCGTCCTTGTAGCTGCCTCCCCGCACGCGCCGGTAGTTTTTCTGGGCATCCCAGCACCACTCCTGCACATTGCCACTCATATCTTGGAGCCCGAGTTCATTCGCCAACTTGCTGCCGACAGCGTGTGTCTCGGCAGAGGGGCTGTTTCCTGCATGCCAACCCACAGAATCAAGTTCGTTCGCCCCGCTGAAGCTGAAGCCCCTGGAGGAGACTCCACCTCGGGCGGCCCACTCCCACTCGAGATCCGTGGGCAGCCTGTAACCATTGGCTTGGGCATTGAACTCGGGTGTTTCTTGGCCTGATTTGTAGGTGGCACCCTTGATGGTATAAACGGGAGTGAGCCCCTCGTTCTCGCTTCTCAGGTTGCACCACTTCACGGCGTCCTGCCAGGTGACGTTTCGAACCGGGTGGTCATCGGCAGTTCCCTCTCCCGACTTTGAGATATCGTAATTCCTAGCGGAGGCGGTTACGCAGGTTTTTTTCCATTCGCCCCATGTGAGCTCGTAACGGCTCAAGTAGAAATCTTCCACTTTTTGACCTTCCAGGGGCGTGCCAGTTGGCAGTTTCCCGCCCAGCACGAAAACCATGCTCGGATTGAATTCCACAATCACGTTCAGTGAAAAGGGCTGAACACATGAGTTGCCGGAAGAATCCTCCACCTTAAGAACGAGATCCTCCGCTCCCTTTTGGGTTGGGGTTCCTGTGATTTCGCCTGCTGCTGCATTGAGTGAAAGGGCTGTTGGAAGTTTTCCTGATTCAAGGCTCCAGCGCAGCGCCGAGTTGTTCCCACCCTTGGCGGTGATTTTTGCGCTATACGGGCTGTTGACTATTGCCGTTGGAAGAACTGTTTCCTGAATGCTCAGTGGTTTGCTGGCAACGATCGTGAAACTAAAAAGCCCTGCGGCACTCTGTGCATTTGCGTCCGTCACTTGCACGGCCACGGAGTGGTTTCCCGCCGTGCCCAAGGCTGGCTGACCCGAGAGGATGCCAGTGGATGCATTGAGTGTGAGTCCCGCTGGGAGGGCGGCGCGGGTTGACCAAACATAGGGAGCCTTGCCTCCATTGACTCGGAGTTCGGCGCTGAAAGGCTTGAATTCTTCGCCCTTGGCATTTCGTGGACCTGCGATTTGCATTGGCTTTTCGCTCACCACGAGAGTGAGTGTGGCTTCAGCGCTCGATCCTTGCATGTCTGTTGCTATGATGGTGAAGGTATGGTTGCCTGATACCGATGCTGTCCCGCTGAGACGATCTTTAACGAGCAGGAGGCCTGGAGGAAGCTGGTAGCCAGCCTTGAGCGAGACTTTCAGCGGCGGGATCCCGCCCGATATATCAAGAAGCTGGTTGTAGGGCGTTCCCAAGCGGGCTGGCGGAAGCGATTGCGTTGAGATCGCCACGGGTAGCGGAGCCTCAGGGATTTCAGGCGGTTCGGATGTGATGACAAGAACGAGGTCCCTTTTCACGGCCTCAGATCCAGCATCCTCAGCGACCAATGTGAAATAGAATGTCCCCTCGCTGCGTGGTTTTCCTTGGATGCGTGCGGAGGTCGCGTTGAAGCTCAAGTAAAGCCCTGGAGGCAGGGTGCTCTCCGAATCGAGCCTGATGGGGCGAGGAGAGTGCCCCCCTTTGATTTGGAATGACCATTTGAAGTCCGCTCCCGGACGAGCCACTGGCGCCGGTTCATGGATAATTTCCACAGGATCGGTTGTGATGGAAATCGGAATGGAGCGCGTGGATGGGAATCCCGTGACATCCGAAACTCGAACCATGATGGTGCCTGTTTTAAGCTCGCTGGGCGTGCCTGAAAGAGTGCCCGTGGTGGCATCCAGAGAAAGGCCTTTTGGCAAGTCGCCGCTTGCGGACCATTTGTAGGGTGCTTCGCCACCAGTCGCGCTGAATTTAACGCTGAGGGGTTCTCTCACCTTGCCCGAAATCAATGCCGGATCCGGGGCGATCTCCATTCCGTAGGATGGGATGTCCAGGCTGTAGGTCTGCTCAACTTGGGATTGTGTGGGAACATTCGAGTCCTGTGCAACGACGCTGAAGGTGAAACTTCCTGCCGCCGAGGGCATGCCCGAAATTATGCCTTTGGCCAGTTTCAGTCCTGCTGGAAGGCTCTCGCCTGCTTTCACGGATAGATTCACGGGTAAAATCCCGCCCGCGGTTTTGATTTGAGCGTTGAATGGCACCCCGGCCTTGGCAGGAGGAAGGCTGCTTGTGGCTATGGCAAGAGGGTCAGAAGTGACTTTAATCGTCGCATTTCTCGTGAAGGATTTGCGCTTGGCATCCGTCACTTTTACACCGAAGTCGAAAGTGCCAACGCCTAAGGGTGCGCCGCTCAGTTCGCCGCTGGTGGAGTTCAGAGAGACTCCCTTGGGAGTTGTGCCTTGAATGCTCCAAACAAAAGGAGGCACTCCGCCGCTGGCGCTGGGGTTTATTTTCAAGGCCTCATTGTATTTCGCCTCGACTGGAGCCATGTCAGCAATCGTGAGATCGTAGGACGCGATTTTGATGTTTATTTCTCCTTCAACCTGCTGTGCAAGGGCGTCTTTGGCTATGACCTTGAAACTGTAAGTGCCTGTGGCTCTCGCTTCGCCTACGATTCGGCCCTGGGGCGAATACTCGCTCAGGTAGAGCCCTGGAGGCAGACTGCTTCCCGCTGCAAGGGAAACCTTATAGGGGGGGAGGCCGCCTTTGACCGGGATTTGCCAAAGGAAATCGGCTCCCTCCATGAATGATGAGGGGGCGTCTGGCGAGATGGTGAGGGGATCCGCAGTGATCGATATGGGTATCGAACGCATGACTGGAAAACCTGCTGAATCTGTGACGCGGATCGTGATTGTGTTACTTGCGAGATTCGATGGAACTCCGCTCAAGACACCGGTCGTTGCATTCATCGAAAGCCCACGCGGCACCTCTCCGGTAGCGGACCATTTGTAGGGAGGTTCCCCGCCAGTGGCAGTGAAGGAGGCGGTGAGAGGTTCTTTGACCTTCCCTGAAATCAAGATGGGTTCCGAGTTGATCTCCATGCCGTAGGAGGCAATCTCAAGGCTGAAGGTTTGCTCGGCTTGGGACTTGGCGGAGGCATTTGAGTCCTCTGCCACAATGGTGAAGGAGAAACTTCCCGCAGCCGATGGAGTGCCCGAAATCTTGCCTTTGCCAAGCGTCAGCCCAGCGGGGAGTTCAGTGCCTTTTTTTAAGGAGATGCCGACAGGAAGAATGCCTCCGGTCGCCGAGATTTCCGCTGTGTAGGGCGTTCCTGCCTTCGCTGGGGGCAGGCTGGAAACACTAATCGCAACGGGATCCACCGCGATACGGAGCGTGGTGTTTTTGGTTGCAGATTTGAAGTTTGAGTCGGTGATTTTAAAGATGACATCAAACGCACCCGCCGTGCGCGGTGTTCCCTGAAGCAAGCCTGTCGTAGCGTTCAATGCGATGCCCGATGGAAGTTCTGTTGCGGCACTCCAAGTCAGAGGGGGCACGCCGCCTGTGGCGTTGAGTTGGTGAGAGATCGGCTCGCCATATTTTCCCTCGAGGGGTGCGGCAACGTCCGAAAGCGCAAGATCATAGGGAAGCAGGTTCAGTGTGAACTCCTGTTCGGCGGATTGCCCGAGCGAATCCGTTACGATGATTTTGATAGTATGTGGGCCCTCGGATTTGGATTTTCCAAGAATGCGGCCCGGCGGATTGTAGGTGCTGAGATAAAAGCCCGAAGGGAGCAAGGAACCGGGTGCGAGTGTGAATTTGTAGGGAGCAACGCCCCCCTTCGCTTCAAGTTGCCATAAAAACTCAACGCCAACCATGGCAGGTGGCGGAGGAGTTTGAGAAATCTGTAGGGGATCTGTGGTGAAGGAGACCGGAATGGAGCGCGTTGCGGTGAAGCCCTTGGAGTCTGCGACGCGGATATTCAGAACAGAGTTTTCGGGTTGGCTTGACTTTCCGCACAGAATCCCGGTGCTGGCGTCGAGATTCAGCCCTCGAGGAAGCCCCTTCTGTATGGACCACTTGAACGGGGGTTCTCCGCCTGTGGCCGTGAAGGTCATGGCCAATGCCTCCTGCACCTTGCTGGAAATCACCTCGGGCGAGGAGCTCACCTCGAGGCCATACGAAGCGATGTCCAAGGTGAAGGATTGTTCTGTCGTGGTGCGCAGCGAGGGATTGGAGTCCTCGGCGAGTAAACTAAAAGAGAACGCTCCCGCCGTATTGGGAACTCCAGAAATCTTGCCGTTTGCCAAAGTAAGGCCTGCGGGAAGGGGAGTCTTGTTTTTAACCGCAAAATGGATGGGCGGCACTCCTCCTTGGACTTGAAGATCGGTGCTGTAGAGAGTGCCGGTTTTTCCCGCTGGTAGTGTTGGTGCCGTTGAAAAAACGAGTGGGGAATTTGACGGGTCTGACGCGATTTTTCCGCCGCGCGCCGTTCGAAAGCCGATGAAAGGTGAGCCCAGTTCCGCGCTGCTGAAATTAACGTGTTCTACCGCGCAGTCCGAGGCGGCTCCATACCATGCTCCACCACGGATTCCACGAAAGGGGCCGTTGGCCTCATCGCCCGACCACTCGGCTACATTTCCGCTCATGTCGTGGAGTCCCAATTCGTTTGCTTCTTTGCGCGCCACGGGCCAAGTGCCACGTCCGTCCGACATATCCTCCCTCGCTCCTGCGGAGTTGTTCCAATTCCATGCGACCTTATTCAAATCATTGCCCCCGCTGTAGGTGAATCCTTGAGTCTTCGACCCGCCCCGTGCGGCCCAATTCCATTCGGCGCCGCTGGGGAGTCGGTAGCCATCGGCACTTGGATTGATGCCAGGGATAAAATTCCCCTTTTTATAGATCTCACCATTCTTGGTGTAGACGGGCTGAAGCCCCTCCATTTCGCTTTTCGCGTTACACCATTTCAGAGTCTCAAACCAACTGATGCCTTGTGCGGGATAGTCGGACACTGCGCTCGAGGGCATTTTCTTCAAGTCGTATCCATGCTTTTCCGCAAACGCGCACACGGCCTGCCACTCGCCCCAGGTTGTTTCGCTACGGCTCAGGGAAAAAGACTCCACCAATGTCTCTTTGAGCAGGGAACCCGCTGGTAGAGTCCCTCCTTCCACGGAAATCATTGCAGACTGGGTGGAATTCTTGTTTTCAGCTGAATCAGAGCTGTCGGTCTCGTCACCCCCGCGAGCTGGGAGGTTCAGGCATAGGGTCAGAGGAGGAGTGGCCAAGTAATACGCATAGCGCTTGATTAGGCACATGCAGCCCATCCCTCAAGGATTTAAGCCCTGAATTTTAGGCGGGAAGGTGGAGCAACCTGCCGCACTGCGGGCAGGAGATCACAGATTTGTCGGAGCGAAGTGCCAAGCTTGTCTGCGCAGTGATTTTCATGTGGCAACCCGTGCACACATCATGCTCGACGGCTACAACAGCGCGCGCATTTTTCGTTTCAAAC
>CANMQB010000109.1 GCA_947499885.1 Spartobacteria bacterium
CTTCGCTTCGGTGGATGTCTTCTTCTTCTACATGTTTCACGAGTTGGCTCTCATTCCGACCTTCCTCCTTATCGGTATCTGGGGTTCGGGTGACCGACAAGCCGCCGCCTGGAAGGCGACGGTTTACCTGGCTACCGGCAGCTTCATCCTTCTCCTTGGCATCATTGGCCTCTATCTCATTCAGCCTGAAGGGGCACGCTCGTTCGACCTCCGCCAGATTCTGGCCCATGCGCAAGCAGGTTTGATTCCGGATTCTCCCGTCGTTTACCTTCTTCTTCTTCTTGGTTTTGGCATTCTAGTTTCCCTTTTCCCGTTTCACACATGGGCCCCACAAGCCTACGCAAGCGCACCTGCTCCCGCCTCGATGCTTCATGCCGGCGTGTTGAAAAAGTTTGGCCTTTACGGCTTGATTCGACTAGCCGTTCCCATCCTTCCAGATTCCGTTCAGGCTTTTGCCCCGATTCTTCTTGTTCTTCTGGCTTGCAATATTCTTTACGTCGGCTACGTGACGATTGCCCAGCGCAAGCTCGACTTCATGCTTGGCTACTCGAGCGTGATGCACATGGGATATATCTTCCTCGGTTTTACAGCCTTGAATCAAGTTAGCCTCACTGGCGCTTCGCTCATGCTCCTGAGCCACGGCCTGACAATTGCCGTTCTCTTTGCCCTCTGCGGGGAAATTCGCGAGCGCACTGGAACATTGGATTTCTCGGAACTCGGCGGAATCGCCCGCGCGACTCCGAAACTCGGCCTCGCCTTTGGCTTTGCAGCCATGGCCTCCGTCGGCCTTCCCGGATTCGTCGGATTCGCAGGAGAATTGCTTGTTTTCTTTGGCTCCTTTGCCACAGGTGAACCGCAAATGGGCTTCCTCAACGACAAAGAAGTCTTTGGATTTAACGGCTACCAGCTTGCCACCATCTGTGCCGTCTGGGGTATCGTGATCTCCGCCATCTATATGCTTCGCGCCTACCGCCGCATTTTTATGGGTCCGCTTCCTGATCGCTGGTCGCGCCTCCCCGATTTATCTGGATCTCCACATGCCGCCATCGTTCTCTTGATTGCCATCATGTTATTCTTCGGATTCTTCCCGCAAATTCTCGTGAACCTCGTTACACCCGCTTTGCTTCTGCCATGATCCCGCCTGTCGCCTTGGAAATCTGTGTTGTCTGTCTGGGCATCTTCTTGCTCATGGCAGAATCTTTTAGCTTCAAATCAAACAAAGTCACGCTGGCTCAAGGTGCTATCTTTGGTCTGTTATGCGTTTTTATTCTGACTTTCTTCATCGAAACCAATCCTCCTGCCATGCAGGATTCCGGCTTTTATGTGGTAGATGGCCTTTCGCTTTTCTTCAAACGATTTGCCCTCCTGGCAACGATCTTCACGCTCATCCTTGCGATTGATTACATACCAATCGTGCAACGTCTTGTGCCTGCCGAGCGCCCAGAGGCCGGCTCTGGTGAGTTTTTCATTTTGCCCGTTTTCACCTGCGCCGGACTCATGTGGATGGCCTCAGCCGCCGACTTCATCATGATCTTCTGCGCTTTGGAGTTGGTGACGATTTCTCTCTACATCCAAGTCGCTTACATGCGTCGTAGCCTTGCGAGCCTTGAAGCCGGTACCAAGTTCCTCGTTCTTGGGGCGCTCTCGACGGGATTCTTCATCTACGGCATCACTTGGATTTTCGGTATGACGGGAGAGACCAACCTCGCTCTCATTCAGAAGGCACTCGCCAACGTTCCCGAGGCCAATCACACCGCTATTCTCTTCGGTTTGGCTATGGTTCTTGTAGCCATCGGCTTCAAAATCGCCGCTGCACCATTTCAATTCTGGGTTCCAGATGTGTATCAAGGTGCTCCGACTCCCATTACTGCCTTCCTTGCCGTCGCCTCAAAGGCTGCCGGTTTCGTGATCCTCATCCGCGTCCTCCAGCCATTCCTCGTGTTGGAATCCTTCCAAGGCAAACTCATCCTCGTTCTCCTCCTGCTTGCCGCGCTCACGCTCATCTATGGCAACCTCGCTGCCATCCCACAGACGAATCTCAAGAGGCTTCTCGGCTACTCCAGTATTGCCCATGCTGGATATCTTCTCGTGGGACTCGCCGCCATTGGTGATGCATTTTCCGGGCGCGCCGTTGTTTTTTACCTGAGCGGCTACTTCTTGATGACCTTTCTCGCCTTCCTTGTGATGGTTCCCGTCACAAAGGCAACCGGGGGTGATGATTTATCGCATTTCAATGGACTTGCCCGTCGATCCCCAGGTCTCGCCTTGGCTATGCTCATTGCTGCCGCCTCGCTCGCGGGCGTTCCCTTCACTGTCGGGTTCTTTGGAAAATTCTTCATCTTCGAAGCTGCCATGAATCAAGGACTTTACCTTCTCGTTTTCATTGGTGTGATCACCGTTGCGAGTGGGTTCTATTATTACTTCAAGGTCATTCGCGCCATGTATTGGCAGCCTGCGCCGGAGGGGGTCGGTGCTGTCCCGGTCTCTATACTTTCGAAGCTCGCGATCGTGGTTTCGGCTCTCCTGATCCTCGTTCTCGGCTTCTATCCACAGCTCCTCATCCAGTTCCTGCCTTAGTCACTCCAACAATGGATGATTTTTGGAACCAGTGGCAACCGCGCGAGAGAGCCACATTGTGTTTCGTTATCCACAATGGCCAAATCCTCCTCATCCGCAAAAAACGCGGCCTCGGGGCTGGAAAAATCAACGGACCTGGTGGCCGCATCGAACCTGGTGAAACACCCCACGACTGCGCCGTCCGCGAGACCCAAGAAGAGGTCGGCATCACCCCAAGCGAGCTGAAGTCCTGCGGCGAGCTCCACTTTCAATTCGCTGATGGCTACAGCCTCCACTGCACGGTTTTTACGGCGATATCTTTCAGTGGCACTCTCATTGAGACCGACGAAGCCCTGCCAATCTGGACCCCGATTGATGCCATTCCCTATCACGAAATGTGGGCCGACGACATCCATTGGTTGCCAGGAGTAATCAAGGGCGGATCATTTCGAGCCTATTTCCATTTCGATGGCGACACGATGCTATCCAACACTGTTCAGTGGCATCCTCCCGCCCCATCCACGGCCTCATGCGAAATATAAAAATCCCTGAGACCGCCCTCGAGGAAGCCCAAAATTTGGTCAAAGCCTTCCCGGGGCAGGAAACTTTTCTCTTCGGCCTTCTCGAACGTCAGCTGAACATCCTCCACCAACGCTCCCAAGTTGTCATTGGATTTGCTGCCGTCGCCATAACGACCACCGGCTTCTCCGGCAGGCTGATCGCCGGGACAAATACCCATGCCCAGATTCTTATCATTGCCGCCATGGCCCTGATCCTAGGCTCCTGTTTCTGGATATTTGTCCGTGTCCTCGCCGTAAAATGGGTTCTCACCCGCTGCATCCAGCCAGATCTTACCCAAACACTTGCGGCCATCATCGTCTGCCGGGACTCCAAAACCAGCGCTTACCGCCTCGGCTCCATCGGCGTCTTCCTCGGCCTCGCCATCTACTCCGCCGCCATGGCCATCATGCTCCTCAACCCCACGCCTCTCTCCATTCCCGTGCGTTGATGAATTTTCCGAATGAACACGAGTTTAACCAGCGATATCATGCTTCAGCGAAGCCGCTTCTTATTCGTAAAAAATCGTGCGATTGATGGTTAAAAAAATCCCTGACTCGTCCCATGAGATTGGCAGTTCGATCGGATCGGAGAATGGAATGACACGGCGTTCATTCTGTCGGTTGGCTGTGCTTCTTGGTTCTTCGGTTTTTTGTGGCAGTTCATCCATGGCCGCTTCATCCTCCAAGACGGTTCTGATCGTGGGGGCTGGTATGTCCGGACTTGCGGCGGCGATTGATCTCAAAGCGGCAGGATACCGTGTCATTATTTTAGAAGGGCGCGACAGAATCGGCGGGCGTCTGCATACGGATACCAGCCTGAATGGCTTGCCCCTGGACTTGGGAGCCAGTTGGATTCATGGCATTCGCAATAACCCTATTTCCGAGCTTGCCAATAAGTATAAAATCAAAACGGCTGTCACAAATTATGAAGCCATGATCCGATATGCTGACAACGGGAAACGAATTTCTGATTCCCGAGATGCACGGATTGACAGCAATTTCGATCAACTCGCTGCAGCCATTTCAAAGGCACAAAATGAAGAAGTGAAAGATCGTTCCCTCGGCAGCTTCATCGCTAGTTACATAGCCAGGCGTTCTTTTACACCTGAGCAGATTCAAGACTTAAACTACGCGGTCAATACAGAGATCGAGCATGAATATGCTTCCGATGTCAATGATCTGTCTTTGTTTGAATTTGATCAGGATAGCGCTTACGGAGGATCGGACGTTGTTCTCCCAGGGGGGTATAGTCAAATCGTCGAACAACTTAAAATTGGCTTGGATATTCGGACAAGTCACATTGTTCAAAGCATTACGCGCACCTCGTCTGGGGTTAGCATCGCGACTTCGAAAGGAACCTTCGATGGAAATTTTGCCGTGATCACTCTGCCTCTTGGTGTACTGAAGCAGGGGAATGTGGTATTCAACCCGCCGCTTCCCCCAACCAAATCGGCCTCGATTTCGCGACTCAATATGAGTGTTCTCAATAAGTGCTATCTGCGGTTTTCTCGGGTTTTCTGGGATAGCCAACCGGATTTGCTCGGATATGTGAACTCCGCACGCGGTCAATGGTGCGAGTGGTTGAATATGTATCGTTATACAAATCAACCTGTTCTTCTTGGATTTAATGCTGGAACTTATGGGGAGCAATTGGAGGCACAATCCGATGCGGCCATCGCTGCTTCGGCCATGATAGTGCTGAGAAAAATCTACGGCAAATCAATCCCTGATCCCATTGGTGTGCGTGTAACGCGATGGAAAAGCGATGTTTTCTCGCGCGGATCGTATTCCCATATCCCTCCTAATGCCAGTGGGAGTGACTGTGACTCTCTCGCAAGCAGTGTTGGCGGAAGGTTATTCTTTGCTGGAGAAGCCACGCATCGCAAATATCCGAGCACAGTTCATGGCGCTTGGCTCAGCGGCCGCAGGGCAGCCACAGAAATCCTAGCTTTAGGGTAAAATCGTCGCGTTCCTGCAAACTTGCTAAACCGATAACTGAACGCTTCGCGCCGGAGATAATCGCCGATCAGATCGTGGCGAGGATGCCGTTGAAGGTGGCACTCGGGCGCATGGCGGCGGAGGCTTTGGTGTCATCCGGCATGTAGTAGCCACCGACATCGATCGCGTGGCCTTGGACGGCGGCGAGTTCGCTGACGATTTTCGCCTCGTTGGTAGTGAGGGCTTCGGCGACGGGAGTGAAGATTTTTTTCAGTTCAGCGTCCTGATTTTGCGCGGCGAGCGCTTGTGCCCAGTAGAGGGCGATGTAGAGGTGGCTGCCCCGGTTATCGAGACCACCGACCTTGCGGGCGGGGGATTTGTCGTGCTCGAGGAGCTGGCCGGTCGCGGTGTCCAGGGTGTCGGCCAGGACTTTGGCTCTGGCGTGGGATTGCGTGTCGGCGAGGTGCTCAAACGAAGCGGCGATGGCAAAAAATTCACCGAGCGAGTCCCAGCGGAGGTAATTTTCCTCAAGGAATTGCTGCACATGCTTGGGAGCCGATCCGCCGGCGCCTGTCTCGAAGAGGCCGCCGCCGTTCATGAGCGGTACGATGGAGAGCATCTTGGCGCTGGTGCCGACTTCCAGGATCGGGAAGAGGTCGGTGAGGTAGT
The DNA here is from genome assembly GCA_947499885.1 of Spartobacteria bacterium. Classification (GTDB taxonomy): domain Bacteria; phylum Verrucomicrobiota; class Verrucomicrobiia; order Chthoniobacterales; family Terrimicrobiaceae; genus UBA967. The sequence goes on from CANMQB010000109.1 coordinate 5,724, forward strand.
CTCGGAGCACGTTGCCGGTCACGGAGATGGTGTCCTCGCCTTTGACAATGCGCTCGAGGCTGAATTGGCAGGCCTCGGCGGGCGGGAGGATGCGGATGTCGAGTCCGGCGGTGTCGTGGTCGGCGAGATACTTTTCCACCTTGGCGATGAGCTCTGCATCGTGGGCGCGCTTGGCGTCGAGCCAGAAAATGGCTGGTGAGCCAGTGGCACGGGCGCGGCGTACGGCGAGTTTCACCCAGTCGCGGATGGCGGCATCCTTCGTTTGACAGGCACGCCAGATGTCTCCGGACTCCACGCTGTGTTCGATGAGTGTTTTGCCGTCGGCATCCGTGATGCGCACAATGCCGTTAGCCGCGATTTCAAAAGTCTTGTTGTGTGATCCGTATTCTTCAGCGGCCTGAGCCATGAGGCCCACATTCGGCACGGAGCCCATGGTCTTGGGATTAAGCGCGCCGTTTTTGCGGCAGAACGAGATCACTGTTTCGTAAACTGAGGCGTAGCAACTGTCGGGAATGACGGCGAGCGTGTCCTGCGTTTTGCCCTCGGCATTCCACATTTTTCCACCTTCGCGAATCATGGCTGGCATGGAAGCGTCAACGATCACGTCGCTCGGCACGTTCAGGTTCGTGATGCCCTTCTCCGAGTTCACCATGGCCAAGGCGGGCCGTGTGGCGAGGATGGACTTGAGATCGGCTTCGATCGCTGCTTTTTCAGTAGCAGGGAGTTTTTCTATTTTTGCCAGCAGGTCTCCAAGCCCATTATTGAAATCCACCCCGAGATCGGCCAGTGCGGACCTATGCTTCTCGAGGAAGTCGCCGAGAAAAACTTTTACCGCGTGGCCGAAGAGAATGGGGTCCGAGACCTTCATCATCGTGGCTTTGAGGTGAAGAGAAAAAAGCACACCCAGATCCTGAGCCGTGGCGATCTGGTCTGCGAGGAAGGCTCGGAGGGCCTTGCAGCTCATAAAGGTGGCATCCAGAACCTCGCCGGCCTCCAGTTTGAGGCCGTCTTTCAAAACCACTGGCGTTCCATCGGCAGGCAAAAACTCGATCTTCACGATGGTAGCTGCTGGTACGGTCACCGATTTTTCATTCGAGAAAAAGTCGTCATGGCCCATCGTGGCCACCCGTGTTTTGGAATCTGTCGACCAGGCACCCATCTTGTGAGGATGCTTGCGGGCATAGTCCTTCACGGCCTTTGGCGCACGCCGATCGGAATTGCCTTCGCGTAGGACAGGGTTTACAGCGCTACCCTTAATCTTGTCGTAGCGGGTTTTGATGTCCTTCTCGTCTTCATTGGTCGGCACCTCGGGATAATTCGGCAGCGTGAAACCGCGCTTTTGCAGTTCGGCAATGGCGGCCTTCAGTTGGGGGATAGAGGCGCTGATGTTTGGAAGTTTGATAATATTTGCCTCGGGGTGCAGCGTGAGTGCGCCGAGTTCCGACAGGGCATCCTCCGTCTTTTGCTCTGTCGGTAACCGGTCGGCGAAGACCGCTAAAATCCGGCCCGCAAGCGAAATGTCCCGCATTTCCACAGCAATACCTGCGTGCTTTGTGAAAGCCTCGATGATTGGCAACAAGGAGTAAGTGGCCAGCAGAGGAGCTTCGTCGGTCTTTGTGTAAATGATGGTCGGTTGAGTAGGCATAAGGCGAGAGAAGCTCCATTAAAGCTTTTTTGAACGACCGGTCAAAGCAAACGATGCCGGCACCAAGCGTCTCCAGTTCGCTTTCAGGCCTCGGTCTTCAGCCGAGCACCGCCGGATCGCCATACAGCGTCGAACCGCTGGCCCGTGTGATTTTAACAGGGAAAATCTGGCCGACATGGCGGGACGCGCCTTCGAAAACAACGATTTTATTCGTGCGGGTGCGGCCTGTGAGTCGCTCGGTATTGTGGCGGCTGGCCCCCTCGCAAAGGATTTCTACTTGGGTTCCGACGAGCGCGTTGAGCTTGTCGGCGACATGGCGGTTTACCAATTCGAGCAAGTCCTGGTTGCGGGCTTCTTTGACTTCCTCGGAAATCTGGTCACCCATTGTGGCTGCTGACGTGTTCTGACGCTGTGAGTAGCGGAAGATGAATGCATTGTCGAATGAGACGGCATCGCACAGCGCGCGGGTTTGTTGATAGTCCTCCTCGGTCTCGCCGGGGAAGCCGACAATGACATCCGTCGTGATCGCCATGCCTGGACGCGCCGCACGGATGCGCTCGGCGAGTTTTTGAAATTTCTCGGCTGTGTACCCCCTGCGCATAATCTTCAGAATGCGATCTGAGCCGCTCTGGAGTGGGAGGTGCACGTGTTCTACGAGCTCGGGCAAGCGCGCGAAGGCATCGATGAGATCATCGCGGTAGCCGATCGGGTGGGGGGAGGTGAAGCGCACCCGCTCAATGCCACCCACCGCGCAGACGGATTCCAGCAACTGAACAAAAGGTGAAATGCCGTCGCGCTTGGAAAACTCGTGGCGACCATACAGGTTCACGATCTGACCGAGGAGGGTGACCTCCTTCACGCCGCGCTCTGCTAGGGAACGGACTTCGTTGGTTATTTCCTCAATCGTTCGGCCGCGCTCTTCGCCGCGGGTTTGAGGCACAATGCAAAACGCGCAGTGCATGTTGCAGCCTTGCATGATGGAAACGAACGCCGTGACTTGGCCTGCCTCGACCTCCTGCTCACGGATCGTGCTCTGTGAACCCTCCTCCTCCTCGGTGTCCACAATCGCCCGCCGTTCATCATCAATCAAGGCGTGCATGCGCGATTTGAGAAGTTCATCCACATAGTCTGCGACGCGATGAAACTTCTGCGTGCCAACGACGAGATCAACATGCGGTGAGGTCTGCAAAAGCGACTCGCCGCGTGCCTGAGCCATGCACCCCAAGTAGCCTAAGACGAGA
>CANMQB010000110.1 GCA_947499885.1 Spartobacteria bacterium
CCAAAACTTCTTTTTCTCGTTTGCTGAGTGCGGCATGCCGCTGCTTCCAATCGTTGAATTCTGCTTTGGAGTGGAGCATCTCCTTGGATTTATTAAGCGCCATTCGGATCACCGCCAGCAGCTCGCTGTCCTTTACGGGTTTGGTCAAAAAATCCACCGCGCCAGCTTTGATCGCCCTCACACTCATCGGAATGTCTCCATTGCCTGTGATGAAGATGACGGCTAGGGCTGAGTCTTCTTGCACAAGTCGCTGTTGTAATTCCATACCGGACATTTCTGGCATGGATTGGTCTAGAACAATGCATCCCGAGCCGGTATGGCGTGGGGCATTTAAAAAAGCCAACGCACTCTCAAAGGCCTGTACTGTGAAGCCCTCTGCCTTCAGGAGTCGGCCGAGTGCTTTGAGTAGGGCGGGTTCGTCATCAATGAGAAAGACTGTTTCGGACTGTTTCATAGATTTTCAGGCACAACGGGTAGTTGAAAATGAAACGTTGCACCATGGCTCTTGTTCCGATCGCACCAAAGGTTGCCGCCGTGAGCTCGGATGATAGTTTGGCATATTGTCAGCCCCAGGCCAAGTCCATTTGGTTTTGTGGTGTGAAATGCTTGAAAAATTTCTTGATCATTACCGTTTAGGCCGTGGCCATTGTCCCGAACGGAGAAGCGGAGCCAGATCCCCTCATTGACGCAGGTGAGGGAAAGAAGTTTTTCGCGGGATCCATTGTCCTGCATGGCCTCGCAGGCATTTTTAATAAGGTTCAAGAGCACCTGCTCGATAGGGATCCTGTCGGCTTGGAGTGTTGGTAGCTTTTTTGAGTGTCTGCGGGTTACTTCCACACCAGCCTCCTTGAGATCTGATTGGGCCATCCCTAGTGCTTGGTCAAAGAGTGAGGGAGGGGATATTGACTCCAGCACGGGTTTGCCCTGGCGGAGTATCGAGCGCAGGCGCTTGATGACATCTGCAGCGCGGATATCGGCGGTGACGATGTCTTCGAGGATTTCACGGAGCTCATTGAGGTCGGGCTGCTCGTGTGCCATGAGGCGCTGAGCCGCCTGCGCATTACTCAGAATGATTGCTAGAGGCTGGTTGATTTCATGGGCCAGCGAACTGGAAAGCTCGCTCACCGAGGCCACTCGCGCGATATGAGCCATCTGCTCGCGTTGCTTTTCTGTTTCTGCCGCCAATGCCCGCTGAGAGGTCACATCGATGCCGATGCCTACCAAGTGGGGCTCTCCGCCGATGTCAACCGGCACCATCCGAAAAAAGTGCCTTGCCATCTGCCCATCTTGGCGGGCCAAGTCGAATTCCACCTCATTCCCGCCTTTGGCCAAGGCAATGCTGCGTGCTTCTTTCAAAATCTCTCGCTCGGCCTCCACGCAGAAATCCTCCGCCCGCATTTGTGATGTCTCGGAGTTTGAGAATCCCGTGACTCGTTCGTGTTGTGAATTCCACCGCACCATTTTGCCCGTTGCGGATTGCAGGTAGAGCATTCCCGGTGCGCTTTCAAAAATCGCATCCGTGAGTTTTCTTTCTTCACGAAGCTCGCATTCGCGGATTCGGAGTTCGTCCGCAAGCCGTGCCGCGCGGAGCATGTCCTCGCTCAGTTCGATACCCATCACAACAATGATTCCTGTAAAAAACAAGCTGGCGACGATCGGCATATCAATGATTCCCCACAGCGAGAACATCATTTGAATCGAGAGGGCGAGAACGAAAAAAACGGCACTCAATCCCACGCGCAGTGCGCCCGGCTTGTCTCCTCGCAGCGAGCTTCTCCAAGTCGCATCAATTAGATAGGCAGCAAGCACCAGCAAGCTCAACTGCCCGACAATCGAAAGCGGACTGGGGATCCCCTCCACAATCGTGACCTGCGTGCCGAGAAAGGAAATATGCACGAGCTCGTCAATGCTCGAGTAGTAAACCATCGGTGAGAAAATGAAGTTCAACAACAGGCTCAGTGTTCGTAGTCCGCAGACCGTGAGCTCCAACCAGGGACGCCCCGAACCGAGGTAGAAATGGATGAAGCCAACCAGGGCCAGAGTCACTAGCCAGCGCATGAGATTATACCACTGGAGGGCATGCGCGTAGGATTGCATATCCGACAGATTCATCATCCAAAGCTCGCAGCCTGCCATGCCGGCGGTGGATGCCGCCATGAGGCAGAACATGAGGCTCGCCATTTGCCTTTTTTGGCGGAGCCAGACAAACCCGTGTACGCCAGCCAGCGTGAGCGCGGCTGCGGCCGTCATCGACCAGATAATCGTGACCCAGTTCACTTGCCGAGACGCGCCTTTACCACGCGCCGAGCCTCAGCGATGAGTAAGCTGCACGCATCAATGCACAGGAGCGGGATTTCATTTTCTTTCGAGGGAACCGCTGGATGCGGAGCATCCGAGGGGATCGGCCATTGAATATGGCGAAGACAGCCCGGCCTGCAGAGGGAATCCACAATGCCCTGAGCTTCGTCATCGGTGATGAGACCCGTGACACGATACATACCGGTCTGGCGGCTCACAGTATCTCTCAGCGGGGATGCGATTTTTTCGTTGCGCAGCAACGCTCGCCAGTTCGCCAAGGCTGCAGGATAAAGCAAATCCAAAGCCAAGTGCAAATCTGCGAGTGACCCGACACGGAGGAGCCATCCGTGCTTTAAGTTTGGCCCCGTCTTCAGCGGGCGATAGTTGCCGGCATCGTCATGAATTGCGATGGCTCCGGCATCATGCGGGTTGTGGAAAATTTCCAAGTCGTTCCGTTCCGCATCGTCGGCATGACAAATCTGAAATCCTTCTCCATCGGCTCTGAAAACTGCTTGGCCGATTTTGTTGTAACCCTCGGCGACGGCCGCTTCCAAAAGGTGGCGGATGGTTGAGGAGGCGATGGATGGGAGATTCGATGGAGAATTCACTGGAGATTCCGATCCTGCCTTGTCCCGCTTTTCTGTTCAAGTCGGCATCGCGCGGCAACACTGATTTTCAGTGTTTGGAAAAAACAAAACAGCCGGGTCCTTGCGAACCCGGCTGAGTTGTTGAGTTTGGCTTTTCGGCCTTGAGTTGGCTGGACTTAGTAGTCCATGCCGCCCATTCCACCCATGCCGCCGCCCTGAGGCATGGCGGGAGCTTTGTCCTTCTCCGGCAGCTCGCAGATGAGAGCTTCCGTGGTGAGGAGGAGTCCGCTGATGGATGCGGCGTTTTGAAGTGCACTGCGGGTCACTTTGGCTGGGTCAACGACGCCGGCTTTGATGAGGTCCACATATTCGCCAGTGGCGACGTTGTAGCCTTCAGCGCCGGAGCGTTTCTTGACTTCCTGCACAATGAGTGCGCCTTCCTGACCGGCGTTATCGGCCAGCGTGCGGAGTGGTTGCTCGATGGCGCGGCGGATGATGCCTGCACCGATCGCCTCGTCGCCCGAGAGCTTGAGGCTGTCGAGAGCCGACTGAGCGCGGATGAGGGCCACACCGCCGCCGGGGACGATGCCTTCTTCCACCGCTGCACGGGTGGCGTGAAGAGCGTCTTCGACGCGGGCTTTTTTCTCTTTCATTTCCGTCTCGGTGGCTGCACCGACGTTGATCACGGCCACACCGCCTGCGAGCTTGGCGAGGCGCTCTTGGAGCTTCTCGCGGTCGTAGTCGCTGGTGGTTTCCTCGATCTGGCGGCGGATTTGACCCACGCGGCCTTGGATGTCGGAGCCTGTGCCTTCCCCTTCAATGATGGTGGTATTTTCTTTGTCCACCACGATGCGCTTGGCGCGGCCGAGGTCCTCAAGGGTGAGGCTCTCAAGCTTGATGCCGAGGTCGTCGGTGATGAGGCGTCCGCCTGTGAGGACGGCGATGTCTTCGAGCATGGCTTTGCGGCGGTCGCCGAAGCCTGGAGCCTTGACGGCGCAGACTTGGAGTGTGCCACGGAGCTTGTTGACCACGAGGGTCGCGAGGGCTTCGCCTTCGACGTCTTCCGCGATGATGAGGAAGGGTTTGCCGGTTTTGGCGATCTTCTCGAGGATCGGGAGCAGGTCTTTGAGGCTGCTGATTTTCTTCTCGTGGATGAGGATGTAGGCCCCATCGAATGAGACTTCGAGGCTCTCGGCGCTCGTTACGAAGTAGGGCGAGAGGTAGCCTTTGTCGAACTGCATGCCTTCGACCACGTCGAGGGTGGTTTCGATCGACTTGGCTTCTTCAACCGTGATCGTGCCGTCTTTGCCGACCTTGTCCATTGCGTCTGCAATGATCTGGCCGATGGTGGTGTCCCAGTTGGCGGAAACCGTGGCGACTTGCGCGATTTCAGCGCTGTCTTTCACTTTTTTCGCGATCTTTGCAATCTCTGCAACGATGGCTTCGACAGCTTTGTCGATACCGCGCTTGAGGTTGGTCGGGTTGGCGCCAGCTGTCACGTTCTTGAGGCCTTCGCGATAGATCGCTTCGGCGAGAACGGTGGCTGTGGTCGTGCCGTCACCAGCTGTGTCGCTGGTTTTGCTGGAGACCTCACGGATGAGCTGGGCGCCCATGTTTTCATAAGCGTCTTCGAGCTCGATTTCTTTGGCTACGGTGACGCCGTCCTTGGTGATGGTCGGGCTGCCGAATTTTTTGTCGAGGATGACGTTGCGTCCTGATGGCCCGAGGGTTGCTTTGACGGCACGTGCGAGTTTCTCGACGCCGCGAAGGAGCGCGTGGCGTGCTGCTTCGTCGAATAGGAGTTGTTTTGCTGCCATGTTATTAGTTTTGAGTATTAAGTTTTAAGGATTAAGTTGTGATTAGCCTATGATGCCGAGGATGTCGTCCTCACGCATGATGGTGTAGGATTCGCCTTCGACTTTGACTTCGGTGCCGCCGTACTTGGAGACGAGGACTTTGTCGCCGACTTTTACAGTGAATTCGACGAGTTTGCCGTCGTCATCGCGCTTGCCGGTGCCGAGGGCCACGACTTGGGCTTCCTGTGGTTTTTCCTTTGCGGAGTCGGGAATGATGATCCCGCCTTTGCTGATTTCCTTCTCTTCGAGCGGCTTCACGAGCACGCGGTCTCCGAGAGGCTTGATGTTTGGGTTTGCCATTTTTGTATGTGTCGTTTTGTTGGTTTTGTTTTTAACAGGCTCCCGATCTGTGCGAACGGGAGCGGGTTGTTAAAGTGGTTTGGATTTGGTCTAAGTTTTTAAGAGGATGAGCAAGAATAACAGAATGATTCCAATGGGTTTATTCGAAAAAAACTCCTGTTTTTGTGGATTCTGCGGTCAGTCGCTTGCTCAAATTACTTCTTTTTATCTTCGTCGAGGACTTCGAACTCCGCATCGACGACATCGTCTTTCTTAGCTTGTGGCTCGGATGCTGGCGCGCCTTCTTGCTCGGGAGCTGAGCCGGCGGATGCTGCGGCGGCTTTGTAGGCCGCTGTCGTTATCTCCTGAAACTTGGTTTGCAAGTCGTCATAAGCCACTTTGATGGCCTCGGAGTCGCTGCCTTTGAGGGCTTCGCGGACTTTTTCGATGGCGTCTTCGATATTTTTCTTGGATGCGCCGTCGATTTTGTCGCCGAGTTCTTTGACTTGTTTCTCGCACTGGTAGGCCAGATTGTCCGCGTTGTTCCGGATTTCGATAGTTTCCTTGGCTTTCCTATCATCTTCCGCATGGGCTTCGGCCTCTTTCTGCATTTTTTCGACTTCTTCCTTGCTGAGTCCGCTGGAGCCAGTGATGGAGATTTTTTGCTCCTTGCCGCTGCCGAGGTCTTTTGCCGAGACGTTGAGGATGCCGTTTGCGTCAATATCGAAGGTCACTTCGATCTGTGGGACGCCGCGTGGTGCGGGTGGAATGCCATCCAGGTGGAAGGTGCCTAGGTTTTTGTTGTCGCGGCTGAGTGGGCGTTCGCCTTGGAGGACCTTGATTTCCACACCGGGCTGGTTATCGGCGTAAGTCGAGAAGACGTTGGATTTTTTGGTCGGGATCGTTGTGTTGCGCGGGATCATCGGGGTGGCGATGCCGCCAGCGGTTTCGATGGCGAGTGTGAGCGGTGTCACGTCCAAGAGGAGGACGTCCTTCACGTCGCCTTTGAGCACGCCGCCTTGGATGGCTGCGCCGATGGCTACGACTTCGTCAGGATTCACTCCTTTGTGGGGTTCCTTGCCGATGAGTTCGCGAGCGGTTTCGATGACCTTGGGCATGCGGGTCATGCCGCCGACCAAGACGAGTTCATTCACGTCATTCTTCGTCCACTTTGCGTCGCCGAGGCAGTCGCGTACGGGCTTAAGAGTGCGCTCAAAGAGGTCGTCGGTGAGTTGCTCCAGCTTGGCGCGGGTGAGCTTTTTCTGAATATGCTTCGGGCCCGTGGCATCGGCCGTGATAAAGGGGAGGTTGATCTCGTATTCCTGTGTGGAAGACAGGGCGATTTTGGCTTTTTCGCCTTCCTCTTTGATGCGCTGCACGGCGTCGGGTTGCTTGGAGAGGTCGATGCCAGCGTCGTTTTTGAATTCGGCAATGATCCAGTCCATGATGCGGTTGTCCCAGTCGTCGCCGCCTAGGTGGGTGTCGCCATTTGTGGCGCGGACTTCAAAGACGCCATCACCGATTTCCAGAGCTGAGATGTCGAATGTGCCACCGCCAAGGTCATAGACGGCGATTTTTTCGTCTTTCATCTTGTCGAGCCCGTAGGCCAACGAAGCGGCTGTGGGTTCGTTGATGATGCGCTTCACGTCGAGACCGGCGATCTTGCCCGCGTCCTTCGTGGCATTGCGTTGGGAATCGTTGTAATAGGCAGGGACCGTGATGACGGCTTCGGTGATCTTTTCACCCAGCTTGGCCTCTGCGTCGGCTTTCAGCTTGGCGAGGATCATGGCGGAGATTTCTTGGGGCGAAAATGTCTTCGGCTTCCCATCAATCTCGATCTGGATGTGCGCGTCGCCGTTGGCAGCTTTCACAAGTTTGTAAGGCACACGGTGTTCTTCACTGCGCACTTCATCAAATTTGCGACCCATGAAACGTTTCACCGAGAAAATCGTATTCGCGGGATTCGTGATCGCTTGGCGCTTGGCCGCTTGGCCGACGAGGCGCTCGCCGGATTTTGTGAAGGCGACGACCGACGGGGTCGTGCGTGCGCCTTCGGAGTTTTCCAACACGACGGGCTCACCGGCGTCCATCACCGACATGCAGGAGTTTGTGGTTCCTAAATCAATTCCTAAAATTTTTCCCATAAAGTAGATTAGTTCAGCCTACATTTAAGCATTTCGCGCGCCTGATATTTTAAAAAATACAAGCTGCTTGTTTACAGATAATAAAACACAAAACTAGAAATTGCCTGGATCGCATTAATGGGGCCAAAATGTCTCACTATTGCATTTTTAGCGCCAAGTGAGACATGCGGTTTGGCACAGTTGGGTCACTCGGGCGAAGAAGATTTGAGGGGTTGCGAATTGGCTTTTGGGTGGGTAAAAAGGCGATTATGAAAAATCCGATGCCGCGTCGTTTGGTGATCTCGACCCGCAATGCCCACAAGGTCGCCGAGATCCGGGAAATTTTGGGGTTGGGCTTCGATGTGGAGGACCTCAGCGGGATGAGCGGGGTGGGGGAGGTGCAAGAGACGGGCACGACTTTTGAGGAAAATGCCACCCTCAAGGCGCTGGCGGTCTCGAAGCATTATGACGGCTGGGTGCTTGCGGATGACTCCGGTCTGGAGGTGGATGCGCTTGGCGGGGCGCCCGGTGTGTGGTCGGCCCGCTTTTCCGGTGAGGGGGCGACGGACGCTTCAAACAGGGCCCTGCTTTTGGAAAAGCTCGAGGGCGTTCGCGGCAAGGAGCGCTCGGCTCGCTTTCGCTGTGTGATCGTCTTGGCGAAGGGTGGATGCAAACTCGCTGCATTCAACGGCTCGGTTGAGGGAGTCATTATTCCGCAGGAAAAAGGCTCGAGCGGCTTTGGTTATGATCCGCTTTTTGTTCCGGAAGGCCATTGTGAGACGTTTGCACAGCTTGGGGCGGATGTGAAAAACGCACTCAGCCACCGAGCTCGGGCCCTTCAGGGGTTGCTGGCTTGGAGCGGATGGGACGCGTGAGACTCTGTGCGCTTGTCGTGCCGCCCTTTGGGAGATAATGTGGGCGACGCATCTATGCATCAAGGTTCTCTGGCTATTCTTTTGCACGCGCATCTGCCTTGGGTGAGGCATCCGGAGTATGAGGAATTTCTCGAGGAGGACTGGCTTTTCGAGGCCATTGTCGAGTGCTACATCCCGCTTTTAAAAAACCTGCGTCGGCTTGTTGCGGACAGAGTTCCTGTGAAGCTCACCTTCACACTCACGCCGCCGCTCTGTGCGATGTTGAGGGATCCTCTGTTGCAAAGCAGGGCCGAGCGTTATCTGGCCAGGGGAGTGGAACTGGCAGCGATGGAGATAGATCGTGCGGCACATGATGCCGCCATGCGCGACATCGCCCGGCACTACCAGGCCCGCCTCACGGAGGCGCTCGATTTTTACACGCGGGAAATCAACCGTGATATCGTGGGCGCGTTTGCTCAGTTGCAGTCGGACGGCATTGTTGAAATCATAACCTGTGCGGCGACGCATGGATTTTTGCCACTCATGGAGATCGTCCCCGAGGCGATGCGGGCGCAGATT
>CANMQB010000111.1 GCA_947499885.1 Spartobacteria bacterium
CATCGAGTGTGTAGGCCACTGATATAGAGTCTCCGATGAGGAGCACACGCGGAAGACCGGGCTGATCTTCGATGGGCAGAAATTCCGGAGGAAGTTTCGTTGGCGCTGGGGTTGGTGTCGACTTGGCTTTGGTTTCTCCCACTTCTCCCTCGGCGAGGGGAATGTTTGATGCGTCCACACGCACTTGGGCGTGAGAAGTTGGCGCGATGCTGAGTGCGAAGCATGCAGCAAGTGGCGCCATGAAAAAACGATGGCTCATGAGCGTAGATTTTGGTTTCATGGGTTGGGATTATTGAATTTCAAGATTCACAGCGCCTTCTTTATGCGAAAGCCGAAGTGAAAGGGTGCGCGTGGTGGGATTCCAAGCATTTTGCAAGGCTGCAGAAGCAGGGGTAACCTTCACTTGAGGCTCGGACTTGAGTTGGATTTCCAACTCGGTATCCCGCTCAGGGTATTCGGTATTTGATTGCAGCCAAATGGATTTGTTTTTGTTTTCAAATTTGCCAATCAAATAAGCGTGAGGGCCGATTTTCCCGGAAATTTTCTCAAAGTCGCCCCGATTTTTCAGCGGAACATGGTAGGTTTGTGTCTCGTCCGAGTTTTCACAGGAATTAAGAACGGTAAGAGTGTCAGCCACCTCTGTTACGAATGCATTCCCAGAATACCAAGCAGGATATGCTGCATCAAAGGTCTCCTTCACGCTGGCCTCTGTCTTAAATCGGGAAAGTGGGAGGACTTCGACTCCCGGACCAAGATCACGTTTTCCTTGAGGCAGGATAGGGATGAAATAGTAGCGTCCCGTATTGGGGAAAAACTCCATGAGCGTGCCGGGATGCACGCCGACATTACGGAAACCGTAGGTGCCGCGAAAAATGGCTTCCCACTCGTAGTAGTATTGATCCCCGGTCTCTAACATGGGAACTTCGTCGTTAAAAACGGCGATTTTCACATTGCGCAGGACCTCTTTTTTGGTCGGAACAAGATTTTTCTGGAGCAATCCACGGATGAATGGAAGGCAAAACCGATGAAAGGTTTCTGTGAGCTCGCCATCCGTCGTCCAGAAGGCGGCGGGATTGCGGTAGGCCGCATCAGTGATCTCGGGAAGACCTTTTTCGGCGATGCGCCAGTCTTTGGGCACGGGAGTTGTTCCGACTTGGCCTTCGAAACTGAAGACCGAGCAGCCGCGTGCCAAGCCCATCACATGGTTGAGCGTCCAGAAAATCCGTGGCATATTGGTGACATCGCCAGCCCTCTGACCGAGGATTTCACCCAGCTTGCGGAAGCCGACCTGCTGCCAATACCAGCCCCCGTCTTCCCAGGCTCCCTGAGCCACGATGTCATCATCCAGATATAATCCCAGAACGGAACTTTGGGATACGAACTGCCTGTGAAGGATGTTATTTTTTTGCGCGAGAATGAAGTAGTCTTTGTATTCCTTCATGAAAGCGCTGTTTTTTTCAAAAAGAGCCTGATATTTATTTTCTTTCGGATAGGACCCATCGGCTTCGTAAAAAACTCGGCCGTATTTTGCGCAGAGTTTCACAAGTCGTTGGATGTATTCTTCGTTTTCGCCACCGTGATAGTGGGCGGAGAGCGTTTCGCCACCGGCGATACCGATGACATTCGGGTAGGTTTGGAAAATCTCCTCCACCATGGAGAGGGGAACCCAGTGGGACATCGGGGCAGGCCCGTGGGTGCGGAGAAAGGTTTTAACGCCCATGTCTTTCAGCGGCCGCAGGTAGCCGATGTAGTCGTTGGTTTTATAAATATTCGTATTTACTGCCACGTTGGCTTGAATGTCCGGCGGGATCGTGTTGTGAAACCGGCTCCAGTCTGGAACCCGGCATCCCTCCAAGGTGAAGAGCGGGTTTTCGGGAGTTGGTTTGAAAACAAGAGGTGTTTTGGGGAGTTCCTTGTTGGAGGTGAAGCGGCGGGTCATTGACCACTGCCCAGGTCGTCCTTCCTCCAAGGCTCGCACCCGCCAGAACCACTCTCCCGGAGCAGGAAGCTCGGTGTCCTTCGGCATGTAATAGGGCATTTCAACCTCGGAGCGCACATTCAAGCTCGTGGGGTTCTCGAATGCTGCCGAGCGGGCCAGCTGGATTTCGTAGTCGATCGCTCCACGGACCTGAAACCAACGGAAAAATGTGGCGACATCTGTCAGGCTAAGCCCGTCTGCCGGGAGGTTGAGCTCCGGCGCAGCGAACGGAGCGGTCTCGAGCACCAGAGACTCCAGTTGGCCAAGCTTTCCTGTGGAAATCTCGAGATCATAAACTCTGCGGCTGCTCAGCCAACCCGTGATTCCTGTGAAATCAACCGTCTTTTCTCCCGGCCCATCGAATGTCGCCACTGTGAACGCTTCGCCTGCATCTGAGGTCGCCACAATTTTCAGCGGATTCTCTGGCGTGGCAGCCGAGACCTTTGCCTGGAGATGAAACGGGCGAGTGAAATCGGTTTCCAAGTGAGCGTTGAGCGTGGAGCCATCCGCGAGGAATGCCGATTTGTCCTTGGCATCCGCCGTGACGCGCGATGATTCACCGGGCTTCAGCGGTTGCCCGTTGAGATAGACCGCACAGGCATCACCCACGGTGGGGGATACTTGGCTTGTCACCGCTTTGAAAAGATTTCGCCCTTGGTTCCAAATGCCGACCTCTCCGCAAGTCGCCGCAATGGCAAATCCGACTTCAAGTGGCTTCTCCTTGCTGAATGCGTAAGGCTGATTTTCCTGCACATCATCAATCAGACGGATGAGGTAGCCTGTATTGCTTACGGCCCAAACTGTGTTGCCAGGAATGAAGCGCACATAGGCATCCTTGAGTGTGGAAAAGGCCAGGCCGTTTCCAAGCTCGGAATCGACACCAACCCAGCAGCGCTCATTGCGCCAGGAAACCCGGGTAAAGCCATTATTTTTTCCGGAAAGCAAAATCCGTGGGCCAGCCGTGCTCGTCTTGTTCGTGTTGGCGACACTGATCCCCGAGGCAGTTTTTTCGCTGCCCGAGGTAGGGATGTCATACAAGAACCGGAGCTTGCCCTGAAGGAGTGGGCCGAAGTCGCCCTTCAGTGCGGCTCCCAAATCGACATAAGACACATATCGCGTCCGGTCATCCGCGCAGGTCCAGCGGTTCTTGTAGATCAGCAAAGGCTCGGAGGCCTGAAGTGTGAATGTTTCCTCCCAGATGACATTTTCTCCAAGCGCCGGGAAGCGGTGGGCGAGAACAAGGGTTGCCGAACCATCCGGGTTGGCCGTTGCCCGGCTATCCACCAAGGTCGCATTTTCGGTCGAGCGCAGAAGATTCATCTCGCGAAGCTTGTCCTCATTGATGCCGAGCAAACGACCATGCCGCTCTTCCGAAAGCCAGAAATCCAGACGGTTATTTTGGCATATCTTCGCCTCCACGTTCCCCGCATAGGCGAGGGACCACGTTCCGTCGGCATAAGCCAGGGTGAGGATTCCGTTGCTCAAAGATCCAGAGCCGCTCTGTGTATCAAATGCGGCCGTGGCGCCTGGCGCTCCCCACGCTTTTGCCTTCCGGATATTGAATTCCATTCGCTCGCGAGGCTGCAAGGAAACCATCGCGTGAAGAACCTCGTTGCCATTCGACTTTTGCTGGACCAGTGCCATCGCCGTGCCATCCTCCCGCACAAGTTCGAGAGGCACATCGGCCCCGACTCCCGCTGCTTTTGCTGCCGCATCAGCCGGGAGGTTGAGCGTTGTTGCATACACCGGTTTCTCGCTTTGGTTCACCACTGTCACGCTGGCAACCCCCAACGCGACATCTTCCTTTGCCTCCGAGGTCTTTGTGTCGGCACTGCTTGTTCCGAGCGCCCCGATCAGCGCCAAGATGCTCGCGAACCGCATGGGCAATCGCAGTCTTCGATTGCTGGTTGGCTTAGGATAACGACAATTCAGGTCTGGGCGGGTGAGGGGTTTTGTGGACATAGTTCAGCTTATCTGTAAGTATTTACTTTGCGGCGTCAATTTTTTTTATTTTAAAAATATCACCTCGTCTAAAAATGGATGGAAAATTTGAACTGTGGCAGATGCAATGTCTGGCCAATCGGCCTGTAGAGGTTTCGGAAAGATCGCTCGAAGGTCCGTTTAAGAAGGCACTCGCAGTGCTATCCCACCTCCAATTTCTTACTCATTATCATTCTGCTGAACCAACGAAACCATGAAGAAAACCAGGCTAGGTTGCCTCTGCGATTTGGTCCGCCTTGGAATCACCGGAGGGATGGCGTATTGCATCACCACCCTGTCTGTGCGGGCTGTCGGTGGAGACTTTCAAATGACTAACTTTGCCAGTGTGGTGGGCCTTCTGGTCTTGTTCGGTGGCGTGTTTTCAAAATGCGATAGGATCTTTGTTTGGCTCCTAAAAATTTCGAAAACACACAAAAATAAAATGACCACTCTTTACGATCTAGCTGTTGAGGACATACAGCACGAGTGCAAAAAGACAGAATAAGCCATCCGGGTTCATAGGTCTTCGTAGCGTTTCACTGGTTTCGGATCGGGTCACAATTTTTAGAATAAAGAAAATATTTACATTGTTTTTTTATGATCGTCTACTCGAGGGAGTCTTATGCTTTCCCGTCTGTTGCATGTCCCCAGACAACCGCTGATTTTTGCGCTCTTCGCTGGTTTTGTTGCAGGTTTAGCGGTGGGCCGCTTGGGAACGGGTCGTGAGCTAATTGTTCCAGACGCGACGGCACCATCGAAATCCCTCGTCACGGAATCGCTCCAATCTCACGGCAGCGCATCGGTCGGGGGGTATGAAATCCGTCCAGACACTCAACCGATCACGATCGAGCAACTCCGGGCCGAGATCGCCGGAGCGAAGAGCTTCCCTCATGCCCGTGACTTTTTTCGAAAGCATCTAAACATTATCGACCGTCTCCGTGTATCCGACACAGCCAAGATGGTCGCTGAGATGGCAGCCTCTCAGGAAAAAGGGTCCGATCCAGGATGGGGCCTTGCCATGGAGGTCTTCGCAGAGAAGGATCCTCAGGCTGCGTGGCAGTTCGCCCATTCCATGAAGCCCGGCATTGCCCGCCAAAGAGCCATAACAGCGGTTGTTTCATCGATCTCGCAAAACGATCCTGCACGCGCCATGACAATGCTCGATGCCATCGAGAATCCGGACCATAAACGCCAGATGCTCTCTCAGGCGATCAGGGCTCTTGCTCAAAAAGACCCTTGGGGAGCCTTGGAGCTGGCGACAGCAAGAAAGGACACAGAAGGAAACGATAACACGGTGGCTGAACTTTTCAGCATTTGGGTGAAACAAGACCCGGAGGGAGCCAAGTCGGCGACGGCGAGATTGACGGGTCGTGCCGCGGATCAGGCCTCACACGCTCTCATGAGGGGCCTCGCCGAGAGTGATCCTCAGGCCGCGTGGAAATACGCCCTCACGCTTCCCTCGTCGGCGAAGCATCTCCGTGCAACAGTTATCAACGCATGGTCTCAATCTGATCCTCAGGCAGCTCTCAAGGCCGCACTCGAAATTCCAGATTCCGACATGCGTCCCTTGGTCGTTAGTGGGGCGGTTCGTGAGTGGGCGCGCCGCGATTTTTCAGAAGCACTTCAGTATACCATCGGGGTGCAGGATTCGAGTATGCGGTCGGATTTATTCAGCGAGATGAGCAGGAACCTGTCAGGAAACCGGCAGGAGCTCTTCGATGCTGTGCTCGAGCACATGCCTCCCGGAGATCATTTTCAACAAACAGTCAAGCATATCTTTTCTTCATGGGCGCGGGAGAATCCCTCGGAAGCCGCCGCCGCACTTGCCCTCCTTCCGCCAAGTCGCCTCATGGCTGAGGCCGCTCCAAGCGTTGTCTTCCAGTGGGTGCAAAAAGGAAATAAAGAGGAAATCCTATCATGGGTGCGCCGCTTGCCGGAGGGGGATGCCCGTCGGAATTCGCTCAACTCGGTCTTCTCCCAATGGAGCGCCCAAGATCCCCAGAAGGCTCTGGCTGCCTTGAATGGGCTCTCGGCACCCGATCGAGCAAGCGCAATCAGTTCGCTTGCATCGGGCTGGAGCCAGGTGAGCCCCGAAGCCGTCATTCAGTGGTCGGCCACGCTGACCGATGCCGATGAACGCAAAGATGCCATCCAGCAAGCTGTCTTGCAGTGGGCAGGTTCGGCGCCTGAGGCCGCCGCGCAGTATACCGAGCGGCTTGCCGAAAACGAACGCGGTCAGGCCATGGAGGCGGTTGTTGAAGAGTGGGCGGTGAAGGACGCCGAAGCCGCCGCGAATTGGCTCTCGCGGCAGCCTGCAGGCCCGGCAAAAGATTTAGCCATCACTTCAATCCTGAACCAAATCGCTATTGAAAATCCCGAGTCCGCTCTGTCTTGGGCGGCGATGATCTCCAACCAGAAGTCGAGGGTCCATCAGATGGAAAATCTGGCCCGCGATTGGATCAAGCAGGACGCCGTTGCCGCACGCCATTGGATATCAACTTCCCATTTGCCGCCAGAGACCCGGCAGCGCTTGGCTCAGTAAAATGTCCCATCAAAATGGGACTCCCTCCAACTACCTTTCAGCAATCCGGTACCCGAAATGCATTCGCTCCGCGCGTGCAACGAGAGGAGTCTCTTGCTGGCGCTCCTTCTTCATCGAAGAGGCATGATTCTTTCCACGATTTGACTATGCCACAGCAACGGCTCATTTTTCGCAACCCACGCGCCGTGTGCGGTGATAAGGAAAGTAGTAACGGATGGTCTCGGTCGACTGGGATTGCTGGAAAAAAGCAAAGTCCCTTCAAGCTGGCTTGCGGTAGGCTTTCTTTGTGCCCTGTCTGATTCGGAAGCGAATTCATCCTTGACCCGTGCTCTATGTCTTTTTTTGTTAGATAAAGTTTTTGCAAGTAGAATGATAAGACATTTTAGTTAGAAGGCTCCATGTGTCTCTTTTTGCTCGCTTTGCCCCAATTCTTCCGAGCAATCTTCTAGGGTAGGGGGGGCGATTCCCTCCGGATTGCGCAAATCAACGCGTCGGTGCGGGGCCCCGTTGTTCCATGGCCCATCGGCGATTCGTCAACTCGCGCCTAGAAAGATACTTTATAGCTGGTAAAAAATTCCTGCCTTCCTCATTTTTTCTTGCAAAATCAGAAAAGTATTTACATATTAAGGGGAACCTCAAACAGCTCTCGGTCTTCCCCCCTACTCATTCAAGACAATCATGACTAAACTTATTTTTCTCCTCGATGTGACCCGCTTCGTCAAGCGGCCTCATTTTTTCCTATTGGCTGTTGCGATCGCACTCCAAGGACTCACGCAACACGCCCATGCGAATCCAAAACCCGCAGGCTGGAATCAAGCCGTGGTGAGTGCTTCGAAAGACGGCCCCGTTTTCTGGTTGCAAGGTAAGGGGGATGAAAATCTCGGATCTGAAATTCCGGGCCGATTGGATGTGCGCGGCGCGAAACTTGTTCCTGCCGCAGGATATTGGGAGGGGCAAAGTGGGTTTGTGACAGATCCGGTAAATTCCCCGAATTCTTCCATGCTGGTCGCCTCCACCGGCACTCCTATCGCTTGCTCCCCGCAGGGCACCGTCGTCCTCCTCTTTCAGACGCCATCGAGCTTTCCAGAACCAGAAGAAGACAAACCTGCAAAAATTAGCTTGTTCTCGCGTGGACCAGCAGGCGTGCCGACACCCCTCGAAGTTTCCATTGTGAATCGCCTCTTGAGGGTACTCATTGCGGATGAGGCAGGCAAATCCCGCCCGAAGCCGGGCCTCGAACTTCAGCCCGCTCGCTGGTACTGGCTTGCTGTTCGCTGGAAAGACGACAGCGGCGCCCAAGTTGTGGATTGGCGGCTTCTTGCTCCGCCCGATCCGGCAGCTGCGGATGAAGGCACACTGGTTGCAGGCGCCGTTGGAGACGCGGCCAGCATGGTTATCATCGGCGGTTCTTATCAAAAGGAAACGCCGCCCGTTCCGTTCTCTCAAATCATTGTTTGGGACTCCTTCGTGAGTGACGAGTCTCTGAACAAACTCACTCGTCTTCTGAAATAGTAACACCGTAGCCCCCCCTTAACACCTAAAACCCATGAACACGTCCCAAACAGCTGCTCCCGCAAGACGACTTGTTCTCGCGATCACGGCCTTCGTCGCGCTCATGCCAATTGCTCCCGCCGCTTCCTTGTACTGGGACAGCAACGGCGCGACCACCGGCGCCGGGGCGACCCCGAACGGAACATGGGGCGTGGATTCTTTCTGGAATACTACGGCTGCTGGAACTGCTGGCACCTTTTCCACCGGCATGACCGCTGCGGATGAGGGTTTCTTCTCAGCCGGAACCGATGCCATCAATCCCTTCACCGTGACTATCAGCGGAGCGCAAGCCTCCGGAAAGGAATCACGCAAAAATAACTGTCGCATTTTTTGCGAGTCCATGGCAGGCTTGGAATGATGATCGACCAAGTAACTCTCCAAGCCAAATTCTCCGAAATCAGACCCCTGCTCAACGAGCGCCAACT
>CANMQB010000112.1 GCA_947499885.1 Spartobacteria bacterium
TTGATTCGATGCTCATGGTGACCTACCAACTCGCGCCAAAGCTTTCCGTGGATGCTGGCGGAGGCGTAGGCTACGTACTGGATCAAAATATTCCCGACCCTGAATACACTGGGGTGAGACCCGTCTACACCGTGGGAGTTAATTACAACCCGACGGAGAAAACCTACTTCAAGGCAAAATTTGGAATGCAAGGCGCAGATATCAGGCCGAACTTCAGCTTGCTAGCTGGCTGGGATGTGAGAGAGAAGACGCGCCTCTCTCTCTCCGTGTACCAGAACCAAGGCTTCTCCAGCCTCTCTCCCGACCAATACAACATAACACGCGGTTTCTTGGGCACAGTCGGGCAGCAGTTGCTGAAAGGCATCAGCGTTTCGGTATCCGGCGGTTATGAGCAATCTGAATACGTCTCACTGACCAGCGAAAATTTGCCAGACCCTGTTGAGGGTCCCTCGTCCTACTGGCTTGCCAATGCCTCTCTCTACTGGCGCATTCGCGAGTGGCTCGCATGGCAAAACACATTCACTCTTTCCACAGGACAAGCAAACAACGAGGAGCTTCAGACGCGCTTCGACACGAGCTTCAATTTCAACTTCTAAGTTATCGGAAGTGAGGCCCCCACTCGCTTGATGTGGGAGAGATACTCAATGTTTCCATCACGTCCGGTGATAGGTGACTGGATGCAGCCAAGCCAAGTCTGGCCAGATTGCTCAACGAAGTTCCTGATTTTTTCAATACAGGCAAGGCGCAGGCTCTCATCTCGAACGACTCCGCCCGGAGGCACTGAACCCTTCGGCGCCTCAAATTGAGGTTTGATGAGAAAAACAGCCTCCGAGCCTTCAGGAAGAATTCGGAAAACACCTGGCAGGATGACCGTGAGGGAAATAAAACTAACGTCTCCAACAGCCATCATGGGAGAAGGCAGAAGATCTCCGTCTTCAAGAAAACGGGCATTGAGCCCCTCGCGGCATCGCACTCGCGGATCGGCACGCAGCCTCCAGTGGAGCTGGGAGTGCCCGACATCCACAGCGTGAACGAGACTGGCTCCACGCTGCAGCAGGCAGTCCGTAAACCCGCCTGTGGAGGCTCCGATGTCCACACAGACGAGACCCGTCGGATCAATGCGAAAATGATCCAAAGCCGCCTCCAGTTTGAAGCCTCCACGGCCGACGTATTTCTCTTGGACAGCAAGGGAAATATCCGCATCTGGCGCAACAGAAGTTCCCGCCTTGGAGATCGGCTGCCCCTTGAGATAAACTTGGCCAGCCATGATGGCCCTCGCCGCTTGGTCTATCGTCTGAAAAAGGCCGCGCTCAACGAGAGTCGCATCAAGCCTTTTTTTTCCAGATGCCATGAACGGCGACGCCAAGCGGTAGGGGATTTTGTTTAAAAAAAGAGCGATTCAAGACCATCAAACCCCCAAGGATAGGAAATTGTTCGCTTACCTCAAATCGACCGGCCAAAGCTTTATAGATCAAAGAGAGATTCTTGGATTTTTGTTCAGCTCCGTCTGTTCAACAAATTTCTTGGTTACATCTCGAATCCGGCGGCTGAGAGTCGTGGCGAGGCCAATCAGAAGAAGGATGCCTGAGGCGGGGTGATTATTAATGAACTCCTCTAGATTTTCGCGGGTGATTGCCCAGTATTGCGACTCTTCGATGGACACCACCGAGCAAACGGCTTCAAGCGGATCAAAGAGATCGACTTCGCCCATCCACTCGCCTGCCTGCAACTGCCCGAGGAGGATGTCATCGCCTTGATCGGTTCGACGAGCTTCGAGAATACCACTAATGATCACGAAAAGTTTACCATGGGATTGGCCCTGTTCGATAATCACCGAGCCTGCATCTACGGATTTGAAGGCACCGTAGGAAGCAAAGTCCTTGACATCATCTTTGTCGAGGTTTGCAAGAATTCCGAGGGCAGGGAGTTGAGGCGTTTCGAGAGACATATTAAGGGTTAGGTGGTGTTGGTAAGGCTTAGGGCTTAGTCTTATTGGCAGGCCTCACACTCGCCACCATTGCGCATTGCCTCGATCGAGCAAGCCATTTTCGCCTCAGCCGTGTGCTCGAGTTTGGGACCGGCCACGACGCCACGAAGTTCTTTTTTCACATTGGTGGTCGGGCCTTCAATACTGGAGGCACCGAGTGTGCGCAAATAATACGTGGTCTTAAGGCCGGTGTGCCAAGCGCGGCGATACATATGGCTGGCGATCTTCATATCCGGCTCGCCAATGAAGAGGTTCACCGACTGCGACTGATCGATCCACTTCTGACGTCGCGCGGCGGCATCGATAACGAAGTCGAATGGAATAGAAAAGACAGTGCGGTGCTTCTCGCGTATGGCGACGGGAATATCCTCAATATTACCAAGTTCACCCTCGAAATATTTGATTTGCTCGAGCATGCGCGTGTCCCATTTGCCGATTTTTTTGAGATCCCGAACGAGCTCGGTGCTGAGCATGGTGAACTTACCGCCGAGATTTTCTTTGGCGTAGAGGTTTTTATAATTCGGCTCGATGCAGGGTGTGGTGCCCATGATGTTTGAAATCGTCGCTGTAGGGGCAATGGCAATCACATTGGAATTGCGCATTCCCTGCCTCTTGATTTTTTCTCGCACAGGAGACCAATCCATGCGGCCACCACGCGGCACGTCAATCTTAACACCACGCTCACGTTCAAGGAGGTCAATGGTATCCTGCGGCAGCAGGCCACGATCCCATTTTGAACCTCGGTAGCTACTGTAAGCCCCGCGCTCTGCCGCAAGGTCGCTGGATGCGGCGTAGGCATGGTACGCGATGGCTTCCATGAACTCGTCATTGAAATCCACAGCCTCAGCACTTGCGAAGCTCATGTTGCGTTTGAAGAGGGAGTCCTGCAGGCCCATCACGCCAAGCCCGATGGGACGATGGCGCACATTCGAACGCTTGGCGGCCTCGGTGGGGTAGAAATTAATATCGATCACGTTGTCAAGCGCACGGATGGCGACATGGATTGTCTCTCGAAGCATTTCATGGTCCAGAGATCCGTCGGCTTTCATGTGCGTGTTAAGAACAATAGAGCCAAGATTACAAACGGCCGTCTCGTCCTCGCTGGTATTCAGGGTGATCTCCGTGCAGAGGTTCGAAGAATGAATAACGCCGATGTGATCTTGTGGACTGCGAAGGTTGCAAGGGTCTTTGAAAGTGATCCAAGGATGCCCTGTCTCCAGAAGCATCCGGAGCATTTCCTTCCAAAGATCAATTGCAGGGACCTCCTTGGAAGTGATTTTTCCTTCACGTGCAAGTTCTTCGTAGTGGACGTAGCGCTCCTCAAACTTACGCCCATAGGCATCGTGCAAGTCGGGGACATCGTTCGTGCGGAAGAGACTCCAATTCTCACGATTCTCCATGCGCTTCATGAAGAGATCAGGAACCCAGTTTGCCGTGTTGAGATCGTGCGTGCGCCGGCGGTCGTCGCCCGTGTTGCGGCGAAGCTGCAGGAAGTCTTCCACGTCATTATGCCAGGTCTCGAGGTAGGCGCAGCCGGACCCTCGGCGTTTGCCGCCTTGGTTAACGGCCACGAGCTGATCATTGTGGAGCTTGAGAAAAGGAATGACACCTTGGCTCTCGCCGTTAGTCCCCTTGATGTAGCTGCCAGTGCCGCGAACCGCTGTCCATGAGCCTCCGAGGCCACCTGCCCATTTTGACAAGTAGGCGTTCTCAGCGATACCGCGCTGCATGATTGACTCAATCGAGTCGTCCACTTTGTAGAGATAGCAACTGGAGAGCTGGCTGTGGAGCGTGCCAGAGTTGAAGAGAGTCGGCGTGCTGGAGCAGAAGCGGCGGCTCTTGTAGAGGTTGTAAAGCCGGATCACCCAATCCTCGCGTTTGGAGGATTCTTCCATGAAGAGGCCCATGGAAACCCTCATCCAGAAAAATTGCGGGGTTTCCAGACGACGCACAGTTTTTTTGGTTTTGTCGATGATGAGGTAGCGGTCGTAGAGCGTCTGGATACCAAGAAAATCGAAATCCATATCGGCCGTAGGGTCGAGGGCATCGGCTAAAAGATCGAGGTCGTAGCCAAGAAGCTTCGGCGTCAAACGCTCGATGCTGACAGCCGTCCTGAGATAACTCTTGAAGGCCTTGCGATGGGCGTCACGAAGCCCTTCGATGCCATCGCGTTGGATTTTCCAATCGAGGACTTCCTCGTAGATATAGGAAAGCATGATACGTGCGGCAAATTTGGCGAAATCCGCATCACGCTCGATGAGGGTGCGCGCGTTGAGGATGACTGTGTTTTTCAGGATGTCCTCCGTCACCTCGGTGGCAAGTGAGCGGCGGAGTTCGCGCTCGATCTGGAGCGCATCGAGATTGAAATCTAGCCCGATCATCGCAAACTGAATGCGCTTGCGGAGTTCGGAACCATCCCAAAGAACGCTTTGACCATCGCGCATCGTGACCATGATGAGCGATTCCTGCAAATCGGTGGTCTCGGCTTCGGATTCGGTTTTGACCACTTCCTCACGGTGGCTGGCGCGCTGGGCCCGGTAGAGAATGTAGCTCTCAGCCACTTTGTAATAGCCTTGGCGCATGAGCTCCTCTTGAACGAGATCCTGTACGTCCTCGATGTGGACGAATGCCGAGTCGCGTGTGCGAACGCGATCGCTCACACCTCGAGCAATGGCGGCTGCGGCCTCGGCATTTTCCTTCATTGAGAGAAATGCACGGCGGCAGGCCGCTTCGATCTTGGATTCCATCCAAGGCACAACCGATCCATTGCGACGGATCAAGCGAACATTCAGCTGCTCAGCCTCCAGAGCGAGCGGAGATGAACTTCCCGAGCGAATCGACCGCTTGAAAACCAGACTTTTTGCCACATCGTGAGCATCGTTTTCGATGAGGGCTTTTTCGATCAAGAGGGAGAGGTCGTGTTCGGAAAGACGCAGAGAACCGCCCTTTTGCGCCTGCTCCGCAAGGCTGAGAGCCACAGAATGAGCCACGTTGGCAACGAAACCCCGATTTTGCTCGTTGAAGATATTTTTCTCTTCGCGGGAAAGCAGCAAATCGGTGAGAGCTTCTCCGATCTCATCAGCCACATCGGAGAGGTTAAACGACTGCTCGTCGCCGTTCGTACGCGTCACCGTAATACCAGTGAGGGGATGCGTCGGTACGGCAAGAGATTCGCGCCAAGAGAAATCGGGTTTCTGGTCGCGCGGCATGGTGACAAGGCGCTTCAGAGCGATGTCTTCGTCAAGTGAGAGGTTTCGTGGCATGTGTTTTTTTCTGGGGTGGAGGGTTTTTAGAGTTCGTCGTCGCTTACCCCGGCAAGGTCGATGCCGCGGCGATATTCGGTGACTCGCCCTTCGAAGAAGTTCGTCTCCTTTTTGATTTCCATCATCTCGGACAGCCAAGGGAGCGGGTTCTCCAAATTTTTGTGCAGGGGCTCGAGGCCGACACCAACGAGACGGCGGTCGCCGATGTAGTCGATGTAGCGTCCGAACTCATCGGCCGTGAGACCCACGGCAGCAACCGGCAGGCAGTCACGAATGAACTGCTTCTCGAGCGCAATGGCTTCCGCCATGGTGGAGCGCAACTCTTCGCGGAATTCCTCGGTCCAGATTTCGGGATTTTCATCGACAAGATCCTGAAAAAGTTGGCGGAGCAACTCGATGTGGTTCGACTCGTCGCGCAGTGTGTAGCTGAACATCTGGCCGATGCCGGGAAATTTGTTTTGGCGATAAAGGGCGAGAACCATGCCGAAGAGTCCGTAAAACTGGGTTCCCTCCATGCACTGGCCAAAAAGGAAAATATTCTTCGCAAGAGCGAGTTTGTTCTCCATGTCATTCATATCCATGTCGCGGCGAAGCGCACGGCTGTTGCTCACGACGAAATCGGTCTTGTTCTTGATCGTCTTCACGTCTTCAAACATCGCCTCGCACTCGTGAGGATTGATGCCAAGCGAACTGATCATGTACACCAGCGAGTCGGCGTGAATGTTTTCCTCCTGCGCGTGGCGACCCAGAACGAGTTTGAGCTCGGGGGCAGTGACAGCCTCGCGAATAACGTGGAGGATATTGTCGCCGACGATCCCTTCCGCAGCGGAAAAATAACCGATCCCCATCTTGATGATCCATCGGTCCACATCGGAAATCATCCCGCTGGTATCGCGCCAATGCTCACAATCCTTCTGCATCGGCACGTCCTCGGGCTCCCAGTGATTCGCCTTCATTTTTTTATAGAGGTCGTAGGCCCACGTGTATTTCAGGGGAAGGATGTTGAAAAACATGGTTTGGCGTCCGTTGATGACGCGCTTGGCTGCGAATGCGGCTTCGGCCTTATCGCGATCCAGTATGAACTGGCGGTCTCCGAGGGTGATGGTGGTTGTGGTCATTTTTTTGAAAAGAATTGAGTGGGATGTGCCTCTGTTTGCAGGCCTCTCCGCTTGCAATTTACGGCATGAGCGGGCAGGTGAGTGCAACTTTTATTTTTAACACCTCAAAAAGTCAAAAAAAATCTCCATATTGTGTAAAAATTTTCCACTACCACAATATATAGTGGTTCTGCAGGAGCATAAAGCGAGCCAACTTTTTTGAATTTTCCGACAATTCCGACCAAAAAAAACACCAAAAACTGCATAAAACGAGCTTACTGGGAGAACAACCCGACGCGGGAGGAAAAATGGCACGCAGATTCGCATTTTCCTGCCGCTGCGGAAGTCAAGATTCGAAGCCGATTGGAACTCGCCTGGCAAGAGGGAGCGCTACCGAAGAGGTTGCGAGTTTCTTGAGGCCGCTGTATGAATATGAGCTTCATGGCTAAAACGATTCCCTTTCAACTTCCCCGCGCTCTTGGCACCGTGCTTTGGGGCATTTCGATCGCGCTGTCTTGGATGTGGGGACTTGGACTGTTCTTCTCGGTTCAATTTACCACCCAGTTCGGGCTCTTCGGGCTACTCACTTTTGCGATCCCAAATTTTCTGGGCCTTCTCATTTTCGGCTTGGTTACGCACCACTTGGCACGGAGGGAGTCTGGATCCGAGTCGTTGGGAAAATTTTTCACCTCTTGGTCGAGGCCCTTCCGTCTCGTCTTCTTTCTTTATCAACTGCTCACGATCACTCTCACGATATTCGCATTCATCCGCTATGCGTGGCAGCCTCTGGGCTTGCGGCCCGAGCTGCTTTATTTGCCACTCACGATGTTGGTCATCCTCTCTGCAGCGATTTTATTTGGAGAGGAATTCGACATCAAACGCATCAAATTCAGCCACGGCGTCCTTTTTTTGCTGCTTGCTCCGGCGATGGTGATTCTTTCGGTTTATACTTTTGAAAAAGGCACGGGACCGCTGGCTTTTCCGAAGCTGCCGACGAATGACTGGAACTACTGGGGCTACGCAGTTCCGATCATCATAGGTTTTCTTGTGGGCCCATGGCTTGATCTCCAGCAATGGCAGCGAGCCATTCAGATGCACCGCGAGCGAGTATCCATCGCTGCGGGATACATCATCGGCTCGGCTCTCTTTTTGGGTTTGATCCTCTGGCATGGCCTCACAACGTTGTGGGCTCTCAACTGGGGAGCGGCCGAGTTCATTCGACTCGGAATTACCGGTCACAACTACGGCCAGGAAGTACTCACGATGGTCTTCTCCGGGGGCACGAGCTGGACGTTCGCAGCCTACGCCATCTTCATCGGCGTTTGCATCCTCACAACGCTCGATAGCGGCTACATCGCCCTGAAGTGGTTCCTGCAGTCGAATGCAAGCACCAGCAACCACCCGATCTTTTCACTCGTTCCACCCAAGCTTTTGACCTCGCCCATTCCAGCCTTCCTGCTCGCGGGCATCGTGGCCGTGGCAGGGGTCATGCTCCGCTTCGAGCTGGAATTTTTTATGATTTTTTACGCCACGTTTTTTGTTGGCTACTCGATCCTCGCCATTGCCCGCTGCTTCATCTTGAGCCCGGCCAATGCGATTCCTCAGGTGAAAATGTTCTGCATCGGCAGCATCGCAGTGGTCATTTTTTCCTTTGGCTACTTTCTGCGTTCGCCAAGCCTGCAGATCGTGGGGTCGCTGCTACCGCTGGGCTACGTGATCTGGCTGTTGCTTAAGCCCAGTTCCTCGGAGGAATTTGTGAGCGACGCCGCAGAGCTGGATAGTGCGGTGCCGTCAGCTATCCTCGCTCGTCCGGAAAGCGCCGTAAGCATGGCCAGCCCAGTCACCGTGCTCGATCCTGAAGCATCTCAACACAGTCTCGGGGGCCATTTTGAAGACAAATGGTTCGTGTACACGCTCATTGCCACGTATGCGGATACCAACTCCGTGGGCAATGTCTATTTCGGCATGTATGCCATGTGGGTGGGCAAAGCCCGCGAACTTTTCTT
>CANMQB010000113.1 GCA_947499885.1 Spartobacteria bacterium
GTCCATGGCCATTATTCTCCCGTCGGATACTCCCGCTCAGCGCGCCAATCTTTTGGGGCTTTGCAAAAAATCCCTCTCTCTTCTCGCCCTTCCATTCCGGCATGGAACTTTCGATTTCGGAAACCCCGCCTTCATGGAGGCCATCTATGAATTTGGGGAGGAGAACCGCAAAAACAACACCCTTCGCGGCATGCGAGGGGAAAGGGGATCGGCCGACACCATTTATCTCAATCGCACATTTTTTGGCCTCTACAGCCTCCTCAGTCGGCTGAGGGCAAACATCAAAACACCTCTCCCAGAGGGTTTGATTTTTCTTGAGTGAAGGCCGGTAGTAGCCGCCTGCAAGTGGTAAAAATTGCACAGGCGCCATGAATTTTGGAGTGCCATCAAAACGCTTGATGGTTATGCTCAGAGGATGTCATCGGCCATCCTTTCCGAAAAAATGAATATCGTCCGCGAGTCCATCGCAGGCGGTTCCGCCAGTCCCGAAATTGCGGAAGCGTTTCGTGAGTGGATCTCTTTAAGCACGCGTTTGAAGGAACTCGGAGAAGCCGATAAATACTATCTCAAGGCGATGAACTGCCCGCATCACCATCGCATTTTTGCGGCGGAACCCCGCAGCTATCGTGACCTCCCTCTGCGCCTTGCGGAGTACGGGTGTTGCTATCGCTACGAGCAAAGCGGAGAGCTTTTTGGACTGATGCGTGTGCGCTCGCTGAACATGAACGATGCGCACATTTACTGCACGGAGGAGCAATTTGCCGAAGAGTTCCGTGCAGTGAATGAAATGTACCTCGAGTATTTTAAAGTCTTTGGATTGGAAAAATATCAGATGCGATTCTCCACGCATGATCCCGAGAAACTCGGGCAGAAGTTTGTGAACGAACCTGAGCTTTGGAAAAAGACGGAGGATATGGTGCGCAATGTTCTTATCGAAAGCGGCATCAATTTTATTGAAGTGCCAAACGAGGCGGCTTTCTATGGGCCAAAAATCGACGTGCAAGTCTGGAGCGCCATCGGGCGCGAATTCACAATCGCCACGAATCAGGTTGATTTTGCAGTTCCCGCCAAGTTTGGCCTCCATTACCGCGACCGTGATAACACGGAAAAGACGCCGCTTTGCATCCATCGCGCCCCGCTGGGCACTCATGAGCGATTTATTGGATTTCTCATTGAGCACTATGCCGGCAATTTCCCGCTCTGGCTCGCGCCCGAGCAGGTGCGCGTGCTCACGCTGAACGACGACCCGGCCTTGATCGCTTACGCCGAACCGATCGTCAACGAACTCCGCAAGCAAATGGTGCGTGCGGAAGCAGATTTTGGATCCGATCCAGTGAAAGCCAAGATCGCCGATGCCGAGAAGGCCCGCGTGCACACGATGCTCGTGATCGGCCACCGCGATATGGAATCTGGCAGCGTGAGCGTGCGCTTGCATGGCAAAGGCAATATCGGCGCCAAGCCGCTTGCCGAGGTCACGGCAGATATCCTCACTTCAATCCGCGAACGTCGTCCCTGATACCACGCGGTCTTTTCACTTGCCACTCAATCCACCTATCCCAAAGTAGAACACTCATATTATGCCAAACTCGATTCTCGTCGGCGCCCAATGGGGCGATGAAGGAAAAGGAAAAATCATCGACTTCCTCACGGATGAAGCCGACATCGTTGTCCGCAGCCAAGGCGGCAACAATGCTGGGCACACGATCGTCATCGGAGGTGAAAAATACGTTCTTCATCTCATTCCTTCCGGCATCCTGCGCAAGTCCAAGACCTGCGTGATCGGTAATGGAGTCGTTCTCGACCCCGTCGCCCTTGTCGGCGAAATCGAAGGTCTTCGCAAACGCGGCGTGAAGGTGGAGAAAAATCTTCTCATCAGCGACACCGCCCACCTCGTCCTTCCCTATCACCAAGCTCTCGACGGCCTCCGCGAGAACCAGAAAGGCACAAAAAAAATCGGTACAACCAAGCGAGGTATTGGCCCCGCCTACGCTGACAAGGCCTCACGTACCGGCCTGCGCACTGGCGATCTCCTGCTCCCCGATGTCTTGAAGCAAAAACTCTCCCAGCGCCTCAAAGAAAACAACGCGCTCCTGAAAAGCCTTGGCGCCCCCGCGCTGAATGCCAAGAAGGTCATCGCCGACACACTCGCTGCCGCCGAGGTGCTCCGTCCTTTCATTACCAACACCGTTGTTTTTCTTCATCAGGCCTTGGAAAAAAAAGCCAGCATTCTGTTTGAAGGCGCGCAAGGAACATTCCTCGACATCGATCATGGCACATATCCCTACGTGACCAGCTCCAACACGACCTCTGGCGGCGCTTGCACCGGCAGCGGAGTACCTCCTCACCGGATTGACAAGGTCATTGGTGTTCTCAAGGCCTACACAACACGAGTCGGCGAAGGGCCCTTCACAACGGAGGACGACGCCTTGAGCGATCGATTCCATGCGATGGGCCGTGAATTCGGTGCCACGACTGGAAGAGCCCGGCGCTGCGGTTGGTTCGATGCCGTCTCGACCAGATATTCCGTGATTCTCAATGGCATCGATGAACTCGCCATCACCAACCTCGATGGCCTTGACGGTGTCGAGTCGATCAAACTCTGCGTGGCTTACCGGCTTGATGGCAAAGTGCTGGATTTTCCCCCGACCGACTCTGACCAACTCGCCCGCTGCGAGCCAATCTTCACCGAGATGCCGGGCTGGATGGTATCCACCGAGAAGGCCAAGAAATTTGCCGATCTTCCGCCCAAAGCCCGTGCATATGTTAAAAAAATTGCGGAGCTCACCGGTGCCAAACTTTCCATCGTGAGTATTGGCCCCGCCCGCGCTCAGACTATTCGCCTCTGATCGTGAGCACTCCCCCAAAACATGTTGCCATTATCATGGATGGCAATGGACGCTGGGCGGAGCAGCGCGGGTTTCCACGCTTGGCTGGACACGAGGCCGGCTCGAAGTCCATCGAGCGCTGCGTGCAGGCTTGCTTGGACACCGGTGTGCAATACCTCACGCTCTACGCCTTTTCTTCCGAAAACTGGAAGCGACCTGCGCTGGAGGTCAATGGACTCATGCTCCTGCTGGAAAATTTTCTGAATCAAAAGCGTGATGAGATGGTTCGCGAAGGGATACGACTCCACCATATCGGCCGCATTCACGAGCTCCCCAGCGTCTGTCAACGCAAGTTGCGCGAAGCGATGGAGGCGACATCCGCGAATACCAAGCTGCACTTCACCCTCGCCCTGAGCTACAGTGGCCGCACCGAAATCCTCGATGCCGTGCAATCCCTCGCCCACGAGGTGGCCGAGGGAAGGTTGGATCCGAAGGCCATTACCTCTCAAGTATTCGAATCTCATCTTCACACAGCTGGCATTCCCGACCCCGACCTGCTGATCCGCACCTCCGGGGAGATGCGGATTTCCAATTTCCTCCTCTGGCAGCTCAGCTACACGGAAATCCACGTCACGAAAAAATACTGGCCCGATTTTGGTCGGGATGACTTCCTCGCCGCGTTGGACGATTTCCAATCCCGTTCCCGCCGATTCGGCGGGGTTTGATGCAACTGTGAGTACGGCCGCTTCAAAACAAATCACAAACATTGCCGCCTATCGATTTGCCGAGTTGGGCGATCTCAAAACTCAGCGCAAACGCCTCCTCGATCTTTGCGGGAGAGAAGGACTCAAAGGCACAATCCTTTTGAGCCCCGAGGGCATCAACCTTTTTGTGGCCGGCTCGGAGGAAGGAATTGAAGTCTTAATCGAGGCCCTCCGCGCTCTGCCCGGGCTCGAAGACCTCACCCCGAAGGTTAGCTTGAGTGGTCAGCAGCCGTTCTCCCGAATGCTCGTGAGGATTAAAAAGGAAATCATCGCCTTTGGTGTGGATGGTATCAATCCCGCTCGCAGAACCTCCCCAAAACTCTCGGCGGCCGAGCTCAAACGCTGGATTGATGAGGGGCGGAGTTTCACGCTGTTCGACACGCGCAACGACTACGAGGTCAAACTCGGCACATTCCGCGGAGCCCTCCCCGCTGGCATTGACCATTTTCGTGATTTTCCCAAGGCGGTTGCCAAGCTTCCAGAGTCACTCAAAGATGAGCCCGTGGTCATGTTTTGTACCGGCGGCATTCGTTGTGAGAAGGCGGGCCCCTACATGGAAAGCCAAGGCTTCCGGAATATCCATCAGCTCGATGGCGGCATTCTCAAATATTTCGAGGAATGCGGCGGCGCGCATTACGATGGCGAATGCTTTGTTTTCGACCAGCGCGTGGGGGTTGATCCCGCCCTGCGTGAAACGGAATCCTCCCAATGCTTCCGCTGCCTCTCGCCCCTGACTGCGGAGGATCAAAACAATCCACGTTATGTTCCTGGGAAGTCGTGTCCCTTTTGCTTCCAATCTCCCGCTGAAGCAATGGCTGCGAGGATTTCTCAAAGCGAGCAGGCGATCCAGCGGTTCACAGCCCCGCTCCCCGGCAGTTCTCCGCGCGATAATTTTCGACCGATTATCATTCCCCCAGAATCCTCTGGCCTCCCCCTTCTGGAAACGATCTGCGGTATTTTTTCCCACACTTCCCGCGAAAATTGGATACGCATTTTTGAGCAATCCTATCTCTTGGATTCGGATTTCCGGCCTGCATCCCCCGAGCGCCTCGTGAGGGCAGGGGAGCGATTTTACCGAAAAAATCCTGCCGAAGTGGAGCCCGAGGTGAGTGTCGATATCGGCATCCTTCACGAGGATGAGGCTATTCTGGTCCTCAACAAACCGGCGCCCCTCCCGATCCATCCCAGCGGGCGCTTCAATCGCAACACGCTCCAAGCGATACTCCACACGGCATACCATCCGCAAAAACCACGCCCCGCTCACCGATTGGATGCAAATACCACAGGCCTTGTCGTTTTCACTCGCACGCGTCACTTTGCGAAAATTGTCCAACCGCAATTTGAGCGTGGCGAAGTTCAAAAAACCTATCTCGCCCGGGTTTACGGCAATCCAACGGACGACTCCTTTTCCTGTTCCGCCGCGATTGCGGATTCCCCAACCATCGTAGGGGCTCGATCGGTTGATGAGAGCAACGGCCTTCCTGCACGCACCGATTTTCGTGTGCTTCGTCGAGAGGCCAACGGCACATCCTTGATCGAGGCTCGACCTCTCACCGGTCGCACGAACCAGATTCGTCTGCATCTCTGGCATCTGGGTTTTCCGATTTGTGGCGACCCGGTCTATTTGCCTGAAAACGCTCTGGGTAACCGACAGACGCTGGCAGTGGGTGACCCTCCCCTGTGTCTGCACGCGTGGAAACTCACCTTCAATCATCCGCTCACGTTCGAAGCCATCACTTTTGAGGCTCCAACTCCCGCTTGGAGCGCTTCGACGCCTTCCTGAGCGGAGCCAGACCGGACTTAAAAAACAATGCTCACGCGTCCCCCAATAACTAGGGCGTTACTAAGTCGGCTGCTGCCGCTGGGGTTAATAAGGTATTGGATATCGGGTTGAAGGACGAGCCATGGAGTGATCTGCGATTGGTAAGTGAATTCCACAACCATCTCCGGACTCAACGCCCCCCCGTTCTCATCTCCAAGCGACGCCTGCGCTCCGCTGCTCAAATGCGCCATGCCAAAGCCCAGCCCTGCGGTATCGTCATCCCGGGTCGGAATACAGCCCTTGCAAGTGACTCCGGCATCAAAATAAAAATTAACGACATTTCGGTCCGCAGGGGTGAATGACACTCTGCTAAAGCAGGCAATCCCTTGATCGGATTTCTGGGGCGAAGCCGAAAGAGGTGCACCCTCTCGGAGGATCATTTGATCAATAACAGCATAGTATCCAGAATTGCCCGAACTTGTCGTTTGCGCCAGTGCATCGGCGTTTGTTCCCGTCTGAAACCACGCCCCGGCCTTGAACTGCCCAGCCAAGCCCGTCGCGCACTCCTCGGAATTCCACCGACACTGGGCCTCGTTGAAAATGGTAACTCCAGTCTGAGAATCCAAACGCCAACGGAAACCGTGACGATTCACATCTTGGGCAAAAACATTGCCCTGAAAAACAGCACTTTGATAAGTAAACCAGTGGTTCGGATTCCAAGCGATGCGAGTGCCGAGGGTTCCCAACGGAAACACTGGACCACCCTCTGGAAGATTCATAGAGGCAATCGGAGGCCAGCCAAACGTTGCATTGATGAAGAGGCCGGCATAATCGGAAACCAGAAACTCCGAGTCCGCTGAGATTTGGCCTAGGCGGATGGAAAGTTTTTCTTCCAGCAAATTTTGCTGAAACCATGCTTCAAACATCCGAAAAGTATTAAAACCGGAAATATTGGAGACCGTGAGAAAATTCCCAACGAGATCCTCGCTGGCATCGCGTCCGCTCAACCAAAGCCAGGTTGAGCTTGCGCTGGCTCCCTTCCATCCGAGTGTCTTTTCTAGGTCCATTTCCGCACCACAAACAAGAAGACCTGTGTAAACGCTTCCTTCCTTCATACCTCCCAACGTGTTTCCCCAGACCTCCGCCGTATAACCACAAAGAAACTCCACGCCACGATCAGACAGCGTCGGGCGAGCCCCAAACCATTCGCCCATCAATTGGTCGCGCTCCAAAATCGGCTCCGCATCGATCGCAAGGTTCGAATTTCCATTTTCCGCGCTGGCCAAACTCCCCGCCCAGAAAGCAAAAAGTCCCAAAATCATCCATCGAGCGCACTTCATGAAAAGTGGACTTTTTATGAAAATGAGGTGCAGTGCCATTTAAAAATAAGAGCGACTCTCACCAAGCCAAACTTAACATCCTGCAAGGATTCGGAACTGCATCTGAACAATCAATTAAATTGCATTCTCTAGATATCCGGCGTAATGACTCTCAACCATGAGCAATCCATTGTTTGCCCTCTCTATGCCCGGTTGGCCTGAAATTGTTTTTATTCTCGTGATCGTGCTGCTTCTTTTCGGAGCTAAAAAACTTCCGGAACTTGCTCGAGGAATTGGACAGAGTCTGGGTGAGTTCAAACGTGCTCGGGATGAATTTGAGCGCGAAATTCACAAGTCCACTGCTGAGATCGAGGTCAAGGAACCTGCGGAAAAGCAGCCTCATAAGCCCGCTTGATCACTCACGGCGTGTTGATATGGCGCCGAATGGTTTTCCTTTTTTTCATCTTCGGCCTTCCGATTCTTGAGGCCAAGGAGATCGTTGTAGGCTACTACAATCTGGAAAACTACCTGCTCATGCCGCGTACGGTGGATGGTAAGCATGTCGAGGACGCTCCCAAGCCTGAGAGCGAAATCTCGGCACTTCTATCAATGCTCAAGCGGATTCGTCCCGATATCCTTGGGGTCGTAGAGATGGGTGATCAGGCTATGCTGGCCGATTTTCAGAAGAGACTCTCCTCGGCCGGAATGTTTTTTCCTCATACCGAATGGGTCGCCTCGTCGGATGGTGAGCGTCATATCGCTTTACTGAGCCGGTTTCCGATTGTTGCCCGAGATTCCAGGTCGGATATCCCCATTGAACTTGATGGTCGTTACCACAAAATGGGCCGTGGAATTCTTGACATCACGATTGAGGTCACTCCGAGTTATCAACTCCGCCTCATCGGGGTTCATCTGAAATCTCGCCGCGCCGTTCCCGAGTTTGATGAAAAAAAGTTTCGGGCTCGCGAGGCTTTGGCCCTGCGGGGGCATATCCATTCGATTCTGAAAGCGGATTCTGGTGTGAATCTTCTTCTCTTTGGCGATTTGAACGACACAAAGAATGAACAGCCCGTAAAGGATATCCTTGGTGTTCCCGGTACCCCAGCTGCACTGCGTGATCTTCCTCTGCGGGATTCTCATGGGCTGGTCTGGACGCACTTCTGGTCGCATGCGGGAATTTACTCGCGCATTGACTACCTGCTCGCGAGTCAAGGCCTGTGGCCGGAATTAAAACTATCCCGCAGTGGAATTGGAGCCGGTCGCGAGTGGCAAAATGCCAGTGATCATCGGCCGATCTACGCTACAATTACCGTTCCCGAATGAGAATATTCCTATTCCTCTGCCTAGGACTCACCGCGGCTTTTGCCGGGGTGGATGATGAATGGGCTGCTATTTTGGCGATGGATGCCGGTCCGTCACGTAAGCCGCCTAACTTGGAGGAGGCCCGCGATATGGCAAGGGTCCATTTTGCGCGCCATGCCGCGCTGATTGAGAAATTTCTTCTGGAAAATCCGAGTG
>CANMQB010000114.1 GCA_947499885.1 Spartobacteria bacterium
GAAGCCTACGGGCATCCGGAAATAGGGGATGTTTCCCTGAGGCTGGTAGTCGGCTGGGTTGAAGCGAAGGGGTATCATGCAGTCAGGAGTTTTTACTTCGCCCAGATTTCACCCTCACCGAGTCCGAACCACCGGGTGGTTGTCGTTTTGCGCTTCGTATAAAATTCCACGCCTTCTTTGCCTTGCATGTGAAGGTCTCCAAAAAATGAATCGTTCCATCCCGCGAACGGAAAGTAGGCGAGCGGGGCTGGAACTCCGACATTGACTCCCACCATGCCGGCATCCACTTGCCGGCGAAACTCGCGTGCGGCTTTTCCCGAGCCGGTAAAAATGCACGCACCATTTCCAAAAGGTTGCCTGTTCGCTGAGAGAA
The DNA here is from genome assembly GCA_947499885.1 of Spartobacteria bacterium. Taxonomy (GTDB): domain Bacteria; phylum Verrucomicrobiota; class Verrucomicrobiia; order Chthoniobacterales; family Terrimicrobiaceae; genus UBA967. The sequence goes on from CANMQB010000114.1 coordinate 374, forward strand.
TCGCGTCTTCAAGCGTTTTTGCTCGGAGCACAGAGAGCACAGGCCCGAAGACTTCGGTGTCCACCAAGGGATTTCCGTAGTCCAACTGATCCGCCACGGTGGGTCCGAAGAAATATCCCGCCGGTGCGGCTTCCACTTGAAGCTTTCGACCATCTACGAGGAGGCGCGCGCCTGCATGCTGACCGGCATCGACGAGCTTGGCAACGCGCTCACGGTGTTCGGAAGAGATGAGTGCTCCCATGTCGGGCTGAACAGTCCTCTCGTCCGTTGGTCCGACCTTCATCCCCTTGACCGAATCCACCAAGGCCGTGAGAACTCGCTCGGAGGCCTCGCCCACCATGACGACAGCCGATGCCGCCATGCAGCGTTCCCCAGCACAGCCAAAGGCCGAGTCCTTCAAGGCGCCCACTGTCTTCTCGACATCGGCGTCCGGCATGACGATGACGAAATTTTTTGCTCCTCCTGCAGATTGCACGCGTTTTCCATGTGCTGTGGCCTTGCGGTAAATTTCCCGAGCCACGGGGGACGAACCGACAAAGCTGATCGCTCGGATGTCGGGATGTTCCAGAAGCGCCTCCACGCAATCCCGGCCGCCATGCACGATGTTCATGACGCCGGCCGGCAATCCCGCTTCTTCCATGAGCGCCACAATGCGCTGCATCGTTTGCGGCACTTTCTCGCTGGGCTTTAGGATAAATGTATTCCCGCAAGCGATGGCCAGCGGCCACATCCACATCGGAACCAGGGCAGGAAAGTTGAAGGGACAAATGCCGGCCACAACGCCGAGAGGGTGGCGGTCCGTGTGGCAGTCGATGCCTCGCGCAATGTTTTCCAGGCTCTCGCCCATGAGGAGAGTGGGAATGCCACACGCAAATTCCACAACCTCGATGCCCCGGCGTAAATCCCCTCTGGATTCCGAAAGTGTCTTTCCATGCTCGATGGAAATGCCCAAAGCCAGTTCCTCAAAGGACTGCTCTAACAAATTTTTCAGCCTAAAGAAGACCTGGGCTCGTTCGTTCGGTGGCGTGTTGCGCCATGAGGGAAACGCTGCCTTGGCGGCTGCCACGGCCTCGTTCACCTCCGTTGCACCGGATGCCGGCACCGAGGCAATGAGCTCTCCTCTCGAGGGATTGAAGGCTTGGAGCGAGGAGCTATGGGCTGGGGAAGTCCAGTGACCGTTGATGTAGTTTTGGCAGTTTGTCATGAGAGTGTTAAGTAGAGTCGGCGTCGGCTTCGGGTGCGGTTGCTTATATTGTCGATTCATCTCTCCTGCCGTCAAATGCAGGGCCACTGGTCTTCATATAATGCCAGTTTCATACATCAGGATTGCAAAGAGCCTTCCTGTGCGTATAACGAACAGCTGATTTTTTATGACCAGTCCATACGATCAAAGAAACCACATGCTGGGTTTGGAAAAAGGCCTGGCTGTCATCGAATGTTTTGATGACAGCCGCCAAAGGTTGACCATTTCCGATGCGGCAAAAGCTGTAGGACTTTCCAGAGCTGCCGCCCGGCGTTGCCTGCTGACGCTGAATTATCTGGGTTACACAGACTACGATGGCAAATTTTTCAGTCTCACGCCGAGAACCATGAGGCTGGGGTATGCTTATTTGGCTTCCACAACGATACCGCAAATTTTGCAGACGTATTTGGAAAACCTCTGTGAGGAGGTGAACGAGGCGTGTTCTGCAGCCATTCTGGACGGTAACGAGTTTGTTTATGTGGCGAGGGCTGCGGTGAAGCGCATCTTGGCAGCGAATGTGAGTGTGGGGACAAGACTCCCGATCTTTTGCACTTCGTTAGGGAGGGTTTTGCTTTCCGGTTTGGACGACGATCAGGCCCAAAAAATCTTGGAATCCATGCCGCGTCCCGCATTCACAGATTACACGAAAACCGATATCGAGCAGATCAAAATGGAATTGGTCAAAGTGCGGGGCAACGGATATTGCCTCGTTGTAGAGGAGTTGCAGCTCGGCTTGAGCTCCATTGCGGTACCAGTTTTTAATTCCGCCGGGCGTTTGGTGGCTTCCATGTGCATCAGCTCCCAGCCTGCACGCAAGAGTTCTCAACAGATGGTTGAGGAGTTTCTGCCCAAGTTGCTTCGCACGCAAAAACTTCTCAGTTCGATCCTTTGATGCGGCATTGTTAGCCCGCAAACAGCTTCTGTTTGCTCAATGCGGAACGGTGGCGCTCAATCCGCCATCCACCACGAGCTGTGTGCCTGTGATGTATTTGGCTTTGTCCGAGGCGAGAAATACGGCGGCCTCGGCGATATCCCAAGCGTCTCCCATGTGTCCCATCGGAACCACGCGGTTGCGGCTGGCTTGCATGTCTTCAATGCTGCCGCCGTAGCTGTCCTTCAGAAGAATCTTGATGCGGGGGGTGTCTATCAATCCCGCCACGATGCTGTTTGCTCGAATCCCATACGAGGCGTATTCGATGGCGATGGTTTGAGTCAAATGGATGGCCGCCGCTTTCGTTGCGGCATAGGCCACCGAGGAATAGCCCAGATGGCGTTGGGCGGCCACTGACGACGTGGTTAGAATCACGCCGGATTTTCTCGCTTTCATTCCTGGCAACACGGCTTGAGCCGCGATGTGTATGGATGTCACGTTGGCATCCTGAATCCTGCGCCAGTCATCCCCGCTTGTCTCAGCGGCGTCCCCGCGTTTGCTGATCCCGACATTGTTGTAAAGGACGTCGATCGGCCCGAGTTGCTTTTCCACATCGGATACTAATCCTTGAATGGATGCATCGTCGGTGACATCCACCACGTAGCTCGATGCCTTTCCGCCGGCCTTGGTAATTAAACCCACCGTTTCCTGAGCCGCCTCGAGGTTCACATCCGCCACGGCGACGCATGCTCCCTCGCGTGCGAAGGCAAATGCTATGGCTCGGCCGATACCCCAACCGGGGCCGAGCGAGCCGCCTCCGATAACGAGACAGACTTTGGATTTCAAAAGGCAAGATTCTTGGATCATTGAAGGCATTCCAGTGGAGCTCGAGGTTTCAACAAAGCGGGATCATCTGGTTTTATTCTCAAACCAGACCCCGTCATGCCGAGGCGTGGATTTGTGTGGGGCTCAAATCTGTCTCAAAGTCGCATCCGGTTTTCGACTGAATCTCATCCAGACCAACCCCGTCGCGAATCTCCTTCAGGACAAGCCCGCCGCCCGGTTTGACGTCAAATACAGCGAGATCGGTGATGATGCGGCTGAGGACGCCTTGGCCGGTAATGGGCAACGAGCATCGAGGCAGAATTTTTGGGCTTCCATCCTTGGCGCAATGCTCCAGCACGGCCACCACGCGCCTCACGCCGGCCACGAGATCCATGGCGCCACCGGGACCCTTGACCATTTTGCCCGGGATCATCCAATTGGCGATATCTCCATTGGCGGAGACTTCCATGGCGCCAAGGATCGACACGTCGATGTGTCCGCCGCGAATCATGGCAAAGGAATTTGAACTGGAAAAAAACGAGGAGCCAGCAAGGGCTGTGATCGTTTGTTTTCCCGCATTGATGAGGTCCGGGTCGAGATCGGCTTCTTCTGGAAATGGGCCGATTCCCAAGAGGCCGTTCTCGGATTGGAGGGTCACATGGATGCCCTCGGGAATAAAATTTGCAACCAGCGTGGGAATCCCGATTCCAAGGTTCACATAATCCCCGTTGCGGAATTCCAGTGCCGCCCGGCGGGCGATCCACTCTCGATCGGGGGTTTGTTTTTTTGCGGATTCCCCCCTGACCGCCCTCAGTTCGATTCGCTTTTCATAGGCTGTGCCTTGGAAGATTCGATCCACATGGATTCCGGGCGTGTGGACACAGTCGGGATCGATCTCTCCCGCTGCCACCAACTCCTCCACCTCGGCAATCACGATGTTGCCACACGTGGCGATTTCCGGGTTGAAGTTGCGCGCGGTTTTGCGGAATACAAGGTTTCCGTTGGAATCCCCCTTCCAAGCTTTCACGAAACTTATGTCGGATCGGATGGCCTCTTCGAGGACGTGTTCATGACCTCCGAAATTCCTGATTTCCTTTCCCTCGGCCAAGCTGGTGCCTACGGCTGTTCGTGTGAAGAAGGCAGGAATGCCTGCGCCTCCGGCGCGCAATCTTTCGGCCAAAGTTCCTTGTGGCACCAACTCGATTTCGATTTCGCCGGCAAGAACCTGTCTCTCGAATTCGCGGTTCTCACCCACATAGGACGCAACGACCTTGCGGACCTGACGATTTTTTAAAAGAAGGCCCATACCAAAATCATCCACCCCGGCATTGTTTCCCACAATGGTCAGACCCCTGACCCCGCTGGACTGGAGGGCTTCGATGAGATTTTCCGGTATTCCGCAGAGCCCGAAACCTCCGGCGGCTATCGTCAAGTTGTCTTTCAGAAGGCCGCTCAGAGCGGATTGGGCGTTGTCGTATATTTTATTCATGGTGAAAGTTCGTGGCTCAAATCAACTCCACGCAAACAGCCATTCCTTCACCGCCGCCTATGCAGATGGCGGCAACCCCGCGCTTGAGCCCCCGCTCGCGCAGACTGTCCAAAAGTGTTACCAGGATTCTGGCCCCGCTGGCTCCGATGGGATGCCCTAGGGCAATCGCTCCGCCTCTCACGTTGAGCTTCTCATGCGGGATTTCCCATTCGCGCATGAACGCCATGGGCACAACAGCGAAGGCCTCGTTGACCTCCCAGAGATCCACATCCGCCGCTGTCCATCCAGCCCGCTCGAGAGCGTTTCTGGCCGCCTGCACCGGCGCGGTGGTGAACCAAATCGGCTCTTGGGCATGGCTGCCGAAGGCGACGATGCGTGCAACCGGAAGCAAGTTGCGATGGGTGACAAAGGATTCCGAAGCCAGCACCAATGCGGCCGCGCCGTCATTGAGCGTTGAGGCATTCGCTGGGGTGATCGTGCCGTCTTTTTCAAAGCAAGGTCGCAAGGTAGGCAGCTTCGCATAGTTGACCTTCGAGGGTCCCTCGTCGGCGCTCACCCATTCGGTGGCGCCTTTCGAAGCGATCTCAACGGGCGCGATTTCCCGATCGAAGAGGCCGGCTTTTTGAGCGGCATTCGCTCTCTCAAAACTGGTGATCGCATAGGCATCCTGCTCCTCGCGGGTGAACCCATGCTTTTTAGCGCATTCCTCCGCGCAACTGCCCATGTGCCGCTTGTTGTAGGGGTCCCAAAGCCCGTCCTGAATGATCGAGTCGATGAATTGCTGGTGTCCTAAACGATACCCGTTGCGGGCCTGGTCGAGGAGATAGGGTGCGGCGCTCATGTTTTCCATTCCGCCTGCCACCACGACTCCGGCATCGCCCGCGCCTATGGCATGGCAGCCCTGCATCACGGCCTGCAAAGATGATCCGCAGACCTTGTTCACCGTCACTGTGCGCGTGCTGGCAGGGAGGCCCGCCGCAAGGGCGGCTTGGCGCGCGGGCGCCTGCCCTTGGCCAGCCTGCAGCACATTTCCCATCAAGGCGTCCGTCACATCGGCGGCATCGACATTCGCGCGCTGGATCGCGGCACGAATGGCCGTGGCACCGAGTTGACTGGCAGAAACCCGTGCGAGCGACCCTCGAAAAGCCCCCAAGGGGGTGCGGGCCGAGGAAAGGATGAAAATATTATTCATAAATTATTGTTGTTTATGTGTTAAAACGAAATCAATCGGGCTGCCCTCCCTTGGGGCAAATTCCGATAGAACTGGCTGCGCGAAATTGGGGAATGATGCGTGTATGGCTGAGGGGGAGGGTGCCGGAGGTGGCGATATCAACCACAAGTCGCGAGATTCTTGAGGCCACCCGGCGTAGAGGGGGTTCATAGTGGGCGATGTGAGGCGTGATCCAATCCAGGATTTGTTCGTAGTCCCGTGTGATCACCGAGACATCGTTCGGAATATGGAGTTTGCGGGAAAGCAAGTGCGTGACCAGTGAAGTCGCGGCAAATGCATTCACCACAAAAAATGCGGTCGTCGGATCAGGTCCCTCCAAGAGAGGGCTGATTTTTTGGATCAAATCCTCGCTGTTTGGAGCATGGCGGACTACCCGGCACTGGGCGGCTTCATGAGACGTAGACTGCAGTCCCTTCAGAAAGGTCTGCTCCGTTTCCAAATCCCCGGCGTGGTTGGCTTCCGGGATGACCCAGGCAACTTTGCGATGCCCTTTTGCCATAAAAACGCCTGCGGCATGGTGGCCCATGGATTTGTAGTCCGTATCGACCGAGGGAATCGCGATTCCTGGAAAAACTGACCCCAAGGCAATCGCAGGAAGGGCATTATCGCGAAACCATTCCTGAACAGCCTGGGATGACATAAGCAGCACAAAGGCTTTGAAGTTTCCTCGTTCTTTCAGTTGCTGAATGGCTCGGGCCGGCCGGTTGGTTCCAAATCCCGGATGGGATACGATCTCAACCGACAACCCCCGTTCAATGAGCACGCGGCTCATGTAATCAATTAAAAAAATCCTATTCCGGCTCATGGAGTAGAGCGGCAGCTTGGAGACAAGTGCGATGGACTCTTTGGGAGCCACTATCTTTTGCTTTTTTCTCTTGAGAATCTGGCTTCGCTTTCCATGGCTCACGGCAACGAGGCCCTCCCTTTGGATGATTCCCAATGCGGTGCGAAGTGTTGGGCGGCTCACTTGAAGTTGTCGGCACAGCTCCCTTTCGCTTGGTAGGAAATCTTTCCATGTGCAAGTCGAGATACCTTCCCGTAAAGCAGTCGCAGTCTGCTTGATCAGGGTCTGGCGCTGAGGCATTTTTATCATAGAATGATCGGTTTGGGTTAATCTAAGCCAAATGGGGTAATAACAAACTTCCCACTTATTTCGCTGGCGGGAATTCTTTCCAAGAAGAGTCTCAGTGGTTAGTGGATATGACCAGTCAAGGCGACTTGTGGCAACGGGTCATGCGAGATGAGATTCCACCCATGAATACCATGTGCCACGGCCTGCGAACGATCTGTGTTTTTATCCTTCTCCTCCCTTCACTCGTGGCATCCGAGCTATGGGTCTCACCACTTTTTTCCGATGGCATGGTGCTCCAATCGGAAAAGCCCATAGCGGTCTGGGGAAAGGCGGCCGCCGGTGCTGAGGTCGAGGTGGTGCTGGATACCTGCACTGCCAAAAACCAGGCGGGAGCGGATGGCAAATGGCGAGTGAATCTCGATGCTCGCCGTGCCGGTGGACCCTATGAAATGAAAATCAAATCCGGCGCTCAGGAGATGGTATTCCAGGATGTCATGATTGGCCAGGTGTGGCTCTGCTCCGGGCAGTCCAATATGGTGCTGGAGGTCTCTAAAACATCCGAAGCGAATGCGCCTGTGGAGAATGATCCCCTGCTGCGAGTCTTCACTCTGGGCCGGAAGTCGTCTGCCCAGCCGGACGAAAATATGTCCATCAAAAGTGTCGAAAAATTGTATTGGATTGGCACTCGCGCAGACACCGCAGCAAGCTTTTCCGCTGTGGCTTATCATTTTGGAAAGGCTATCCGGGAAGCGACTGGCGAAGCCGTTGGAATGATTGTTTCGGCAGTGGGCGGAACGGAAATCGACACGTGGACAGATCTTGAAACTTTGCAATCAAATCCCGAGTTGAGCGGCATCGTGGACAGGTGGGAAACCCACCTGAAGCAACTCCCGGAATTAGAGGCCGAACACGCCAAGAAGTTGGCTGAGTGGAAAATCGAAGCCGAAAAGGCGAAGAGCGAGGGAGTTGCCCCCAAGAGACAACCCCCTGCGCCAATGAAAGCGGGATCGAGGAATGCGCTCTCTGCGAATTTCAACGCCATGCTTTATCCTCTCATCCCTTACACCGTGAGA
>CANMQB010000115.1 GCA_947499885.1 Spartobacteria bacterium
GATCGCTTGATCTTTCATGGCGAGCATGTGCTGGAGAGTGATGATGTCCTTGTTGCCGGTGGTGGTGACATAAATGTCGCCGACGCCGAGTGTGCTTTCGATGGTGTTGACCTGAAAGCCCTCCATGGCGGCCTGCAAAGCGTTGATGGGGTCGATCTCGGTAACAATGACTCGGGCACCATAAGCGCGAAGCGAATGGGCACTGCCTTTGCCAACGTCACCATAACCGCAAACGACAGCGACTTTGCCGGCGATCATGACATCGGTTGCGCGCTTGAGGCCGTCAGCAAGGGATTCGCGACAGCCGTAGAGGTTGTCGAATTTGGACTTCGTGACCGAGTCGTTCACATTGATGGCCGGCACGAGCAGTTTGCCTACCTCGGCGAGTTGGTAAAGGCGGTGGACGCCTGTTGTTGTCTCCTCGGAGACACCTTTCCAAGCCTTGGCCACCTTGGTCCAGTAGCCCGGGCGTTCTTCTGCCACGCGACGGAGGAGGGCCTTGACGACGGAGACTTCATGGTTTTCAGCGGGTTGGTAGGCCCACTTGTCACCTTTTTCGAGTTCCGCACCTTTGTGGATGAGAAGGGTTACATCGCCGCCGTCATCGACCACGAGTTGCGGCCCGAGGTTGCCGGGGAACGTGATGGCTTTGAGGGTGAGTTCCCAATACTCCTCGAGGGTCTCGCCTTTCCAAGCGAAGACGGGCGTGCCGGTTTCTGCAATCGCCGCGGCAGCGTGGTCTTGAGTCGAGAAGATGTTGCAACTGGCCCAGCGCACATCGGCGCCCAGATCAACCAGCGTCTCGATGAGAACGGCCGTCTGGATCGTCATGTGGAGCGAGCCTGTGACGCGGACGCCTTTGAGTGGCTTTTGCTTGGCATACTTTTTGCGGACGGCCATGAGGCCAGGCATTTCATGCTCGGCGACGCTGATTTCCTTGCGTCCCCAGTCGGCCAGCGCGATGTCAGAGACGACATAATCCGCGCCCTTCGGGGTGGCTGCGGCGTATTTGGCAAGGTTTGCGGTTGCAGCGGTCAGCTCGGCGAGGACGGCGGCGGCGGTTGTTTTGGTTTTGGATGCGGATTTGGTGGGCATGAGAGTTTTAAGTTTTAGGAACTAAGTTGTGGTTTCTTGGTGGCCGATGAAGTGGGTAGAAGTTTGGTCCTCCGAATCAAGCGCGGCGCGGAAGCGCCAACTTAAAACTTAAGACTCACTCTTGTCCTCAGCGTGCTGCTTTTTTCAACGCGGCCGCTTTGTCTGTCTTCTCCCAAGTGATCTCTTTGTCTTCTTTGCCGAAGTGACCGTAGTTTGTGGTCTTGCTGTAGATCGGGCGGAGGAGGTTGAGTTGGGTGACGATGTCGGCAGGTTTGAAGGAGAAGATGGATTTGACGGCCTTCTCGATGTTTTCCTCGTTCACTTTGTGCGTGCCGAAAGTATCGATGTGGATGCTGACGGGTTGCGGATGACCGATGGCGTAGGCAAATTGAACTTCGCAGCGGTCGGCGAGGCCGGCAGCAACGACATTTTTTGCAACATAGCGTCCCATGTAGGCCGCGCTGCGGTCCACTTTGGATGGGTCTTTTCCTGAGAAGGCACCGCCGCCGTGACGTCCCATGCCACCGTAAGTGTCGACGATGATTTTGCGGCCAGTGAGGCCGGAGTCACCTTGGGGACCACCGATGACGAAACGACCTGTCGGATTGATGAGGAACTCGGTGGAGGCGTCGAGGAAATCCTTCGGGATCACTTTGCGGATGACATTTGCGATGACAAATTTTCGGATTTCTTCGATTTCAACGTCTTCGCTGTGCTGGGTCGAGATGACGACGTTGGTTACACGCACGGGCTTGCCGTCTTGATAGAGAACGGAAACTTGGCTCTTGGCGTCGGGACGGAGCCATTTCACCTTTCCAGCCTTACGTATGGCAGTCAATTCGCGGCCCAAACGATGCGCGAACATGATCGGAGCAGGCATAAGCTCGGGAGTCTCGTTGCAAGCGTAGCCGAACATGAGGCCTTGGTCACCAGCACCCTGCTCAGCAGTCGCCTTGCCCTTGGCTTTCTTGGAATCCACACCTTGGGCGATGTCAGCACTCTGAGCGGTGAGGAGATTGGAAATAAAAACGCGATCGGCGTGGAAGACGTCGTCGTTGTTCGTGTAGCCGATTCCGCGGATGGACTCGCGAATGATCGCACCGATATTCATCACAGAGTCGAGCGCAGCGCCTTTGATTTTCGGGATTGTGATCTCGCCGCCAACCACGACGGTGTTGCTTTTGACAAACGTCTCACAGGCGACGCGACTGGTTTTGTCAATCGTCAGGCAGGCATCGAGCACAGCGTCGGAGATTGTGTCGCAGACTTTGTCTGGATGGCCTTCACCAACGGATTCAGAAGAAAAAATGTAACGGCGTGACATAAGTTTTAGTGATTTGGGGTTGAGGTTGATCTTTACGTATCTTCGAATCCGAATATAAAGATATGTTAAATGGCGTCAATCTTAAAATCTCTTCGACTCATCTCAGAGCCGTTGCGTTTGCGCCTTTTGCTTTTGCTCCTGGAGGAGGAACTCACCGTAGCAGAATTGCAGGAGATTCTGGGGTTTGCGCAGTCACGCATTTCAACCAGCCTGGCCCAATTGAAACGAGAAGAGTTGGTGAAAGACAGACGCGTTGGAAAAAACATCTTCTACTCCGCCGGCGAGGAATTGGGTGAGGCCATGCTTGTGATTCTGGAGGCGGCCAGGGCCGAATTAAAAGAGGCTCAAACTGACAAGGTGCATCTCGCCTTCACACTCAAAAAGCGTAAGGATCGAGCTGCCGAATATTTCAATAAATTAGCGGGGAAATTTGGCCGCGCCTACGTACCTGGTCGCTCATGGGAAGCGTTATCACACGGGCTCCTGCGCCTCTTGCCGCCGATGGTAATCGCCGACCTCGGAGCCGGCGAGGGAACCCTCTCACAACTCTTGGCGCGAACCTCAAAGAAGGTCATTGCCATTGATAACTCGGAAAAGATGGTCGAGTTTGGGTCCTCCTTGGCTAAGGAACACGGATTCCCAAACCTTGAATACCGTCTGGGCGATATCGAGGAACCTCCGATCGATTCCAACTCGGTTGACGTGGCTCTTTTCAGTCAAGCGCTGCATCATGCTTCTGTTCCGCAACGCGCCTTGAATGGGGCTTACCGTATTTTGAAGCCGGGAGGCCGCGTGCTGATTCTCGATTTACTCAGCCACACCCACGAGCAGGCCCGCGAGCTTTATGGACATGTGTGGTTGGGGTTTTCTGAAATTGAACTCCACCGCCTGATGAAAAAGGCCGGCTTTTCAAAAATCGAATCGGCGGTCGTCGCCAAGGAAGCAGAGGCTCCATTTTTTCAGACTGTGCTGGCCAGTGGCACGAAGTGATATCAATGTTTCGACGAACAGGGGATCTTAGAAGATTTTCCTGTTCTGTGACACCAGTCGCCTTCCAAACACCAGTTCGAGAACTTGTCGCTTTCGTGCATCGCACGGGGGGACTCGCGGGCACGGGTGCGTTCCGCACATCCGACCGCGCTCTGGAAGGATCGAGGGCTCACCGACGGGTTCAGGGGCGACGGACTGGCGACTACGAAGCCGAGGTCTCAATCGAGTGGAAGGCGGTGCGCGGGATCGTCGATCTCACGCTTGCAGGACGGATCGATGGATTGCGGGCAAGCAACTCCCCGCCGGTGGTGGAGGAGATCAAAAGTGTGGATCGCTTCTGGGATGGCAGCGCTGATCCTCTGCATCTGGCTCAACTTAAAATCTACGCAGCGATTCTGGCTGCTCAGCGCGACTGGGCCGAGGTCGAGTTGCATTTGACCTATTTGAATCTGGAGACGGATGCCGAAACTGTTCTTCCCTTCCGCGCCACGCGGGCGGACTTGGAGTGCTTTTTTGAAGAAACCACGAGCATCTGGTTTGATTGGTTGGAAGTCGAAGCGCGCTGGTTTTCACGTCGCAATGAGTCCCTTGAAAAACTCGAATTTCCCTTCGGGGGATTTCGTGGTGGCCAACGGGACTTGGCGCGCAGTGTTTATCGTGCCATCCGAGACCGGCAACACCTCTTCGCTGAGGCTCCGACCGGCCTTGGAAAAACCATTGCGACGCTCTTCCCAGCGGCCAAGGCTCTCCCGCTTTTGGGCGATGGGAAAGTCTTTTTTCTTACAGCAAAAACCCTGGGCCGGATCGCAGCGGCGGATGCCGTGGAGCACCTCCGACGAGCTGGAGCCATGCTGAGATGCCTCACTCTCACAGCGAAGAACAGGATTTGCTTCACCGATAAATCCAACGGATGCGACTTGCGCGTGTGCCCCTATGCCATCGGCTACCATGACCGCATCCGACCTGCGCTGCGCGAGCTTCTGGAGCAGGAGCGGCTTGACCGCGAAACTGTGGAGCTGATTGCCCGCAAGCACATGGTTTGCCCGTTCGAATTGTCCCTCGATGCCTCCTCCTGGTGTGACATTGTTCTCGGCGACTTCAACCATGCCTTCGATCCCTCCGCCCGACTGCAGAGGCATTTCGCCGAGGGCGGTGGTCGCCACGTGGTTCTTGTGGACGAAGCCCATAACCTTGTTGACCGCAGCCGCGACATGCACTCAGCCACACTCTCACCTCGAGACCTTGAAATCCGCTCCAGCGCCGTTCGGGCCAAGGGGGCCGTGAAGGTGCGAAGAGCATTGGAGCAGGCAAGGACGCTCCTCAGCGAAATCGTGAAATCACCCTCCTCGACTTACCTTCCCGCCCGCGAATACCATGATGGTTCGGTTTGTTTAGAAATCCCGAAAGACCTCCTCCCAACCTGCCGCGAGGCCGCGCGCTCACTCGAGGCGTTTCTGGCATCACTCAAACCCGGCACCGACCTCAGTGGCTGGATCGAACCTTGGTTTGCTCTGAATGACTGGCTGAGCGCCGCCGAGGCGTTTGATGAGACCTGTCGTTTCATCACCCGTCCCCAAGAGCAAAGTGTCAGCGTTTTTTGTGCAGACCCCTCAGCGCGTCTGCGAGCGTATTTACGGAGCTTGCGTAGTGCAGTCTTCTTCTCGGCCACACTTTCCCCAATGGACTATTTTTGCGACCTGCTGGGAGGCTCCGAGCACGATGGATCGGCTGTCTTTGATTCCCCCTTTCAACCAGACCAAATGCGGCTTCGCATTTTTGCTGCGGACATCACCTACAGAGCCCGCGCAGCCTCGATGGAGATTGTAGCGAACGCAGTTGCCGAACACATTGAAGGGGCTCCCGGCAACCATTTGGTTTTCTGCCCTTCGATGGCGTATCTTGATGAGCTTGGTGCAAAACTCCAAGCCTTGATGCCGACCACGCATTTTATCGCTCAAACGGCTTCCATGGCAGAAACTGAACGCAGCGTGTTTCTGCAAAAATTCGCTGTGGAATCACAAGTCGCAGGCCTTGCTGTTCTGGGTGGGATTTTTTCAGAAGGCATCGACCTGCCCGGGGTTCGATTGATTGGGGTGACAGTGATCGGAACAGGCCTCCCTCGCCTCTCACTCGAGCGCGATATCCTCCAAGCGCACTTTGAAAAAATGAGCGGTAGCGGATTTGATTATGCCTACCTCTATCCAGGAATGCAGAGAGTGCTGCAAGCCGTGGGTCGACTCATCCGCACAGAGGATGACAGAGGTTCAGCTCTCCTGATCGATCAACGTTTTCTTGAACCCCGTCACCAAACTCACTTTCCGGCTTGGTGGAAGTTTTCCTAAACTCATCTCCCCTCGCCCCATGACCATATTAAAAATTACGCCATAAGAGCTTGGGCTTTTTCATCATCCAGCGGCTTCGACTCCAACGAAAGGTTCAACGCTTTGTGTGGATCGAACTTCAACAATTCCATCCTGCCATCGAAGTGCTCAACCATTGCCGTGCAGCTTTCGACCCAATCACCGCAGTTGTAATAAGAGGCTCCGTCGATTTCTCGAACAGAGGCTGTGTGAATATGCCCGCAAAGCACCCCGTCCACCTTATAATCCTTTGCGTATCTGACGATGGATTCCTCAAATTTTCCGATGAAGCTAACCACATTTTTGACCTCGGCTTTGACATAGGTACTCAGTGACCAGTGTCCTAGACCAGCAAGGCGGCGGAAAAGATTTACAATTCCATTGCAGCGCATCAGTAGCACGTAGCCGATATCTCCCAAGTGGGCGAGCCATCCCATATTTTGAACAACAGTATCCAGTTCGTGCCCATGCATGATAAGCAAGCGGCGTCCATCAGCGGTTGTGTGAATAGCGTTTTTTTGAAGCGTCACGCTCGCATAGTGACCATGAAATGCAGACAGGAATTCATCATGGTTGCCGATGATGTAAATGATCTCAGTTCCTTTACGCCCTTTGCGCAGAATCTTTTGAATGACGTCGTTGTGTTCCTGCGGCCAATAAATGCCCCGGCGAAGAGCCCAAATGTCGATCAGGTCGCCCACGAGATAGAGCGTGTCGAATTCCGCATCCCTCAGAAACTCCAGCAGCGAGGCCGTCTTACTGCCGCGCGTTCCCAAGTGAACATCGGAGATCCAACCTGTGCGATAGCGGGTTGTCATGCTTTGATCCATTCATCTCTCCAGATTGGGGCTTCTGAAAAACAAGGAATTGTTACGTTTTCGTAACATGTTTGGATTTGTTCCTGATTCGCCACTGATACGATAGATGAACGCTCGTCATTGACTCCAAAATCTAGGCCTTTAACTTCTATTTACGTCTTTCTGCATGTCAAAAAACTCACCCCAAGAAGCGGATCTTGCCGGCCGAAATTTGTCTTCTGCTAAGAAAACTGAAAGATCCGTTGCTGAAACTTTGCCTGCTCTGGCTCCTGCAATCGAGCAACTGTGGGACGTTTTGCCAGGGAGTCTTTGGAAGTTAAATGGTGAGGGACTGATTCTTGATGCAAACCAATCAGCACTCGATTTTTTAGGGCATTCAAAAAGCCAATTCTTAGGCCGTTCGGTGGACGAATTTTTTTGGGACGGTATGGATTTTCAAAAACTTGTCGCCGCGCTTTTTTATTCTGGAAAAGCGCATGGCATTCTTGCCTGTTTGCGTTGTCAGGATGGCTCAACTCGTGAGGTGACTTTGGATGCATCCTCCCTCGATGGGGGGCAGATCGTCTATTGTGCAATCAACGACCGCTCTGTTCAGCGCCGCACAGAAGATCATGCTCTCGCTCAAGCGGCATCTCTTGAGAACCCTGCGGAAGTTTTTTTTATCCAAACTCTGGATGGTGTCGTAACGCATTGGAGTCTCGAAGCTGAGAAATTCTACGGCTTCAAGGCGGCGGAGATACTTGGAAAAAAAATCCCATCTCAGATATCCCTCCCCCCCGAACTTGCGACGGCGGCTCTGCAAGCTGTGCTCGCCCACGGGGAATGGTCAGGCCAGGCGCGCATTCTATCTGCCGATGCACAGCATATCGATGTCCAGATGCGCTGGGTGATACTTAATCCTCCTGATGGACAGCCTCCGTCCATCCTTATCTTAGCGGAAGACGCTGCGGAATTGCTTCAACTCAACGAGGATCGGCTTCGTGCCCACCGCCATGAGTGCGTGGGCATGCTCTCGGGTGGCATTGCCCACGACTTGAACAACGTTTTGCAACCAATCTCGATGTTTCTTGATCTCCTTCGCTATCGCCTGCCGGATGCTGAAAGCGTCGAGATGCTTGACGCCGTTGAGGCAAATCTTCGCCGCTCGACCGATCTTGTCCGGCAAATTCTTGCTTTTTCGAGCGGTGCCCGCACCGAGCAGCGCGCTCTAAATATCCCTGAGCTTATTTCGGAAGTCTCCACTTTTATTCGGTCGACATTTCCCAAAACGATTCAGTTTCAAGTCACAGTTCCAGACAACATTCATCCTGTTATGGGCAATGCCACCCAGCTTGAGCAGGTCTTGTTGAACCTGTGCGTCAATGCCCGCGACGCCATGCCTGGCGGAGGGCGCATCAAGATCAAAGTCTCAAATTTCTATGCTGACGAATCCTTCGTGAGGCGCCAGTCCCACGCACAGGCGCAGAGTTACGTGAGAATTACCGTAAGCGATACGGGCCATGGAATTCCGCGCCCTCTGCGAAAAAAAA
>CANMQB010000116.1 GCA_947499885.1 Spartobacteria bacterium
ACCTCCACCTCGAAATCGCCGTCCTACTCAACGAGGACTTTGCGGCATGGTATCAGCGATACTTTTCAGGTTCCCCCAATAAACATGGTATCTACCACGGCTATAACCTCGTCGGCATGGAGCCAGTTGCCATTCTTCTTGCATCCGCCAAAAATCCAGCATTCAGCCTTAGAGATCATATTCGTAACCAAGAAGTTGCCTACCAGGTCACAATCCCAGACTCCCCCAACTTATCCATTATTCGCAACTACCCTTGGATTGTTCCAGACGGCGAACCCTCATCACCTCGCGGATGGACCGTCTCATTCACTCAATTCGGGGTCCCAGTGAAAGCCGTTGCGGCAGCCCAACCACCAATCGAACCTCGTCTAGAGTGGGTGAAGCAGACTCCGTACGCCTACCATGCGGCAACGAGAGGAATCATCACAGGGTCCAAGGGCTCTCCCCGCCTTACGGATTCGGGCCGCCGCTTTTTAGAGCTCATCCAAGGAACCCCCTGAGAAGTCCTAAAAGACTGGCCTCAGCCGCCAATCGAAGCCCGAACGAAAAGAATCGATGGGGAAAATTCCGGCTCGCGGCGCGAGATCTAAGCTCTCGCTAAATTTTATTCCGTTTCGCCAGACCGAGTCGGACTCAATTCGAGAAGTCACCAATCGCAGTGCTCCGCTGGCCACAGACTGGTAAACGCCGATATCGACAGGAGGCAAACCCTCAAAGGACACAGACGCCAGTCCTTGGTCAATCGCGAGAAAGAGCGCCTGAGGAATGGCTTGGGGAATAGTCTCAGAAGAGAGAATCCATTTGCCCTCACTCAACGGACCGAAGGCAAAAAGACGAATCGATTCATTCGCAAACCATCCTTCACCTTCAACAAGCAAAAAGGGATTCCATGGCTCATCTGGAAGAAAAAATAGGCTGCCAGATTCGATGAAAAACTCGCCAGCCTCAACCCCGTCTAATGTGACCCGACCCACTGGCACAGGTTTTCCAACTGTTCCACCCAAGCTCAATTCCGGCTTGAGAAAGGCACTAAATCGGGATCCTCGAACTTCGACCGGCAACCCGCCATTGATTTTCACGTCCAAAATCCAGGCCGGAGAGGGAGTGAGTTTCGAAAGAATCTCAGATGGAGCCGAGAAGTTCGGAATGGCGAGCGATTTCTGAGACAGCAATGGCTCAAGGCAAAACTTCCCTTTGATGAGCGAGCCCTCGAATCCAAGGCTGCCGGATAAAGTTCCACCGTCATCCTGCCCTTTAGCGTGGAGTTGCCCCGAGACCAAAAGCGAGACCATGGAATCGCACACCAACGGAATGCGGTCCGCGCGCCAAGTCAGATCCCATCTAGGTTTCTTGAATTCGGAAAAATCACAGACCCCATCCATCGCAAAGCGCCCTCTCGCCACCTCGCCCTCGATATTTCGAAACCCTAGCGTGCCATTGCCGACAGAAATCTTGCCGTGAAGTCGCTCGATATCGGAGGCCAGGCCCTGAAAAGCAAAACTCGTCGAGCGCAATTCGAGCTCACCGCTAACCTCTGGCGCCTCGATGGTGTTTGTTAGCTTGGCATGTCCAGAAATCTCCCCGCGAAGGTTGTGGAGAAATGGAAGCAAAGGACGAGCCAAAGCCAGATCAAGACGAGGCATCTCGACTTCGGCGCTCAAGGGGGCCTTGGCATCGAACCATCGCAAGGTTCCGTCCTCAGCCTGAGACAGCCCAAAGGGGAACGACGCTTTGATGCTGGTCGTCGCCATTCCGGCAGACTCAATGCGCCCTTCGAGGCGAGCGACTCCAGATTTTGCCTTCGTATCGATGAATACCTTTGAGGAAGGCACGTCCCCAATTCCGAATGCGATATCACGCCCCTGGATGAGTGCCGTTATGTCGGGACTGGCTGGCAGACCAGTGGCCTCGAGTTGCATTTTAAAGAATCCAGAGAGAGGCAGATCCTGTCCGCCAAGACGAAGCAAGTCGCGAAGATCGATCTCAGCAGGAGTGTTCGCTTGGAGATACATGGCACCACTTTGGAGAACTGCCGTCTTCCAGTCCGCCCCACGAGCAATCGCAAAGCTATCCACCGGCAGGAAGGCCGACCCAGAAAGCAAAGGCTTCGAGGCGGCTGTGAATTCCACACCCTCGAGTGTCAGGCCAGCGACAGAAATGTTCGCCCGCGAGCGCAGGTGCATGTTCCCATTTTCAAGGTCGAGCTCCGAGAAATAAACATTCTCCGGCGAATAGAATCCTTGAAAATGACCAGTCAGTCCCGCTGGAGTCAAAGACGAAACAAAGCGAGAAAGATCGACATCAAACTCGCCGGAGTGCGCCCCAACCATGCCACTGCCCTTCCAGGCCATACCCATCGCCCCACCAGAGACAGCGGCGTCACCTTTCGAGTAAAAGGGACGCAGGTAAGTAGCCACTTCAGCAAGCTTCGCCCCCAACTCCGCAGAATACGCGTGCGGCGCGGCGAGATCTACCAGACCCTTTGCATTCAGAGAATCGCTTCCAGAAATCATCTCACAGCGAACGAGCTCGGCCTGCTTTTTCCGGAAGAGTATCTCGAGATTCATCCTCTCAACCGGAATCGAATGGTAAACCACGCCATTGGCGCGAATCCCCAGAAATCCGTCCAAAGAACCAGGACGACCGCTCACGCTGCCCTCCGCCGTAAGTTGACCAGAGGTCTGGCCGAGCGAACCGCCAAGAAGACCAGCCAACGAATTGAGCTCCTTGATGTTTGCCCGCACATTGGCAAGAAAAGGAGACTCCGCGATCTTGGCCCAGCCCTCTGCGAGTGAGATTTCCCCATTTATCGTCACTTTGTTTTCCTTCTGACGCAGGTCAAAATTTGAGATCAGGAGACGCCTGTGGATGAGGCTAGCCCCGATTTCAAGCGATTCCCAGCCGCGATCATTCCAGCGAAAATCCTTAGCCAGAACTCGCAGTGAGGCGTCAGCGTCAACTGGTCGCGCAGCGTCACCCCGAAAAGTCAAACGACCTTCCGCCAGTGTCCCCGCAGCCTTTCCAGGTAAATCCAACAAGGATGGAATCCCGTCCAATGAGATATTCGATCCAAAAGCCGCAACATCCCACACCCTCCCTCGAGGCCCCTCACTCAGACTTACATCACCACGCAGAGCCCCACCAAAAACGCGTGCGCTAAAAGAAAGCAAGGGGCCTGAAAAAGCTCCCAAGCGCAACGAAACATCACTCAGCGTGACTCCAGGCAACAAATCCAAACCCGCGAAGCTTGCATTCCCCTCATCCCATGTCGTGGGAGCTGAAAATGGACCAAAAACCTTGTTGAACTTTCCAGCTTGGATGGTGAGTGACTGCAAACCGAGACGACCATGGGCTTTAGAACTCAGGGAAATATCAAGGCCCTCAAAAACATGGCGAAAATTTTCACCCAGCACCTCACCTGATGCGTTGCGTATTTCGACAATATCCGCCCAGAGCCCTCCTGGAGCCAAAAGGCCAATAGCAGAAGACGCCTTGTTGAAACCAGGCTCCATTGCTGAACCAGAACTCTCCGAATTACGGAGATCCAGAACCCAACCCACTCCATCGAGAGAGATCGAACGAATCCAGTTTTTCCAATCCGAAAAAAGATGATTTGGCCCGCTCCATAACAACTCGAAGCGCTCGACTTTGAGCCCCGTGCCGCCACCATTTTTCTGAGAAGAGCAAATTTTAATGCCCTCCATCTGGAGGGGTACAAACAAACCAGCACGGACTGAGTCTGCGTAAAAAACCAATCCCTGTCGTGAAAAGGCGAGGCCTGCGAGTTGCCGTACAGCGAAGGATAAAACTGGGCCCTGTACGATCCATGCAACGGCAACCACCGCGAGTGCCACAAACCAAAACCGATTCGATTGATAAAATCTTCTGCTCCCGACGTTTTTCATTCAGGCGCGAAATCTACACGAGGCTGCGCCGTGAATCCAGCCCCCTTCGTATTGAACCGCTTGACAGCCGATCGAGAGTACAACTAAATCGCTGCATGAAAAAATTTCTTATTCCCTCATTGGCTCTTCTCGCTTTTGTCAGCACCGGATTTTCCTACACCGCAAAGGAACTCAGGGCACAGTCCGAGCAAGCTCTTAAAAAACTCTACAGCCACAACGCAGGCGCACGGGTGCTGGGTGAGAAGGCTCTGGCGGTGCTTGTTTTTCCAGAAGTTTACAAGGCAGGCTTCATTTTTGGCGCTCAGCGCGGAGACGGAGTCCTCTTTAAAGGAGGAAGCGCCGCTGGCTACTATAACACCACCGCTGCTTCCTATGGCTTTCAAGCTGGAGTGGAAAAATTCTCTTACGCTCTCTTCTTCATGGACTCGGCTTCTTTAGATTACCTTCGCAAATCCAATGGATTCGAGCTCGGCGGCGTGCCAAGCCTCGTCGTAGCCGATAAGGGCTTCGGTAAATCTCTTTCCACGACGACCCTCCAAAAAGGCGTGTATGCATTTTTCTTCGGCCAACAGGGCCTCATGGCGGGTATCAGCGTCGAAGGGACTAAGGTCTCAAAATACACGCCAAGCAATTGATCGTTGCGGATGCATGGAGGCCAGCATCGATGGCCCTCGGCCCGAAGATTTACCTCATTCGCTGAATAAAACCTCACGCATCAGGCCGTAGATTTTGGTGTTGTCGAAACTACCGCGAACCAACTCGGCTTTTTTACCAGCTGCTCGCACAAGAATCCCGCCAGATGCGTCGCTGAGTGTTCCCCATGTGATGACAAACGGGTGGGCTATTCCTGCGCGATCGGGTCGGGATAAGAAAGGTTGACCTTCCGCTGTCAGGCCGTAGGGGGCGCCATTCGAGTCCTTCCCACTTGCCGCCTTGGCAAGAAGATCGGGCTTCGGAGGAAATCCGAGCACATCCATCGAGCCAGCTGAACTGTCAGCAGCGGTGATTAGGAGAGTTTCGGGATTTTTCTCCACAAATTCCAGGGCTGTTCCAAATGTATCGTCAGCACGTTTCAAAGCATCCAACACGCCAGGGGCATTGTTGTAATTGGCAAAGTTGTCGGACCCCTCCTCCTCAACCACGAGAAAAAAAGGCCCAGGAGCGAGAATTCGAAGTGCGGCGACAGTCATCTCCTGAAGGGTCGGAGCATCGGGGGAATACGTTGGCAGGGCGAGCGCCTTCAATTTGTCTGCCTCCATGTCATTGAAGGTATCCTGCTCAGCAAAAATCCCGAGGAGCTTTTTAGTTTCGGGTGGCACAGACTGAAGTTCGGCGCGATCAAAAACAACCGTGTAGCCATTCTTGCGGGCTTCCTCGATAAGATCACGTCCGTCTGAGCGCTTACCCGCCTTGGTATGGCGTCCGGCCTTGGATGGAGGAAGAAACCATTCTTCCCCTCCGCTGAGAATCACATCCACGCCAGACTCGAGAATCTGAGCTGTGATTTGCTCGTAGTCATCACGGTGCGCAGTGCTCGCCACGAAGCACGCGGTGCCAGGCTCTATGATGCTTCCTGAATTAACGAGACCAGTCCGCACCCCTCGCCGCAAGGCCTCATGCATAAGACTACCAGATTCGCCATTTGCAGCACGCGGCTGGTCGGTAGATTTTCCATCCGTACCAAACGCCGAAGAAGGGACTTTGATGCCATACGCATGCGACGTCGCGCCACCGTTCGAGGTGGCTGAAAGGGAATCCGCCATGTGTCCACGGTAAACGGCGATGTGAGGAATCCGGTCCCAATTGATTTCAACATCGGGCCCAGCCCAGTAGAAGCGAGCGGCCTGCCAGTTCGAAATCCCCGCTCCATCAGGATGAATGAAGATGACGTTATTCGCAACGGCTTGAGCGCAGACGGCCAGTGAGCACAGGAGAAATTTTCGTAGCATGAGGCGACAATAAAGATGAGGCCTTCTCCTGCGGCAATGCCAGATTCGTGACAGATTTGTTTCACGCTTGCATTCCGCTTGCATTCCGTACACGTTTCCCCGCCATGCCAACACTTGCGATTGTTTTTGGAATTATACTTAATGCGATGGGATTCGGAGCCTATGTAGCCACTGGCTCCCACAGCGTCACCGCTCTCATACCGGCCTTCTTCGGAATCGTTATTTTTCTTTCTGGGCTGGTCTCGGTTTTTACTCCAAAAATCCGAATGCATCTCATGCACGTAGCAGCCCTTGTGGGATTGCTTGGCACGCTCGGTGGACTCGGAATGGGACTTCCAAAATTGGGCAGCCTTCTTGATGGAACAAGCCAGCGTCCGCTTGCCGTGGGGATGCAGGTCGCGATGGGTGTGGTCTGCTTCGTTTTCTTGGTTCTCTGCGTAAAATCATTTATCGATGCTCGCCGCGCTCGCAAAGCGCAACAGCCCTAGCCAACCAATAAGGCGGCACCAAAAACCCCTGCGCTGTCGCCAAGGATTGGTGATAGGATGCGGGTGTGCAGATCTCGGTTGAAAACGTGCCTCATTACGGCAACCCGCGTTTGCTCTTCGTAGAGAAGTGGGATGTTGCCGACCCCTCCGCCAATAACAATTGCATCGGGGTCCAAAATATTGATCACCAAGGAAATAGCCTCCGCAAATTTTTCACGCAGACGAACCATCACTTGAATCGCCAATTCTTCGCCTGCTTGAGCACGCCGTACGATTTCAGGAAGCCGAACGGCGTCCCCGCCCTGTTCGCGATAGAATTTCTCCAACGAGGGACCAGCCAAGACGCCTTCCAAGCACCCGGAGCGACCGCAATAGCATGGCCGGGATTCTCCTGGGAGCGGGTTATGCCCCCACTCGCCTGCAATCCCGTGCAAGCCGGGCAGGACGCGTCCATTCACAACGACTCCGCCGCCCACGCCAGTCCCAAGGATGACTCCAAAAACTACTCCTGCACCGGCCCCAGCTCCAATGAGAGCTTCGGCGAGAGCAAAGCAGTTCGCATCATTTGCCATCGCGATTTCACAGCCGAGAATGCGTTCCAGATCTTTCAAAACTGGGCGGCCATTCAGACACGTTGTATTCGAATTTTTTAATGTCTCGGTGGTGGGGTCCAACGTACCCGGAGTCCCAATCCCGATTTTCGGCGGACGGGAGACGCCGGAGGCAGATTCCAGATCCGAAATCAGCCCGGCAATTTGTGAGAGGATATGGTCATAGCCCAAGTCGGCACCAGTCTCACGACGCAGGCGATACAGTGCTCGGCCCGGACTCGAGGGGTCCATGATGGCTCCCTCAATTTTTGTTCCCCCAAGGTCAATGCCCCATTGACTCAAATTCTGCATTAAGTCGAGACGCGCATGGGCATGATGACGTACAGAAATGGGGTCTGGATTTTCAATACCCCAGGGCTCATTTCGTCGATCAGTTCCAGATAGACTTCATCGTTCGGGAGGTTGCGAAGAGGATCCATGAGAAACTCAGGGTTGAACGCAATGGCAATATCCCGACCACGATAGTTCACAGACATGGACTCCTTAGCCTCGCCCACTTCGGGAGTGGTAGCTGTGATATCAAGATTGTTCTTGGTGAAGGAGAGGCGGAGTGAGCTAGTCTTGTCACTGCTGAGCAGCGCCACACGGCGAACACAATTGAGCAGAGACTCGCGTTCCAAGGCAATGCGCTCCTTGGCCTCACCAGGAATAACTTGGCGGTAGTTCGGGTAGTTACCCTCAACGAGTTTCGATACCAACTGAGAACCATTCAACTCGAAGGATACCAAATTATTTGAACTCGAGATCAGCACATCACCATCCTCACCGAGGAGGCGCTGGAGTTCCGTAACAGCTTTTGTGGGAAGGATGAAATCGCGTTCGTTGCTCTTGGGAAATTCCAACTCACTTTCGAAAAGCGCCAATCGGCGACCGTCTGTTGCAACAAGCGTGAGCTTGTTTTCAGTGAGCGAAAAAAGAATGCCGTTCAGCACATAGCGGGCCTCATCACTGGAAATGGCATAGGAGGTCTTGCGCAGACCATCCTTCAACTCAGCCTGTTTCATCGTCAAGGAACTGGCCTCCTCGAAATGTGGAAAGGCGGGATATTCTTCTTTAGGGAGTCCGAAAATTTTAAAGAAGCTAGCCCCACATCGAATGGACGTGGCATTTTTTGCATCGACTTCGATCGTAATTTCCGAATTC
>CANMQB010000117.1 GCA_947499885.1 Spartobacteria bacterium
AACTCCCGAGGCTGGTACCGTACACTTTGAAGGCCATTCGCTCTATGACCTCTCAGGAAACGCTCTCGCTCGCCTGCGCAACAAACACATGGGCTTTGTTTTTCAATCTTACTTTCTTCTACCGGAACTGACAGCCTTGGAAAATGTCCTGCTCCCCGCGCTCATTGGCGGAAAATCTGAGCTCGCTCGAGGACGCGATCTTCTGGAGCGCGTTGGTCTTTTAGAACGCATCGACCATCTCCCCGCCGAGCTCAGCGGCGGAGAGCAGCAGCGCGTGGCTATTGCCCGATCCCTCATCAACGACCCAGCCATTCTTTTTGCGGATGAGCCTACCGGCAACCTCGATTCAAAAAACGGCGAAGTTATCATCAATCTTCTTCTCGACCTTTCGAAGGCCGATGGTCGCTCGCTTGCCGTCGTCACACACGATGAGAACCTGGCACGCCGTGGCGACAGGCTGGTGCGGATTGTTGATGGCCGCCTCGCCCTAAGCTGACATGCCGCTCGATTACCCCACCCCATTCAATGAGCTCACGCGCGAGTTGAGACGCCTGCCGGGACTTGGTCCACGCAGTGCCGAGCGTTGCGCACTTTGGTTACTGGGCCACAAGGATGCCCGCCCTGAGCCACTCGCTGCAGCCATCTTAGCGGCATCGGCATCCATCCATCCTTGCAAAAAATGCGGCTTTTTTGCGGTGTCGGAACTTTGCGAAATTTGCCTGCAACCTTCACGCCAAGGCCGAGAAATCTGCATCATCGAGCAATCAACCGACATCCTGCCATTGGAGCGAAGTGGTGTGTTTCAAGGTCTGTACCACGCCCTCGGCGGCCGCCTCGCTCCACTAGACCATATCGGCCCAGCGCAGCTGCGCATCGAACCACTTCTTGAAAGACTCCGCATCGAGAAACCTACCGAAATCATCCTTGCTCTCAGCGCCGATGTCGAAGGTGAGGCCACCACAAATTATCTTACAGAAATTCTTGCTCCGTTTGAAATCCGAACGACCCGCATCGCCCATGGCCTACCTGCCGGAGGGGGGCTGGAGCATGCAGATCAACTCACACTCCAACGCGCCCTCATCGGTCGCCGTCCAGCCTGAGATCGCATCACTCGACCGTTACGCTTTTTGCCAAGTTCCGGGGTTTGTCCACATCACAGCCAAGAGCGACAGCGGTGTGATAGGCTAAGAGCTGAAGCGCAATGGAGTTGAGAAAAGGGATTAGGAAAACAGGTGCCGCCGGCAGGAGGATGGTCTCATCACAAAGCGATTTGAGGGTATTATCCCCATGCGTGCCCAGTGCGATCACCGGCCCTCGGCGCGCTTTGATCTCCTCGATATTGCTGATGTTCTTTTCAAAGACGTCATCCTGCGGAGCCAAGACAATGCTGGGCGTTTCCTCATTGATGAGAGCGATGACGCCATGCTTGAGTTCGGCACTGGGATACCCGGTGGCTGGGATGTAGGTAATTTCCTTCATCTTGAGCGCACCTTCGAGCGCGATGGGGAAGTTTGCTTGGCGGCCCATGAACAGAAAATTCCGAGTCTTCGAGTATTTGGCCGCTATGCCTGCAATGAGGTCATTGCATTCGAGCGTTCGAGCCACGAGATCTGGAAGGCTCTGAAGGTTTTCGATGACCTCTTCGCCATCGGAGTGAGACAAGTCGCGGATGCGCCCCAGCATCAGCCCGAGCATGGAAAGGATCACTAGCTCAGATGTGAACGTCTTTGTTGCCGCAACCCCGATTTCAACTCCGGCACGCAGACCAATCCCACCTTCGCTCTCGCGGCTGATTGTGCTGAAGACGTTGTTGCAGATTCCGAATGTGAGCGCCCCTTTGCGTTTACTCTCGCGAAGTGCGGCGAGCGTATCTGCCGTCTCACCGCTCTGGCTCATGGCGAAGACGGCAGTTTCGGGATCAAGCGGGGCGTTGCGGTAGCGAAACTCGCTCGCATAATCGCACTCGACTGGAATTCGCGCCAGCGACTCGATCAGGTATTCCCCGGCAAGAGCCGCATGAAATGTCGTTCCACAGCCAGTAAGAATGATGCGCTTCAGATCGCGCAATTGCTCATTGCTGCGATGCAATCCCGTGAAGCGAGCGGTCGCTTCCTCGAGATCCAGCCTGCCTTTCATCGCCTCGCGCAGAGTTTCTGGTTGCTCGTGGATTTCCTTGAGCATGTGGTGCGCAAACCTTCCCTTACCAGTCGCCCGCGCCTCGACTTCTATTTTGCGGAGCTTGGGAGGCGACGCCGCATTGCCTGAGACGGTCGCGAGGTGAAACGATTCGCCATCCAGCGCAGCGATGTCCTGATCTTTCATATAGATGATATCATCCACCCAGCCATCGAGGGCGGCCGCATCGCTAGCGATAAATTGAGCGTCTTTGCCGATTCCTAAAACAAGCGGGCTCCCGCTTCGTGCTGCAGCCAAAAATTCTCCAAGGTCGGCATGGATGACAGCGATTGCATACGTTCCCCGAACGTGTCGCAACGTCTCCTGCATCGCATGAATGAAAGCCGGGCGATTTCGCTCGGAGTTCTGGTCAAACGCTTCCCCGATCAGGTGTGCAAGGACCTCTGTGTCGGTCTGGGAGCGGAAAACATGTCCCCGACCAATGAGTTCTTCACGAAGGTGCTTGTGGTTTTCAACGACCCCGTTGTGAACCAGAGCTAGCCTGCCAGAGGCGTCCAAATGAGGATGCGCATTTTCCTCGGTGACCTCGCCATGCGTTGCCCAGCGGGTATGGCTGATACCAGGACTGCCGTGCAAAGGTTGCTCATTGACCGTTTGCACAAGATGCGAGACGCCTCCTACTGACTTTCTGGTTTGAATTTCATTCTCACTCAGCACGGCAACCCCGGCTGAGTCGTAACCACGGTATTCCAAGCGTCCCAGCCCTTCCAAAAGGAAGGGCAGGGTGTCTTTTTTTCCAATTGTTCCAACAATTCCACACATAATTTTATCGTGACTATTTCAAGTTGCCGCTGAGCGGGGTGAATGTGAATCCGAGCTCTTGCAGACCTCTGACCGTGGTCCGCAGCTCGTCGGGATTCAGATACCAGTGGAAGTAAAATCCTGCCCAACCATCACGAACAACTTTGAGCGCCCTGGCCCGTTGAAGCAGATCCTCGGGACCCGTAGGGGCTTGGATTTCATACCATCCGAAGGGATCAATGTAGCCGATCGTCTCCGGCATACGCTTCAGGCCATAGGTGTCGCGATAAATGTAGGGTGAATTCAGCTCGGTTGCCTGAGTTTGACCCGCAGCATCTTTGTAGAAAAATATGCCACGGTCGCAGGCAAAGGGATGAATGCTGGCGAAAACCTTATAATCAACGGCCGATGCCAGATAGTGGGGCGTAAGCCATCCCACGGGACTGAAGCCGGCATTTTTGAGGATGTTCAATCCACGATTCACCCTGTTCCGAGCCCAACTCGTCGAGTCGCCAGGCAGCGGGCCAACGAGTGTGAGAAATCCCTTTTCGTCGGCAGTGACACGATAAAATTCGTAATCATCGCCACTGACACCGGTGTAAGGATTCATGAGCCCGTCGATTTGGTGCGTCGTGCCGTGTTGGAGCACCTGACCGCCTTCACTGACCCAGCGGCGCATTTCAACCGAAACCGCAGAGTTTTTTGTGATGCGCAGCGTCTCGCTGACTCCATCGTTATAAATGCCCGACCAGTCGCGATACTCAGGAATCAGGCTGATTGTGAAGGGTACGTTCAAGTCTGCCAACGTATTCCCCAGCGATTTGAGGTTTGCCAAATCGGATATGGCCGAAACGTCCTCGATTCGAAAAAAAGCCCGGTGGTTCTCCGCATGAAAAATGCCCAGCATGTCATGGAGCAAGTCTGCAAATGCCAGAGAACGATTCTCGAATGTCGTCGAGGACATCGGCATATCGGCTACGAACCAGAATTTTCCACTCTGCACGATGTAGGGCCACTCGGTGCCTTCCTGGTCGAGGCATACCGCATGGACTACGACTTTCGAAGGCTCGGTAACCCGAATACGGCTCAGGCCGGCATCGAAGGGTTCCTTCACCAGATTGGTATTTTTATAAATGACCGTCGGGTGGTTTTCTCCCGACCATGATTCAAGCTGGAATCCGTAGCGGTCACTGAATTGCGTGCGCGGGGCGTAGGTTGAGAGATCCCAGGCGTATCGCCACAAATTCACTCCCATCCACACAAATGGCTTCACCGTGTTTTCCAGATCACTTTGGAATGGGGCTGGCAGCGCGGATTCGTTCCAGACTGAAGCCACATAAAATGCGGCGTCATTTGCTGCGATGTCTCCAGATTTGTAAGTGGCCAGCGATTTGCGTGTCACCTTGGCATCAAAGTGCCCGAGCAGGTTTTGAAGCTTGAGCGAGTATATTTCCCCGAGCCATCCCCACTGGCCCTCATTATCATAAACAACGAGGATGTTTGGGATCGCCGGCAGCGTTTGACTCTGTATGCGCGGCGGTGCGAGCAAAACCACAGCCGCGGCCACGACGGCGATCAGGCATCCACACGGAATGACCATCGCCAGCGAGGACCGGGTTTTATTTTCAATTTTGGTATTCATATCTTGTATTTCCATTTCGCTGAATTCTCGCGATCAACTGGCCCTCCCGCCATAAGGTCAAAACCCGAGCACCTGATGGGACTGCGGAAAAATCTTTCTATCGCGGGAGATTTCGCATCCGATCCGGGTTTAGGATTCTGGACCTTGCAAAACTCGCTTCACTTTCAAATTGATGCCCTCGGCACCCACACGCGCGCCCGTGCAGCCACTTTCCGAACACTGCACAACGAGGTTCAGACTCCCCTTTTCATGCCCGTGGGCACACATGCAACCGTCAAAGCGCAAACCCCCGACTTCCTCGAAGCCTCCGGTTCCCAGATTCTCTTAGCAAACACCTACCATCTTCTGCTGCGACCGGGTGCTGATGTCTTCACACGTATCGGAGGCATTCACAATTTCATGAGTTGGGAACGATCGGTGCTCACCGACTCCGGAGGGTTCCAAATTTTTTCGCTGCCGCACTCGCGCTCGATGAGCGAAGCCGGGGCAGTTTTTCAAAGCTACCTCGACGGCCGCACCATTGTCTTAAGCCCGGAGCTCAGCATTGAAACCCAGAAGGCGATCGGGAGCGACATCATGATGGTGCTCGACCAGTGCGTGCCTTCGACGGTGGATGAGCCAACAGCGCGGCAAGCGATGGAGTTGACCCACCGCTGGGCAGCCCGAAGTCTCGCTGCACGCGGAGACTCCCGGCAGGCGATGTTTGGGATTGTGCAGGGAGCGCTAAATCACACTCTCCGTCTGAAAAGTGCGGAGGCACTCTGTGCCATGGCGTTTGAGGGTTACGCGATCGGGGGTCTGGCCGTGGGCGAGGGCAAAAGCGAACGTGAGGACACCTGTGAATTTACGGCCGCCCTTCTTCCAGAAAACAAACCACGCTATCTGATGGGCGTGGGTACGCCGCTCGACATCCTGGAGGCGGTTCACCGGGGAGTGGACATGTTCGACTGCATTATTCCGACCCAAGTGGCGCAACGTGGCGGAGCCTTCACCTCGCGAGGGTTCCTTCAACTGCGGCGCGGCATTTACAAGACATCAAGTGAGCCTTTGGATCCCGGTTGCGCCTGCTCGACTTGCGCAAAGTTTTCCCGTGCCTACCTGCACCATCTCACCAAATGCAAAGAGACGCTGGGCTGGCAACTGATCGGCCAGCATAACATTTTCTTTTACCATCGGCTTATGGCCGAAATCCGGCAGAGCATTCTCGAGGGCAGGTTTCTTCCGCTCTACGAGGAGAAGAGAGCCATTCTGGCGGTGGATGACTTGGACAATCCCGTCACGCCGATGCGACGGAATCCACCGCGCTCGATCACGCTCGGAGCCTATAAAATCCATACCGCCATCGAAGGGTTCTCAAGCATTCTCCATGTGAGTTCGGGTGAGATCATGCACTCGCGCACGCCGCCGATGGATGAAGCGCGCAACCTTTACATCGAGCAATCCCATCTCAGCTCGCGCCTGCGCGAGGACACGAGCGAGCCGCTGGTAATCTGGGATGTCGGCCTTGGCGCGGCGGCTAATGCCATGGCGGCCATCGAGTGTTATGAAGCACTAGCCGCCAACGGACTGGTGCGGCCCATGCACATCGTGAGTTTTGAGAATGATCTGGATTCGTTGCGACTGGCTTTGAAAAACAACGATCGCTTCCCGTACCTGCGCCACGCTGGACCGCCAACTCTTTTAAAAGATGCCGCCTGGAAATCGAAGCAGCACGATGGTCTCTCTTGGGAGCTTCACGAAGGGGACTTCCTTGCGCTTCTGGGCTCGGCTGCATCGCCGGACCTTGTTTTTTACGATATGTTCTCAGGAAAAACCTGTGCGTCGGCTTGGACCGAGGATGTCTTCCGAGCGATGCTTGCCGTTTCCGCTTCGCGCGATGTCGAGCTTTTCACCTACACCTGCTCCACCGCTTCGCGCGTGGCCATGCTCGGGGCGGGTTGGGGAGTGGCACGCGGGCGAAATGCGGGCGACAAGGAGGAAACAACCATCGCATTCACTCATTTGGAAAAAGCGAATGCACGCGGGCGCGATGTCCTTGCTGCCGACTGGCTGAAGAAGTGGAACCGATCAGCGGCAAAATTCCCACCCGGGCTTGATGAGATGGAGCGCGGCAAATTTGAAGCCATGCTCCGCTCGTCTCCTCAGTTTGCAGGCATTCAATTGCCGTGATGTTTGCGTCCTGCGTTGCGA
Source organism: Spartobacteria bacterium (assembly GCA_947499885.1). Classification (GTDB taxonomy): domain Bacteria; phylum Verrucomicrobiota; class Verrucomicrobiia; order Chthoniobacterales; family Terrimicrobiaceae; genus UBA967. The sequence continues at coordinate 6,770 of CANMQB010000117.1, forward strand.
AAATGCCCCGGGTCGGCCAATCTGACGAGCCATGCGAAATGTAGTCATTCTCGGAGCAACAGGCTCCATCGGACAAAGCGCGCTGAAAGTTGCGAGAGATATTCCCCAACGGATGCGTGTGGTCGGGATGTCCGCCCATTCAAATGCCGAGGGACTTGCTTCGGCTGCTCGCGAATTTCCCGAGGCCACAACCGTCTTATCTAGTGGCCCCGACGGCATCGATCGCCTCGTCGAGTTGGCAACAATGCCGGAAGCCGATCTTGTGCTTGTGGCTATCGTTGGAACAGCCGGCCTGCGCCCAGCATTGGCGGCCATCGAAGCGGGAAAGGACATTGCCGTGGCGAGCAAGGAAATTCTGGTCATGGCCGGCGAGATCGTAATGGACGCTGCGCGTCGAAAAGGCGTGCGCGTGATGCCGGTGGATAGCGAGCACAGCGCCATTTTTCAATGCCTCGAAGGAAGGAATGCCACCAGCGTGAGGCGCCTCATCCTGACCTGCTCAGGCGGGCCATTCCGCAAAACGTCGGCTGTGGATTTGAAACACGTCACGCCAGAAATGGCCCTGCGGCATCCGACATGGAACATGGGACGCAAGATCACATTGGACTCGGCCACGCTATTCAACAAAGCACTCGAAATGATCGAAGCGCGCTGGCTTTTTGATATCGGGATGGATCGCATCGAGGTGGTCATCCATCCGCAAAGCATTGTGCATTCGATGGTCGAATTCGTGGATCGCTCGATTCTCGCCCAGCTCAGCCATTCCGACATGTGCCTGCCAATTCAATATGCCGTCACCTGTCCAGATCGCGTGGAAAATTCACTCCGTCCGCTCGATTTCGCCTCCCTCGGAAGTTTGGATTTCGAAGCTCCCCGCCGCTCGGACTTCCCCGCGCTGGATTTGGCGGTCGAGGCGGGAACGGCAGGGGGTACGCGTCCCGCCGTCCTCAATGCCGCGAACGAAGTCGCAGTGGAGGCCTTCCTCTCCGGCCGTATCGCCTTCCCAGGAATCTGGAAACTGGTGAGCGAGGTTTTAGAGAAGTGCCCCCATACGGAGCATCCATCCTTGGAAACCCTGCTGGCAACCGACACCGAAGCCCGCCGCATTGCCTGGGCGTCGATCGGGTGATTTTCCGGCACCACCGACCAATACCGGCCCCCCAATAGTTACAAGTAGCAACGCCGAGGTCCTCCTTGGCCCGCCACTCCAACGAGGGCGTTGGCACT
>CANMQB010000118.1 GCA_947499885.1 Spartobacteria bacterium
CGGGTGAGGTCATAGAGAAATTTTCAGTGAATCAATTGAATCGCGGAGCGTGAGGCAGAAGCCAACGACCGCACAAAGATTTTAGAGGGTTTCGGCCCGGACAGGGAAGCCGATTCGAGGTTTGGGAAATCCAAAAAAGCCCTCAAGCCCCAGTGTCTGGATTCACTACACTGGCGATGTCGTCAGCCTGATCGCAGATGATTTATGCACTGGTGGCGGGGGTGTTTTTCGGGTGGCGCGGAAGGGTGTCTGTTGTTTCAAACCACGGCAATCGGTCGTCCATCCAGTTGTGGTCGATGGGGCACATCTCCCCAGCGCGGTCGAGCGTGCATGTGGTGACTTCAAATTGGTGCGGCAAGGCGGGGTCGAAGAACATGAGCTGCGATCCACAATCCGGGCAAAAGGTTCGCTCGCGCTCGGCGAAGGTGATTTTTCGAGGAGTTTGGCCAGAAAACCTGATGCTGCCCGCTGGAAAAAATGTCCACGCAACAACTGGGGCGCCTGATGCTTTCCGGCAATCTTCGCAGTGGCAAAGGGTCGTCCCGGAGGGAGCAGCAAAAATCTCGTAGCGAACTTCTCCGCAGAGGCAGGAACCTTTCATTTCACGAGAAAATTAGCGAACTCACGCTGCATCAGGTGTCCAGTCCAGACATTGAGTTCCCAAAGATCAGCAACAGGTTTTTGTGTGTAGGGATAGACTTGCTGATAGCCATCTGGACCGAATTCCGGTGTCATGGTCACCTTTTGAAACCCGCGTTTTTCTTGACCTTTCCAAAGGGCTCGCCACCACCGGACATGGGCTTCGACGAAGTGTTTATACATCGGGGCGCGGGGATCAGGCACTTGTGCCCCTTGATCGTAGCCGATACGTGGCTGGATATGAAGAACGCGCTTGGCACAAAGAGCGAGGACGTCGGGGAGTTCGTCCAAGACAAGGCGCTCACAGACATTGCACCAGTGGCTGAAGTCGATCGTGAGTTCAATCGGGGGCGTTTCCGCAAGCAAGTTCTTTGAAATGATCGGATGAAATAGGCTACGACTGCGGTGGGTTTCAAAGCCGACACGCACTCCGTATTTCTGTGCGATTTCCCAAGCGCGCGTGAAGAAATCCACACTGTCCCGAAATTCCCAAAGATCACTTCCCGCCATAGAGGAATAAAAAATTGGCTTGGCTTCCATGCTGCGAACAAGGATTCGCTCAAAGGCGTCCAAGTGATCTGAGACGCCCGAGCCTGGATCGGGGACTGCGAACCCCGTGGTGGAAATTTCGGCAATAAAATCTAAGTTTCTGGATTCGAGCGTATCGAGGAATTCCGCTTTGCGTTCGACATCGACGGGAACCGGTCCCTCAAATCCATGAAATCCGGCTTGGATGGTGGCATCGGCTGCGGCGGCATAAGACCCCGAGTGGCCCCAGAGGGTTTTAAAAAGTTTAAGCTTCATATTATTTGGTATTTGCAGCTATGCGAAATCCGGCATTGTCTCGGCGCTTATCGCGGGCAAGTGCATCGCGCCAAGAACAGCGCAAAAGGCGAGGAAGGTAATCCCATGCTCCTCCGCGCAGGACGTGTCGGGTTTCATTCCAGAGTGGTTCGGTTTGATAGTCGGGACGCCACAGGTCTTCCGTCCACTCGCAGACATTGCCCAGCATATCAAAAAGCCCAAAAGCGTTGGCAGGGTAGGCTCCGGAAGGAGTTCGGCGACCAAGGCCGATTTTTGCCCCTTGCTCGGTGTAAAGAAAGTTGGCTTGGCTGAGGTCGATCGTCTCGCCGCAGTGATAGGGCGTTTGAGTTCCGGCGCGTGCGGCATATTCCCATTCCGCTTCGGTGGGAAGGCGGAACTCGGGGCCGAGCCACTGACAGTAAGCGACCGCATCTTCCCAACTCACCATGGCCACAGGCCACTCGGGGGGGAGTCCGGACTCGTGGCCGGGACGAAACCTCCGAAACTCGCCGATCGTAACCGGAGCGTCAGCGATCCGAAAGGACGCGATATCCACTCTGTGGCGCGGTCGCTCCGTGTCGTTGGCAAATTTGTCATCATCATTTTCCCCCATGAAAAACGTGCCACCGGGAAGTTCTTGGAGGATGACGCTTCCGCTGGATTGCGAACTCCATGCCATCATGTCAACAGGGCGTCAGCGCCGGGGTCCGCTGGGCTGGCGCTGGCGGTTGGTCAATGGTTGGATATGTGCCCCTCGAGCGTGCGGCCATATAGCGCTGGATGAGCCAGATGGGCATTTCGAGATGGCTGAGGCGCCCGCGTTGGTATCCGGTGGCGTAAAATCCTCTTTGCACAGCTGTGCAGACCTCCATGTCTTCCAAGTGGAAATCGACGAGCATTTTTTCGGTGATGGCAAACTTCTCATCATATTTCGGATCAGCGAGGGCCTCGTCGTTGACCAAGCAGGTTGTCAGCAACCGGCTGCGGTCTGCGGAAACCGGATCGATGCGATACCAAAACACCCGATCTGCCGCCGTAAAAAGCAGGAAACTGGGTTGGCCCAGAAAAACAGCCATCTGGCGATAGTGTTCGGGATCGAGTGTGGGAATCGGTTTGAAATCCGACTCGTCGCTTGAGGTGACACTTTCTTTGTAAGGCAGGTTGACGCGAATGGAGTGGGCGCGCTCGGCGTCGGTCCAGGTATCCCTCGCAGGCATCAGCGGCTGCAGGGTTTTGCAATGTGCCCCCAGATGGTGGTAGCCCTCCATAAAATTCTCAACGAGGACCTTCCAATTGAAAGGGCAGTCCCACTCCTTTGTGATAATGACCTTCATGTCGCCCAGGTTCCAACCGCGCAGGTCGCGATCGAGTTCCGTGTATTGCTCAGCCACAGGGGCGGCATCACCTGAGAGATTCAGAAAGACAAAGCCATGCCAGACTTCACAACGAAAGGTTTTGAGCCCCACGTCGTCGCGCTGGAAGCACTCGGCTTTGTGCATCTCGGGACACCCTTTGAGCCGGCCGTCGAGTTCGAAACTCCAGTGATGATACGGACACAAAAAGATCCGCGTATGTCCACAGCCAGGTTTTCCCTCCGTGGCATCAGCCGGGCCGTGTCCATCGTAGCCGAAGCCCGGTGGCATGATATCCATCGCGCGGTGTGGACACACCCTTGAGAGGACCCGGATTTCGCCATCCTTGCCGTGAACAACGATGAGAGGTTCGCCGAGAACATCGAGATTGATGAAATCCCCAGGCTTCGGAATCTGGGACTTGTGGGCGAGACACACCCAGCCTGCGCCAAGGATATGAGCCACCTCCCAATCGAGGAACTCGGCACTTGTGTAAGAGGCCGCCGGGAGTGTGCGACTGCGCTCAAGCGGGATGTCAGCGGTCGCTTGGATATCACGTAGAATGTCTTCCACGCTGAGGTCATTATGCGGGTGACGATAGTTATGCCCTGCATGGCCCAACCCATTGCGCCCGGTGAGGGGAGAGGCGCCGTCCTTGACGGTCGCCTCTGAAAAAAACGTCGTTGAAGTATCCATAAACTTTTTATGGTTGGGCGAGGCTTTTGATGGGCTCAAAGCTGATGCCGGATTCGATCGGATTTTCCTTTTTGATGAGTCCAAATTTCAGCCACCACTTGGAAGTGAGCGCCCAGTGTTCCTTGATTTGGTCGTTTTTCAGACCTAACGGTGGATTGCCGGGAATGACGCCCATAAATTGGGCCGCCTGGGACAAATCAAAGCAATAAATGCCGCCAGAGAAGGGCTTGTCATCCTTGCCGAGAACGTCTTCGACATCCTTGACATCAAACTTGATGCCCTTGGCGATGATCGCATTGCCTTCGGCGGGATTTTTCCTCCACCAATCCACGGCGTCCCAATAGGCCTTCATCGCTTTTTTTGCGATCTCCGGAGTCTTGGTGAGGAATGCATCGCTCATATAGAGGCCATCGCCGAGGAGGCCGGTTTTTAACCATTCCTCTTCACCCGAATTCGCCACGGCTTTCGAGCCTTTCAGGGATTTCAAGACCTGGCCTCCGAAGGGTTCCCAGAACTCGCCTGCAGCAACCTTGCCGCTGACCATGGCCGACACGGCATCGTCCATCACGACATTCACATATTTCACCTCATCAAATTTCACTCCGTTTTTTTCGAGCCACATGGCCATGAAAATCTGAGTGAGCCCGCCTTCCAAGACGGCCACAGACTTGCCCTTGAGGTCCTCAGCCTTCTCGATCTTTGGAGCGAGGATGATTTTATCTGTGCCGATGGACGGATTGGTTACGGCAACCAGTTTGATTCCGTTCGCCGCGTCGGCCGCGATGGGACCGTATTCGCCCGTGCTCGAGGCCACATCCAGATTTCCGGACGTCATCTGCCCGAAGCTCTCATAGGGATCCTCTATAATCTGAATATCCAGATTGATATCAGGAGCGAGGTTCTTCTCTTTGGCAATGAACCAGAATCCATATCCCGGCCATGAAAAGAGCGAGACGCGGACTGTTGGAATGTCTGCGGCGTGTGCGTCGGCGAAGCCGACACAGACCGCGATTGCGAGTATTGCGCTTTTTATTTTCATAGGTTTTTTACAGTTGGGTTGTTTCAGTGGTTGTTCCGGAGATGGGGAAAGGCGAGCCAGCGGAGAAAGCGAATGAACGCATCGGAGATGAAGCCGAGGACTCCGATCATCAAGATGCAGGACAAAATAACATCCATCCGCACGACGCGGCGGGCGCGCATCATCACTGCACCGATGCCATCGGTGGATGCGACGATTTCGGCGATGACGAGATACGTCCAACTCACTGCGAGCATCTGCCGCATGGTATCCAGAAAAAACGGAAGAGCGGCTGGAATGATGACGGAATGGATCGCTTGAAGGCGACCGGCACCAAGGGTGCGGGATACTTCCACGAGGTCCTTTGGAACACGCTTGGTGTCGTCCATGAGAAGGCTGATGAGGAACCAGACAACGCCGATGACAAGAAGGGCGATTTTTTGTTCGTTGCCGGTGCCCAGAAGCGCCAAGAGGAGAGGAATAAAGCTTGGTGCCGGAAGATAGCGGAGCGGCGAAACAAGGGGATTGAGCAGGCCCTCCACGGCAGGAAATGCTCCCATGGCGATTCCGAGCGGCAAGGCTATGGCTGCGGCAATCAGAAAACTGATTCCGATCCGTTGCAGGCTTGCGAGCACATCCAGGGCAAAGTCTTTTTCAGAAAATAGCCCAACTGTTGTTGAGAACACCTGCGTGGCCGTAGGAAGAAGGTTGGTGAACTTCTCCGCGCGCGGCGCAAATTGCCAAGCCAGCATGAACATGGTCAACCCAGCCAACATGAGCGTTACTTTCGCGGCAAAGGCGAGCGGGGATTGGTAATCAAACCAGCCCTTGAAAAATCTCCGAAACCACTCGGTAGAACCCTGATTCCCTTTCATTGCGGTGCGATGTTGCGGCATGGCGCGGAGAGTCACAATAGGAAGACCATCCTATACCTTTTGCATCTGTGTTTGGGATGCGAGAATGGCCTCGTGACGGTTGTGAACACCCAGTTTTTGGAACATGTGGTCGAGGTGGTTTTTAACAGTGTGGGGACTGATTCCGAGAATCGTGGCGATCTCGTCGTTGCACTTGCCGAGGCCAAGCCAGTGAAGGACCTCCACTTCCCTTGGGCTCAGGTGGGCAAGACGGGAATCACGCAGTGAATAGGCCGGCGCACGCGCTGCTCCCGAAGGCTTGCCAGTGGTTCGCACGGGGGGGCTGTCCGGAGCTTTGAAGTCCGTTCCCACGGCACCACAAAATCGGCCCTCTACGAGGATTGGAGAGATACGGCTTGTGATACGAACATGCAAATCTCCGAAACGGTAATCGATCGGATCCAGGTGGCAGTGCGACAGCTTGCGCTTGGGAATCCAATACCAATCGCCCTCATCAGGAGATTGGTAACCATTCACTGGCACTAGCGCCGGTTCTCCCGCTGCCCTGTGCCAACAGGCCACAAAGCGGCCAGAGGCATCATGGCCTGGCGCATTTTGAAAGTGCTCGTCCCGAGCATCCAAAGCATTTGGCTCCCAGACCGACCATGTCGCAAGGAATCCTGTATGGGACTCCAAAGCCTCGCGTAAGATCCTCGAATAGGTCTCACGATCGCGAATCCCTGCCGAATGAAGCGATGCGAAGGCCGAGGCAAGGAACGAGGAGGTTTCCATCACGCGTTATTCCCCTTCAGAAGAGTCTAGCGTAGCGGTCGGTTTCCCATTGGCTGATCGTCTGGTGGTATTCGCGCCACTCCTCGGATTTGTAATGGATAAACTCGTCACGAAGGGCCTTGCCAAGGGTCTTTTCCACGAATGGATCAGCGGCGAAGGCTTTGACAGCCTCGTCGAGCGTGCGAGGGAGTTCACTGATGCCACGCGCGGCCAGTTCAGGCGGGCTCAGTTCATAGAGGTTGTCTTCCTGGGCAGGACCTGGATCAAGATTTTCGCGGATTCCCTCCAGACCAGCGGCCAGAACCAGCGTGGCAGCAAGGTAAGGATTGCAGGAGGCATCGGCATTGCGAGACTCACAGCGCCCCCCGCACATCGGAATGCGAACCGAGTTCGTGCGATTGTTGCGGCCGTAGGAGTTAAAAACGGGAGCCCAAGAATAGTAGCTCATCAACCCCCTTCGCACGAGACGTTTGTAGCTGTTCACCGTCGGCGCAAAGGCGGCGCAGAGGGCCGGCCCGTGTTTGAGGATTCCGGCGATGAATTGATAGCAGAGCGGAGAAATACCAAGGCCGCGCGGATCATCCTGCTTGGCGCAGGCGAAAAGATTGCTTCCTTGGGCATCGGACAGCGACATGTTGAAGTGCGCGCCGTTTCCAGTGCGGTTGGCAAAGGGTTTCGGCATGAATGTCGCCAGAAGCCCCTCCTCAGCGGCATAGTGCTTGGCAAGCATTCTAAAGAACACATACCGGTCGCACATCGTCAGCGCATCGGCGTATTTGAAATCGAATTCAAACTGGGAATTGGCGTCCTCGTGATCGACTGAATAGAGGTCCCAGCCGAGGCTGTTGATGGCTGTTCCGACCTTGTCGATCCACTGGTAGCGATCGAGAAATCTTTTCACATCGTAACACGCCTTAACCAGATCGTCGTCTGGGTTGGGAATCTCGAGTTGTCCGCGTTCGTTGAGCTTGACCACGAAGACCTCACATTCGATTCCGAGGTTGAATCCGAATCCCATCGAGGCTGCCGCTGCGAGTTGGTTCTTCAGGGCGACCCTTGTGCTGATCTCATAGGGTTCTCCATGAAATGTGTTGTCCGCCGGGAACCAGGCGATCTCTGGGTTCCATGGCAACTGGAATCCACGTTTGAGGTCGGGAACCGAGTTGATTTCATCGTCGTTCGGACTCTGGCCGAGACCGTCCAGCGCATAGCCGGTGTAAAGTTCGGATCCTGCGGCAAAATCTTCAAAGTGCGCGATCGGCACGACCTTACCTTTTGGGATTCCGTGTATGTCGGGATAGGCTCCGATACAGTATTTGACTCCCTTGGCAGTGAGATCTGCCGCCATCTCGATGGTGTTTGTTGTTTTCATAAGCTAAAAAAATGCTCTGGAGTTCCTCTCCACTCGCTCTCAGGCAAGGGAGGGGTTTCAGAGAGGCCGGAGCAAGTGATACGCGTCAGCGCCTCGCACATCATTTCAAAGAGCTGGCAGCCGTCTTCAGCGCATCCCCCGGATGGTGTTCCGGTTGTCCCATTGAGGCTGGTCTGGGAAACTGGGTAGCTAAAAACGAGGCCTTCCGTGCGGTCGGGATCGTCGGCAAGCAGAAAGGCGCTCGTGTCCATGCAATCCGGAGCGAGATGCAGGATGAGATCGGACTCGGCCTTGTTGGCATGAAGGTCGTTGGCATCACTGGTAAATCGCGCCGCAATCTCTGGGGTCAGAGTGAAGGTATCGACGAGGCCCACTTGGATTTTGCCAAGAAGTTCCAAGCGGATTTGATCCACGGCCACGCGGAGGGGCGCGTGGTTCCCAGCATGGGCG
>CANMQB010000119.1 GCA_947499885.1 Spartobacteria bacterium
AAGGTTTCTGTATGTATCCCTGTTTACAATGGTGCTATTTATTTGCGTAAGTGCCTTGAGTCAGTAGGGACGCAAACAGGAGTGCAATTAGAGCTAGTGGTAAGGGACGATGGATCGAAGGATGGTTCACTGGATGTTATAAAGTCTGTAGCTGGGGTGTTTCCACACGTTGAATGGAATATTGCGCAAAACACGACCCGTCGCGGTATGGTTGGAAATTGGAATGAATGTTTGCGCGAGGCCAGTGGCGAATTTGTCAAAATGATGGGGCAAGATGACCTCTTACTGCCAGGGTGTTTGCATAGGCAGGTTAACGCATTGCAAGAGAACCCATCGGCTGAATTGTGCATCACAGCGACAAATGTGTATTCAGCTACCGACATGAAAATTTTTACCAAACGTAAAAAATGGAGGGAGGGCTATAATGATGCAGCAGCGGTTATCTGCGATTGCCTATGTCAAGCATACAACCCCCTCGGAGAGCCTGTGAGCGGCATGGCCCGGAGACAATCAATGTTAAAACATGGAGGCTACGATGAGTCTTTGCACTATTGGGTTGATGTAGACATGTGGTTCCAACTAATTCAAAATAGTGGTTGCGTGATCCTGCGTGAAGCACTCTGCGGATTTCGCATCCACCGAAAAGCAGAATCATTCAAAATTCAAGCAGATTCCCACAGGGAGTTTACAGAAATAAAAAAACGTTATGCTAACAATACTTTTCCCATTCATTTATCTCGTTTGCAATGGCTCAAAATACACTTGGACAACTTAGCGCGATGGACCTTTTACAAGGTTTTGGGGTGATATCTCTATATCTTAATAAAAAATTATGGACAAGAAAAACATCATTAAAAATATTTTTAGAAAAGATATTTTTTTAAAGATATTCATTATTTTTTCATTACTATTTTGCTCTGTCATTGGTTTCGCATGGCTTAAGACGACGCCATCTTTTGAAGAAATGTATGGAGGCACAGCCAGATCGGGAGAGTATTTTACCGCACTAAAATCGCTTAAAACCTGGCCGTGGTGGACTCCTAGCTACATTTTTGGCCATAGTTATGCGCTATTTGGCGTAAGCATTTTTCAGATTGTAGTTTTAGTTGCCTCAGCTGAATTACTTAGCGCATGGATTACCCCTATTTTTGTATTTAAATCAATCGGCTTGATAATAATGTTCTTTTCTGGCTTAACAATGTTTTGCCTCGCTCGAAAAATTTTTGGTTCAAATAAAATCGCTTTTTTATCTGGAATACTATATTTAACCTCTGCACAGCTTGTTATGAGAATAGCAATGCTGGAGCATCTAAGCACAGCGGCCTGCATGATTTGGGGGCCATTAATATATCTGGCGCTTTTACGCTGCGAAAAAGTTAAATCTTGGAGAAACTCCATGCTGCTGGCTCTTTCCATCTCAGGGATGTTGGTTTGCTATTTTAAAATTTTTCTTCTTTTTCTGCCCGCTATGGGCCTTTTTTTATTGTGGCGTTTTGTTTCGATTGATTCTGATTCAAGGAAAAATCTAAAATATTGTATTCAAAGGGCTTTTGTTTTAACAATTCCACTGGCATTATTTCCGCTTATACCTGCTTATAGAGAAAGCAAGTTCCTTGCACTTTTTGAACTGGAACCGTTCCTCGGGTGGCAACAAAATTTCTCATTCTTTTCCGCAGTTACATGGATCGACTGGGGCAATCTTCTAACCTCTGGCACGGCCGTTCCTTCTTTGCGAGGCATTCGACATACATCCATAGAATTTTATCTTGGTCCAGTTGTGCTTGCTGGAATTTTATTACCTCTCACCATTGGGCGCATACGAAATGATTGGGCTACATTACCCGCATGGGGTGCCCTTCGCTGCTTTACCATTTTACTACTTCTCGCAACGTGGCTGGCATCCGGACCACGCTCAATTATTGAGGGCCACTTTGCTTATCTAAATTCCAGTATGGGTTGCTCTGATTTTACAATCGCGATCCTCTGGCTCGTTTTTATTGCTCAAGGGTTAATGATCTTACTGATATCGGGTAAAAGTCCTATACAGATTGGCATTGGAATTCTTTTTATCGGAATTTATTATTTGGTTCCTGGGTTCAAAGTTCTTGAGTTATTGCCATTTTATCAAGACATTCGTGCGCCGAGTTCAGTGTGGACCGCTTTTGGCTCACTCAGCGCGGTTCTTGCATCAGGAGCAGGTTGGTCGATCCTTGCAAGTATCCAGATTAACAAATTGAAAAAATGCGCAGCGGTAATATTTGTCATTTTAGCAATATTATTAGACATTTGTTTTTTGCATAAAGCATTCTTCATTGAAGGCTTGCCGAAAAAAACTTTCACCGATTATGCAGAGGCGCAAGTTTTTCTAAAAAATGCTCAAATTGCTGGTAGAGTCCATGCTTTATCCGGGAGATATTTTTATTTAACAACGCCTAATGAATCGGGAAGAAGTCTATCAAGTGAAGCTCTGGGAAGACACTTGCAACTCCGGTGGATTCGTTACATGGAAAGCGGCTCAATGCTTTCCGCCGAGACGGCAAAGGCTTATTTTGATTTGTTTGGAATATCCTATGTGTTGATTGACCGGAATGACCCAGACACGCCTCCAGCGTATCAAAATGGATTTAAACAATTATTCCCAACAGTTTTTGAAAATGATGGTTTCAGCATTCTGGAAAATTCATCGAGCCTCTACCCTGCCTATGAAGCAAAAAATATAGTCAGTGCTGAAAATGATGTTTTTAAAAATCCTGGCTCTGTTCTTTTGCTCGGAAGAGGCGGACTTATAACCATCGAAGGATTTACAGGCAACAGCGTCGGAAAAATAGATCTCCAAGGGCGCCAGGATATTCCCAACCGAGTAACGTTGGAAAAAACATCCGAACTTAAAAAGCATTCACTCAAAGAACCAAGAAATACAAATTACCATTCCTTTACAGTTACCGGTCTTGGGACGAAAGAAGTTCCTAGGGCTATTGTTGTATCAGAAGCCTACCACCCCGATTGGAAAGCTTACCAAGGAACTGAATCTTTGACTGTTTATCGGGCGGTCGGAGCCTTAATGTCCGTGTATCTCTCCGCGCCGGGAGATGTTCAATTCATTTTTACGCCACCCTGGTATTATAATTTTTGTGCAACTGGCTGTCTCGTTGCATGGATCAGTGCCTGCTTATTGTTTTTATTCATGCGACTACCTTTTATCCCAGAGAAATTGCGATTGGCTTGGTATGGAGACTGAAAATGAAAAGAGAAGCTGTGGAACTGGGGATCAAATGGGAACGGCGCTAACTTAAGCGCGTTGTAGAATGTTTCGCTGGGAGCGTTCTGGCTTTCATTCGGCCCCCACAGCGTGGTGGGCGGGCATTTCGAGTTTCTCAAAATGTCGATGGGCGCGGCCGACTTCACTCCAGCGATGGCGTGGTTTTTATTGGGCGCGCAGGTGTGGGTGATTTTTCAACTGGTGCCTCGGGAGTTGCTTGGCTGGCGCTGGACGGCAGCAGGCCTCTCGCTCGTGTATCTGTTGGTGCCAGGGTTTCGCTTGCTGGAGTTTTTGCCCATCTATCGTAACATCCGTGCGCCTTTTGATTTTTATCAGGTCACCGGCTCGATCTGTGTCATCGGCGCCGTGGCACTTGCTGCTGGCGTATTGCTGGAGAAAGTGGGACGGGCTTTTCTGCGGCGCGGACTTGCTGCGGCTTTCGTTCTCCTTGTAGCGGTGGATGTCGCCCCGTATGCGCGCCCTCTGTTTCAAGAGCGGATGAGCGCTGCTGTATGGCGAGACTTTTTAGACGCGCAGGAATTTCTGAAAACCGCTCCTGAGCCCGGGCGGGTCTATGCGTTTTCCGGGCGCTATTTTTATCTCATGACGCCGTGGCTTTCGGGACGCCCGCTGGCGGCGGAGGCGTTCAATAGCTATCTCCAGCAGCGCGGCGCGGCGATTTTGCAGGCGTCGGCTTTCTTGAATGATGAGCGCATGGAGTCTTACTTCCGTGTAGCAGGAGTCTCTTATCTGCTAGTGGATAAAACCGACCCAGACACCAGGCCTGAGATGCAGGCGAAACTACGCGGGATTTTCCCTGTGGTTTTTGAAAATGAAAACATCGCGCTGCTCGGTGTGAAAAATCCGCTCGGGTTCGGATTTTTGGCTCAGGATTTCCTGCAAACCGGATCTGCTGGCCCCGAGACGGCCATCGCTGCGATCGGTGGGGCGGAGTACAACTTGGCTATGATTCAAACCAGTGGGCTCGCGAGCGACGAACCCGGTTTGCGGGGAAAAGTCGTGGACGGGTGCATTGCTGCCTCCGAAGGCAAGGTTCTCGAAGGAGGGAAGGCCTTCTCCCGCGTCCCAAGGCGTTCCGGCGGCACTTATCAAAAAGTGGAGTTCGAGCCGGCTGGCGAAACCGGTTGGCTGGTTTTCAACGAGGCGTGGCACCCGGATTGGATCGCCATGGAAGGCGGCGAGCGGCGCGAGGTCCACCGTGCCATGCTGGCGTTTTCGGGTGTCCAAACCAGCGGGCAATCCAGCGTGATCTTCGAATTCCGCCAACCGTGGTGGTATGGCGTCTGCGTCTGGACATCCCTCGTAGGTTGGGCTGCCGTACTTTTGTTTCTGTGTCTCTTTTTCCCGAGACACAGGTCATGATTCGTGACGCCCTAGCTTTGCAGCTGCATTATTTTGAAAAACAGGCTGTTTTGCTCAAATTGGCACTTTCAACTGTAGAATTTAGATTGAATGCTCTGAGGAGGCTGCAGAAGGGAAATGCAGTTGGAAACAGCGAATAATGCGTGATTATGAGGGGCTGACTCGATTGGCTCTCGAGCGCCAAGAGCGCGTTGGGGAACGTCTCGGGAACAGCCCTCATATTGATGAATTGCCCTAGGATGTGGTCCGACTGGAAATTCAGCCCTCCCGAGGTTGCTGTGTAATTGATTTACCACACGGTTCCCGCGTTTTTGAACTGTTGGCCTTCCGCGGGTACACTGCTATCGAGGGAAAAAAGCCGCCATTCCAGTCTCCGCCGTAGTTTATAAAAATGAGAATGGTGCCGGGTAAAAATTCCTTGAGTGACTGCGACGCATTGACTCAAATGAAAAGACCCCAAGTGTGTTTTTGAAAAGTTGAGGCAAGAAGGAGATGCTTCAGTTTATCAAATAAAATTAGCACCCCGTTGGGATAATACCTCCCCATTGGGGAAAAGTAAGAGTACATGTAAGAGATTGATGAATGCTTTTGCCGAATTCGGCCTGCTACCCACCTTACAGGAAACTTTGCTGGAAAAGGGAATCTTGCGTCCGACGGAGATTCAAGTTCGGGCGTTACCAGCGCTTCTGAGCGGTCGCTCGATCGTGGGCATTGCAGAGACTGGGAGCGGGAAGACGCTGGCATATGCGCTTCCGGCGATGCACCACATGAAAAGCCTGGAAATCGCTGGCGATGCGATCACGCTTTCTGCCCGGCCAAGGGCTGTCGTGGTGGTTCCAACTCGGGAACTCGGTGAGCAAGTCACGAAGGCCTTCAAGCCATTCACTCACACGACTCGTCTCCGCGTTCGATCGGTGCTTGGAGGCACCACCACGGAAGTGGCGAAGCGAGGTCTTGCCGGGCCGTTTGAGATTCTCGTCGCAACGCCGGGACGGCTTGTGCAAATGCTCGAGAGGCGGCTTGTGGAATTGGACGATGTGCGAATGCTGATCCTCGACGAAGCCGACCAGATGCTTGATCACGGATTCATGCCCGATGTCACACAAATCATCCAAGCCTGTCCGCAAAAGCCACAGCTGGCCTTGTTCTCGGCGACCGTCTCGCCAGCGATCGAAAAACTCATTGCCGATTTGTTTTCTGGAGCAGAAGTGATTCGGAGCGCGGGTAGCCATCGAGTCGTCCCGACACTCACGACAATGCAGCAAGTCGTCATTGGAGGTCAGCGGTTCCCGCTGCTCGAGCGTTTGCTGAAAAAGAAAGTGGAGGGCGGAACGATCCTGTTTACGAACACGAGAGAGCAATGCGACAAGCTCGCTGCCGAACTCGCCGACGCGAACATTGCTTTTGTGATTTATCGTGGAGAAATGGATAAAGTGCAGCGTCGGCAGAATCTGAAACTGTTTCGCGAGGGGGTCGTTGATCTGCTCGTTTCGACCGATCTGGCCTCACGCGGGCTGGATGTCGACCATGTCGGGCGAGTGATCAACTATCATTTGCCGCAGCAGATCGAAAATTACTTGCATCGGGTCGGGCGCACCGCCCGCGCGGGCCGTCCGGGGCTTGTGGTGAATTTCGTCACCGAGCGAGACGCCCCACTTGCGAGCCAACTTGAAAGTGTCCGCGCCCTGCCGACGCCTCAAGCTCCCGCGCCTCGCCATAGCCCAACCAAGATCCAACCGCTCCGAAGCCGGATCCGTAGGCGTTTGTAGGAGTCAGAAAAAAAACCACTGATCACTAGTTTTTCCTGCAAGCCCGTCGGGACAGGCCATGATTTAGAGCCGAAAGGTGGCAGGCTCGCTTACACCTGCGACGCGGTGAAGAGGTTCATCGAAGCCCGCTCCAGCCCAATCCAACTATAACTTCTGGAAAAAAATCGCCGTGTGAAATGCCCCCGTCTCGAGTGCGATAGGACACACCGTTGTGTTACGAAATCTTTACAATTAACCGATATCTTTCTTTGCAGCGTTGGATATTCGTAGCCGCGATGAAATTGATCACAGTTACTTTTTCGACGCTCAAACGGCATTTTACGGTCCTCTCCACCATCATCGTCTGCTCACTTGTTTCCAACTCGCTTGCACAAACCAACGCTTCTTTCCCATACGGTGTGGCCTCGGGAGATCCCTACAGCGACTCTGTAGTCCTCTGGACGAAATTCGCGCCAGCGGGAAATTCGACAGCCACCCAAGATGTGACTTGGCAAATTTCGACATCCCGCACGAATTTCTCGGCACCGGTTGCCTCGGGGACATTTCAAGCTACAAGCGCCAATAATTTCACCGTGAAGCTAATCGCTTCGGGACTTCAATCTGGGACAGAATACTTCTACCGCTTCATCACGAATGGCGGTGCATCCGTTTCAACCGTGGGACGAACAAAAACCTTGCCAAGCGGCTCTGTGAATTCCGTGCGTCTTGCTGTTTTTAGCTGCTCGAATATCACTGCGGATCCTTTCTATGCCTACGACAAAGTCGCTCGCAAGGGAGATTTCGACGCCCTCGTTCATGTCGGTGACTACATTTATGAATATGGTCCTGGTGGATATGGCGCTGCTGAGTCTTTAGCTGCCTCAGTCGGCTTTGAGCCGAATAGCGAACTTCTAACCCTTGCAGACTACCGTGCTCGTTATGCTCAATATCATCGTCAAAACTCCCTCCAATCCGCCCGTGCCTCAGCCCCGCTCATTGCCGTCTGGGATGACCATGAGACCGCTAACGATTCCTATAAAGACGGCGCACAGAACCACGATCCAGCAACCGAAGGCACCTGGAACGATCGCGTCACGGCCGCCCTCGAAGCCTATTACGAGTGGATGCCAATCCGCGAACCATCTGGCGGCAATCGCAAGGAGGCTTATCGCTCGTTCGACTTCGGCAATCTCGTCTCTCTTCACATGCTTGAAACACGACTCACCGGCCGAGACAAACAAATCTCCCTCGCCCCATCTACCGAAGATGTCCAAAACAGAATTGGTCAGATTTTGTCAAATTCCACGCTGACAAATTATTATGCCTCGACTTATAGCTTGACTCCACCGGCCTCGGCATCCGATTACCCTGCATTCGGTGCTGCCTTGGCCACTCCGGTCGCCAATGAACTAGTGTAATGTCTCGCAAATAACTTTACAATTTATTTGCCCTCTTTTTTCTTCCGGGCTGGGTGCATCCGGGTTCGATTTCCTCCAACTTCGCCCTCGCCCGATCAATCTT
>CANMQB010000120.1 GCA_947499885.1 Spartobacteria bacterium
AGGCCGCGAGAGCGAGATCTTCGTAATCTGCATTTATTTGTTTGATCCGATTTTTTACGAGGCCAACGAATCATCCTCGACATGCAGGCTAGGCTTCACACTCAAAGTCGAAACCATTACGCCCCCAATAGAATTTTAACTTACGCGGCATCTTTGAAAATGCAAGCGGTCGTGTTTATTGATTTTCTCGGGTTTTTTCCTGTGCGCTTTTTGCGAGTGCCAGTTAGTTTTGCAAGTCATGAGTCTGGAGCCTGAAACACAAAAGTCGCTAAAGGAGATGACGCGTTCGATTGCGGATCACGAGGGGGTTTTGAGCGTGCAGCCAGTTCCAGGCAAGTCGGCCTTTGAGATCGAATACGATCCCGCCGCTTTGAGTGAGGAGGATTTGCGGCAGATTGCGGGAAGTCATGTGCCTGATGTCTCCCTTCAAAAACGGACGATGCGCTTGGATGGGAGTGCCTGCGAGGCTTGTGCGATCCGCTTGGAGAAAAGGGCAAAAAAAATACCCGGTGTCCGCAAGGCGACGGCTACGTATATCGGCAAAATCCTGTGCCTAACATTTGATGAAAAGGTCGCGGATGAGCACGCCTTGATGGCAGCGCTGCGTGGTCTGGGTGCAGATGTGCGGCCTTATCAGTCTTCTACTGAGGTGGAGCAAGGTCTGTGGAATCGAATCAAGTCGGGAGGCTTGAATGAGGAGATATCTGCCGCATTGGGGTTTGTTTTTCTGATCGCTTCGTTTGTTTGCGAGAAAACGCTGGGGAACGCCTCACCCGCTACACTATCTCTTTATGCTGGGGCGTATATTTTCTGTGGTCAGCAGGGTGTGCGTTCCGCGATTTCCTCACTGCGCGGGGGTGTGCTGGATGTCGACGTGCTGATGGTGCTTGCCGCAATCGGAGCGGGGATTGTCGGGCAGCCCTTTGAGGGGGCGCTGTTGCTCTTTCTTTTTGCGTTTTCCAACGTGCTGCAGAGCTACGCGCTCGAACGCACCCAGCGGGCGATCCACTCATTGCTGAAGCTGCGGCCAGAGAATGCCCTGGTGAAGCGAGATGGTGGCAATGAGTTGGTGCGAGTGGAGGAATTGAACGTAGGCGATGTCGTTATCCTCAGGCCGGGCGAGCATGTGCCTGTGGACGGAGTCATCGTCGAGGGGACAAGTCACGTGGATGAATCCAGCCTTACTGGAGAATCCATGCCAGTCACAAAATCCGCCGGGAATCCGGTCTTTGCTGGTACGCTCAACCAAAGTGGCGGTCTCGAATTTTCGGTTGCGAAGCGGGCAGAGGATTCGACGCTCTCGCGCATGGTCAAGCTCGTCGAAGAGGCTCAGGCGGAGAAATCCGGCACGCAAAGATTCCTCGAACAGGCCGAGCAATACTACGCAACGGGTGTGATTGCGTTCACCGTGTTGGTTTTTTTGATCCCGTTCTTTTTCATGGGGGAGAAATTTTCCGATGCCTTTTACCGGGCGATGACCGTGATGGTTGTGGCTTCGCCGTGCGCGCTGGTCATTAGCACTCCCGCCACGGTGCTCTCGGCAATCGGCGGCGCAGCGCGGCGGGGTATCCTGATCAAAGGGGGATCCCACCTCGAGCGCACTGCACAGATCGATATTGTGGCTTTTGACAAAACCGGCACGCTCACGGCAGGTAAGCCAGTTGTGACCGATATGGTGGATGCGGAAGGTTCGCATAAGATGGATGCCAGTTTGCCTCAGGGCCTCGAAGTCCTGCTCGCTCAGACTGCGGCGCTGGAGGATAAATCCGAGCATCCGCTGGCGCGTGCCATTGTGAAAACCGCTCAGGCGCGCGGCATGAAGCTTCCGTCTGCAAAAGATTTTCAAGCCACTGCTGGCAAGGGGGCCGAGGCCACGATTGATGATCGGAGGATCATTGTCGGCAGCGAGCGCCTCTTTCGCGAACTCGGTGCAGCAGGGATGGACGCCATTGCAATCCATGCCGAGCCTCTCGCGCGCAAGGGGAAAAGCTGTGTATGGACGGGTCTTCGCAACGGGGACTCGGTGACTGCACTTGCTGTTTTGGCCCTCGCCGACACGCTGCGGCCTGAGGCGCTAAAAATTGTCGCCAGCCTGCACGCTTTGGGGGTTAAAAAAGTCGTCATGCTCACGGGTGACCAGAAAGCCGTGGCGTTATCGATCGCTGAGGAAGCGGGCGTAGACGAAGTTCTTGCCGAATTGCTACCCGAGGGAAAAGTTGCTGCAATCCGCGAATTGAAAAAAGAGGGCCGGGTGATGATGGTCGGCGATGGAGTGAATGATGCTCCTGCGCTTGCGACATCAGACATCGGTGTGGCGATGGGAGCGGCGGGCACTGATATCGCCATGGAGACGGCCGATGTAGTGCTCATGGGCGACAAGTTGCAAAATATCCCGCTCCTTCTAGCCACAGCACGCCACGCAAAAAGGGTGCTCTGGCAAAATCTCATCTTCGCCGGCTCAGTGATCATTTTACTTTTGATTGCGGCTTTTGGCATCAACCTGCCGTTGCCGATGGGAGTCGTGGGCCACGAGGGCAGCACGGTGCTGGTCTGCCTGAATGGTCTGAGACTGCTAATTTATAGACCTAAAATGTGATTGCACACAGCCCCATCGTGCGGCACTTTTTGAGATATGTCAGAAGATAGTCAGTCTCCTCTCCAGAAGTTCGTTGATAAGCTGCGAAACTCCCGAGACTTCACGATCTCCCTGTTGATCCACGTGATTCTCGTATCCGTTTTCGGCGGCACTGTGCTTTTCCAAGCTGTGCAGGAGCCCCCGGACTTCGAAGGTGGCGGTGAGGGGTTTGTTGGCAGTTCCGAACCGGCTGCTGCACCGCCGCCGCAAACTCAGGTGACGCCTCCGACTCAGGACATATCCGTAATGGCCACGCCGGTGAATACCTCCACCGTCACGGCGATTACCACCACGGCGACGTCGCCGATGAATTTCAACATGTCGCAGATGGTCATGGCTCCGCCCGCCCCGCCTGCACCCACTGCTATGGCCGCGCCGAAGCCTGTTGCGCCTGCGGCCGGTCCGGGTATGCAGATGTCTGCAGCCGACGCCTCGGCGATCAAGGCATTCACAGCGTGGGGCAAGGGCAGTGGAAGTGGTAGCGGCACACGCAGCAGGGAGTTCGAATTTGTCGCCTACATTGGTCAATATGGTGGAGCAAACTCCGGCTGGAACTCCACAATCAGCACAGTTGGTGATACCAAGGGCGTGATTAACAACGGAAGTCTCCCAAACCTCCTCGCCTACATGAGCACACGCTCGAAAAACAAGGTGAAAACCAACTACGACAAAGTGAAAGCGATCAAGCTCGATTCGCAGGAGCTTTTCTCGGAGAGGCCACCTTTCATTTTTTTGACTGGTTCGAAGGACTTCCGTCTTACCGTTGCCGAGGTAGACAATCTTCGCAAATATGTCAGGCTCGGCGGAGCGATCTGGGGAGATGCCTCAGTGCCCGGACGCAATTCCCGATTCGACTTGGCCTTCCGCCGCGAGATGAAGCGTGTCATTCCCGACAAGGACAAAGATTGGGAGGAGTTGCCAAAAAATCATCCTCTCTTTGATGCCCGTCAGGCTTATTTCCCTGAGGTCACCGCTGTGCCGCCTGGCATCAATTTTTACAAAGAGCCAGTCTATGCCCTGAAAATTTATGGCGAGGTTGCGATCATCTATACCGCGAATGATTACGGCGACATGTGGCAGATCGGGCTTCTGCCGGATGGCAAAGTAGACATGCGTAAAAATGAAAAATCTGCTTCTGTTGCTCTCAATGATACGATTTGGAACAACAGACTTATCTACCTTCGCAATATCTCGGAAGCCTCGCTCGATCTGAGCTACAAATTCGGAACCAACCTTGTGCTGCATCTGCTGACGCGATGGGATTCGAAGGTGAAGTCGGCTCCCTCGCTCTAGGCGCTCGTATTCTTTCCGGGAGGCCTCGGCAGATTTTCTGTCTCTTGTGGGCGACTTGATTTAGCTATTAATCATCATGCTGGCGATTCCACTCGAAGATCACTTTTTTGATATTATTGCTAAAGCACAGCGCGGTCTTGGCCTCAGCGATGAGGCTCTCTCCAATCGAGCGGTAATCCCTCTGACCACGCTGGAGGAACTCAAAAAAGGAAACGTTGATGATATTGCGTTGTCAAAAGTCGCTACAGTTCTTGCGCTCGGTAGCGAGTCACTTCTGGCTCTGGCGCAGGCCCGATACACTCCCGAGCCGGTCGCTGATTTCGAGGGATTGGCGCACTTCAACTCGGTTTTTTATGACATGACGGTGAATGCCTTTGTCGTATGGGATCCCTCAACGAAAGAGGCGGCTTTTTTTGACACTGGCGCGGATGGGGACCCGATGCTGGAGTTCGCCTCATCCCGAGGCCTCCGAGTTGCAAAAATTTTTATCACGCACATCCACACAGACCACATTTTCGACTTGGACCGTCTGCTGGAAAAGACAAAGGCACAGGCTTGGGTTTCCGAAAACGAACCTTTGCAAGGAGCCGAGAGTTTTGCGCCAGGCCGCATTTTCCATATTGGCGCTCTCGCGGTTGAGACCCGGCTTACGAGTGGCCATGCGGTTGGCGGGGTGTCGTATTTCATTCGCGGCCTGGCCAAGCCGATTGCCATCGTGGGAGACTCGATTTTTGCTGGTTCAATGGGTGGAGGAAAAGTTTCGTACGCCGATGCGCTAAGAAACAATCGGGAACAGGTGCTGACACTCCCGGAGGAAACGATCATTTGTCCCGGCCATGGCCCCCTCACAACCGTTGGGGAGCAGAAGCGGGCGAATCCTTTTTTTGCGCCTTAAAAAGGATTCGCGTTATTGTTCAGGGCTCATGAGAGCGGCTCCGCGGCATTTGAGTCGGAAGAGGATCGAGCCCTCTTCAAAAGCTCGGAGATTTTCGGGTTTGCTCCGGTCGAAGTCCGCAAGGAACATGGTCTCGACGGTTTCGGCAAATTTTTTATCTTGGATGGCGGCAGAGAGTTCAAAATTCAGCATGAACGATCGGTAGTCAAAATTGATCGAACCCACGAGCGCCATGTCGTCGTCAGCGAGCAGAACTTTCTGATGCATAAATCCTGGTTGGTAACGCCAGACTTTGACTCCCGCCTCACGCAGTTTCGGATAGTAGGTGAAGGAAGATAGCCATGGCAGGATGTGGTCAGCCATCTGAGGGAGGATGATTCGAACATCCACGCCACGAATGGCTGCGTGGCAGATGGCGTAAAGAAGAGGGCTCGAGGGAACAAAATACGGGCTCGCAATCCAAAGACGGCGGGTTGCGCAGTGGATCGTGGAGAGATAAACCGCTGGGCAAATGCTCCAGTTCTCAGCCGGGCCGGCGGCGATAGGAAAGACGATGGCTTGTCCACCGTGCTCGAGGGATGGTGAAGGCAGGCGCGGCAGCGAGGAGTCGCCAGTGGTGTAGTGCCAATCTTCCAAAAAGGAGAGCTGGAAACCGGCCACGGCAGGCCCCTCGATACGGAGATGGGTGTCTCTCCAGGGACCAAAGTGCTGGTTCTGGCCCATGTATTCGTCACCGACATTCAGACCTCCGAGGAAGGCGATACGGGAGTCTGTGATCGCGAGCTTGCGGTGGTTGCGGAAGTTGATCTGAAAGTTGCGACCGAACTGACGATTTGTCACAAAAGCCTCGACTTTAATACCCTCGACGCGGAGTTTTTCGGCCCACGAGGAGGGAAGCGCCTTCGATCCTACTTGGTCATAGAGCACCCGACATTGCACTCCCCGTCGAGCGGCAGAAATCAACCTGTCCGCAAGGGCGCGGCCCAGTCGGTCGTCGTGGATGATAAAAAACTGAATCCACACGGATTCAACGGCATCGTCAATGGCTTGAAAAATGGCATCAAATGTTTCGGCTCCATCGATGAGGAGTTGCACGTCGTTAGATCCGGTGGCAGGCAGGCGGGAAATATTTTCAGCCATGCGGGCGGGTTCGTTGAAGGGACCCCGGAAAGCAACCTTATATCCGTCCAAATGCCGGACGATAAATTGGAGACTCTCGTAGAGCGGGCCGGAAGGGCTTGCCACGGCTAGAATATACCCTGCGAAGCGCGACTCACCGAATACCAGAAAAAGAGGAATACCAAGTATTGGTAAGACAACCAGAACGCCTGCCCAAGCAATTGCGGACTGGGGAGTGCGGGCTATGAGAATGGCTCGCATCGCCAGAGCGATACCGATAAGCTCCAATGCAATCGTCAGCGTTGCGTAGAGAGGATTAAGAAACGACACGATCTTTGAACGGGTCTTTCAAAACCGGGGAGTCAAAGTCTCGCCTTCTGCGGGCGGGGCGATGGTACCTGCATTCGAATCCGAAGGCTGTGGGGATGGATTTAATTCTTGAGGACTTTCCTGTGTCTTTCGCAATTCCCTCTGAAGAGAAGTGAGATCCTCGGTCAACTTGCGCGCCTGTTTTTTAAGATGCAAGAGCGGCTCCATGACTTTTGAATACAGGATAAGGCCGAACAATACCGTGCTCAAAACAAGTAGAGGGAGAAGACCCCATGTGATCATTTGAAAGAATTCCGTTTCTCGTCGAAGTTCCTGCATCGAAGAAAAAAGGCGAATATCAATCGAGGCAAGAAAGGCAGAAAAGCCTTTATCTGTCTTTTCCCGCAGGAGTTTCTGGTCTGCGGAATAGGGCGGAGACACCGCGAGAAGTTTGGCATTATTGGAAACCAGATCGTCCAAACGATCGATGTCTTCACTCGGAAACAACAGCGCCGAGCGTGATATTTTTCTGAGGAGGGCAAGAGCTTCCATGGCTTTTTGAGCACTAGCTGGCGGGGTATAGACGTTCGGGCTTTTTGATGTGTCGTCCAATCCAGAGACGGTCTTCCCAGCCTCGATTGCATCCCTTACCGCGTCGTTCAGAATTTCCCTCACTCTGAGAAGTAGCGCTTGATCTGCTAAAATAGCATTCTGTACTATGTTGTACCGCAATGTAATGCAAGAAAGACAAATCTCTAAAACCAGCAGCGCTCCGAAGCACGATAAGAAAAGTGTGCGAAGAGTTCCGAGACTAAATTTTTTCTTGGTAGATTTCGGCATGGAAAAATCAGGTGGTGGGAGGTTCGGTTTGCAGAGCCTCTTGAATTGCTTGGAGAACGACTCTTGAGTTGCAGGGTTTGGAAAGAATGGCATGCACTCCGAGTTCAGACGGAGAGTTTTTACCTGACGATGAACCAAAGCCGCTGGTACAGATAATCTTTACTTTGGGATTAATTTTTTTGAGAGCAGAAATGAGGGCTGGACCATCCATGCCAGGCATCGCCATGTCGGTAATAACTAAACGAACATCCTTTTGATGGTGCTTGTAGAGGGCGTATCCCTGATCTCCATCTTCAGCAGCAAGAACACGATAGCCTGACTTCTCCAGCGAGCGGGTCATCACTTTGAGCACGGTAGATTCGTCGTCGACAAGAAGGATCGCTTCACCATGCCCGTTGGCTTTCTGAATTTCTGGAATGGAAGGCGGCAAAGAAATCGGCTCCAGAGGGCCTGTCGATGCTGGCAGGAAGGCATGAAAAGACGACCCGCACCCCTCCTCGGTTTCGAGAGTGAGGAAACCGCCATGGTTCCGAATGATTCCGACTGCGGTGGCAAGCCCAAGACCAGTGCCTTTGTTGGGACCCTTGGTAGTAAAAAAGGGCTCGAAGATTTTTTTTCGCAGAGGGCGCGGAATTCCATGGCCCGTATCGCTTACGGTAATTCTCACGTAACTCTGCGCCTGTGCGTGGGACTGGCGCCTCACGAAGGATTCGTCAGCATAGAAATTTGAGACTTCGATCTTGATGCGCCCTCCGCCAGGCATGGCGTCGCGGGCATTGACGCACAGGTTCAACAAGACCTGCTCAAGCTGGG
>CANMQB010000121.1 GCA_947499885.1 Spartobacteria bacterium
CCTGCTCAGGTCAGGGTTTTTCCGGATTTTGTAGAGAGCGGAGGGCCACGTCACCGAGTTCTAGGTGGAGGGCATTGGCTGCGGTGCGGAGAAATCGTTCGGTGGCGTCTGTAAGGGCGACGTTGAGTTCTCCAAGTTGGTCAGCGGGTGCGGAGAGGGCATTCTTCTCGAGGACGTTTTTCACTGCCTGAGCGCAGTTCGCGGCGGAGTCGACAAGAGCCACCCCGGGGCCGGCTATGCGTGCAATGGTTTGGCTCAGGAGCGGATAATGGGTGCAGCCGAGGACAAGCGTGTCAATACCCGAAGCAAGTAGGGGGGCGAGGTAGCGGGCAAGCATGAGGTCGGTGATTTTATCTTCAAACATGCCCTCCTCGATCAGTGGGACGAGAAGGGGGCAAGCGACACTGATGACACGGATATCGGCATCCAAGGAGTGGATCTCGTTTTCGTAGGCGGCACTTGCGATGGTGGCGCGGGTGCCGATGACGCCGACGATTTTATTTTTCGTTGAAGCGACGGCTGCAGAGGCGCCCGGTGCGACGACGCCTTGTACCGGCACCTTAAAACATTCTTTTAAGCGGGGTACCGCGAGTGCGGAGGCGGTGTTGCAGGCAACGACGATAATTTTTGCTCTTTCTGCGAGGAGGAGATTTCCAATTTCGATGCTGTAGCGCTCCACGGTAGTTCGGCTTTTTCCGCCATAGGGAACCCGCGCTGTATCGCCGAGATAGAAGATGTTCTCCGCAGGCAGGAGAGCTTGTAGGGCGGAAACGACTGTCAAACCGCCGATCCCGGAATCAAAGACTCCGATTGGGGAGGTGATTGGCTCAGTTGGCATTGGGACTGGTCTCCTGTGGCTGGGATTCCTTCGCTTTTATAGACTCAGCAGCACGCTGCACGGCTTCATTCAGCATGGGATGCATTCCAATCGGGGAAATGCTGCGCCGCAAGTCGGGGATTGAGGTTTTGTCCGTCGCAGAAGCAACCGCGGAGGGTGGTTGGTATGTGCTTTCACCTGAGACTGCACTCCGGTAGCGCCCCACGCCCTCCAAGATTGCCCGTGCAAAAGCATCGCGATAGGCAGGGGTTGCAATGAGTTTTCCATCCAACGGATGGTTCATGAATCCGCCTTCAAGTAGGACGCCCGGAATGCGAATGTCGCGGATCACCACGAAGCGCGCGCGCTTGATGCCTCGGTCGGTAAGCCGCATGTGGCGAAGCATGGACGAATGGAGTGCGGTGGCGAAGGCGATGTTTTCGGCATCTTGTGTGTGTCCGGGGTGTAGCTTCAGGTCGCTGTAGCTGAAGTTTTCTTCATCCATCGATGGCACGCCTCTTGGAGCGAGGGCAAACGTCTCGATGCCGGAGGCGGCACCTCCTCCGCTTTTGTTGAAGTGCACGCTCACGAACACGGCATTCGTAAAGCGGTTGGCAAAAGCTGCTCTGCCCTCGAGCGGTATAAAAACATCGCTCGAGCGCGTGAGGCGGACGTTGTAGCCATTCTGTTCGAGGAGTCGCTTGGCACGAAGAACGACATCGAGAGCTGCCTCTTTCTCAATGCCTCGCTGGCCCTTTGCCCCGCTATCGTGTCCACCGTGCCCGGCGTCCAAGATCACGGTGCGGATCGCGTGGGCATTTTTGATAAGTCCAGGTCGCATGACGGGCTCGATGATTTTCGTGACATCCATCGCAGAAATCAGAATCTGACCGCCCTTTTGAGCCACAGGGAAGCAGAGGATGTATTTCACATTGTTGATATAAATCTCGCGCGTCCCAGCACGGCCGCGAATTGTTTTTGTTCCGCCGGTGAGAGTGAAAGCTGGGCCGTTAAGAACGGGGTCGCGGAGTCGGTAAAACTTGGAAACGTCCTTGATGGAAACGTGGCGACGACCATCGTGGGTTACCACTTCCCAAGCGGGGGCAGCGGTCTGCAGGAGAAAAATCAACAAAAGCAGGATGGCGATGCGTTTCACGAGGCATGTTGGAGCGGGTGGGCTCAAGAGCGCGTGGAGGAATTTTAGGTTCCTGATTTTGGGCGCATGTGGGGAAAGAGGATCACATCACGAATGCTTTCCACGCCAGTGAGCATCATCGCCAATCGATCGATGCCAATGCCGATGCCCCCGGCGGGTGGCATTCCATACTCAAGCGCTGTGAGGAAATCCTCGTCGAGCTTCTGCGTTTCTTCGCCGCTTTGATGCTCGAGGCGCTGGCGTTGAACGTCCGGATCGTTGAGCTCCGAGTAGCCGGGTGAGATTTCTTGGCCGTTGATGACGAGTTCGTACACGTCAACGACGGATGGATTGCCTGTGTTTTGTTTAGCTAGAGGGACAAGCTCTTTCGGGCAGTGGGTCACGAAGAGCGGATTGATCGTTTTTTCTTCGACGAGCTTTTCAAAGACATGCTGGGTGATCTCGAAGTCCTCTTGGCAGTGGGTGACATCAACGTGATTCTCGATGCACCAAGCGCGTCGTTGCTCGGTTGTGCGCTCGTACCAGTCCGGCACGACACCTCGGATGAGATCGGAGTAATCGGTACGGCGCCAAGGACGGGTCAAGTCGATCGTGCGGAGCACCTGGCCTTCGGAGTTTTTATGTTCGATGGTGAGGGTTCCGCAAACCGTCATGGCAACATGGCAGACCATCTCCTCCACGAGTTCGGCCATTTTTTCGAAATCGGCACACGCCCAGTAGGCTTCCAGCATGGTGAACTCCGGGTTGTGGCGGCGGGAGATTCCTTCGTTGCGAAAATTGCGGTTGAGTTCGAAGACTTTTG
Source organism: Spartobacteria bacterium (assembly GCA_947499885.1). GTDB lineage: Bacteria > Verrucomicrobiota > Verrucomicrobiia > Chthoniobacterales > Terrimicrobiaceae > UBA967. The sequence continues at coordinate 2,776 of CANMQB010000121.1, forward strand.
AAAAGCCGCCGACGAGCAATCGTTTCAAATAAAGTTCGGGAGCGATTCGCAGGTAAAGATCCACACCCAGTGCGTTGTGGTGCGTCTTGAACGGCGCTGCCGCTGCGCCACCCGGCACGGCTTGCATCATGGGGGTTTCGACTTCAATGAATCCCCGGTCTTCCAGAAAGCGACGAATTTCGCGGACGATGGCAATGCGTTTTTGGAAAACCTCCATCGACTCAGGGTTCGAGATGAGATCGAGGTAGCGCTGGCGGTATTTGATTTCCGTGTCTTGGACTCCATGCCACTTGTCCGGGAGTGGGCGTAGGGATTTTGAAAGAACAGTGAAGCTGGTCGCTTTGATACTCGGCTCACCGGTCTTGGTCACAAAGGTCTCGCCTTCAATTCCAAGGAAGTCGCCAATATCAAGGAGGTCAAAGATGGCCATCGCTTCCGCGCCGAGATCCTTGGCATTGAGGTAAACCTGCATGCGGCCGGTGCTGTCGGAGAGGTCAATGAAATGGCTCTTGCCCATGTTGCGATGGGCTGTGATGCGTCCAGCGGTGCGAACCTGTTGCGCTTCTGCGAAAGCGGCCCGGATGTGGCCGGGCGCTCCAGTGGTTTCGTAGGCTTTGCCAAACGGGTCGATTCCGGCAGTGCGGAGTGCGTCCAGTTTCTGCCTGCGGATAGCAAGAAGTTCGTTTTGGGATTGTTCTTCCATGGCGTTGATGTCTGTAACCCGAGGGGTGACTCAGGCCGGAGGTTGAAAAATGATGTAGAGAGCGGAGCCCGTAGCCAAGAGGCCTACGAGTGCTGCTGAGGCAACGATGAGCGGAGTGAAATCTTTTCCGTTCTTCTGACGGGGGATTGGTGAGCAACTCACGAACGACTCAGGCCTTGAGCTCAACTCTGCCGGCTTTTGTTGTTCCAAGGCCGAGGAGTTATTTGCAGTTGTGGAATCTGTGTTTTCCGAAAGAAAGAGACAAGCCACTGAGCCGAATCGCACTTCATCTTTGTGATTGAGTACTGCGCTTTCCGTTTTTGAACCGTTGATAAATGTGCCGTTCGTGGAGTCGAGATCACGAACGTAAAAGTTCGCGTTTTCGTAAACGATCTCAGCATGCAGGCTGCTTACGGAGTCATCCGGGATGTGCAGTTGGTTTTCAGAGATACGACCAACAGAGGTTTTTCCCTCCATGAGGTCGTGAGTGGCTTCGGTGCCGTTGGGAAAGAAGATCTGGAGCTTTGCCATAGGGAAATAATTAACCTTTGGCTTTCGAGGCGGCAACCTCTTTGGCGAACTCGGCGAAGAAGTAATCCGCATCGTGCGGTCCAGGGCAGGCTTCCGGGTGATATTGCACGCTGAAGGCCCGGTGCTTCGAATGGCGCAGACCGGCAACTGTTCCATCGTTCAGGTTAATGTGCGTCACCTCCACATCTGCCGGTAGAGATGCCGGATCGACTGCGTAGCCGTGGTTTTGCGATGTGATGGCGATTTTTCCCGTGCGAAGGTCCTGCACCGGTTGATTTGCACCCCGATGGCCGAATTTGAGTTTGAAGGTGCTTCCTCCCAAGGCTAGGGCGAGAATCTGATGGCCAAGGCAGATGCCGAAAAGAGGTTTCTTGCCGATCAGGTCACGAACGGTCTCGCGGGCGTAGTCAAGGGCTTCGGGGTCACCTGGCCCATTTGACAGAAAAATACCGTCTGTCTTGAGAGCTAGAATATCCTGAGCAGATGCGGTTGCAGGGAGTACTGTCACATCAAATCCATTTCGGCGCAGCGAGCGGAGGATGTTTTTTTTCAGTCCGAAATCAAGTGCTGCGAGCGTGTAGGAGGCTGGCGGCAGATCGTTGAAAACATTGCCCTTTTCGTCGGCGCCTACGGCATCTTCGGAGCCTCGGTGCATGATCCACTCTCTGCTAAGAAGGCCTTCTTCATCCCAGTGGTGTTGTTTGCTGCATGTCACTTCCTTCACAAAATCCACTCCTTCGTAGGACGCATTGCGAGCCATTGCGATGGCCTGGGATTCGTCGGTCGTTTCAGTAGTTATGCAGGCGCGCATGGAGCCGCGGGTGCGGAGATGGCGAGTGAGGGCCCGTGTGTCGATACCCTGAATGCCTAGGATGCCGTTTTTTTCCAAGTAGTCGGCAAGGTTGGAATCCGAGCGCCAGTTGCTGACGACTGGGCTGAGTTCCTCGATCACAAAGCCACGCACTTGTGGCGCATCGCTCTCGGTGTCGAGGTTGTTAATTCCGTAATTTCCGATCTCCGGATACGTCATCGCAACAATTTGGCCTCGGTATGAAGGGTCTGTAAGAATTTCTTGGTAGCCGCACATCGAAGTGTTGAAGCAAACCTCCCCTGTCTTCGTGCCGACGGCCCCAAACGATTCGCCCCAAAAAACCCTTCCGTCTTCTAATGCCAACAGTGCTGTCATATCAGTCTGGTTAACACACCGCGCGCCGGCTTGAAATAGATTTTGCTCGATGGCAGGCGGGCTTCAAAAAACGCGGGCAAGATTTTTTTGAACGACCTTCGCTGTTTGCTCGATATCCGCAGGTGAGTGTGCGGTGCAGAGGAAGCCTGCTTCGAATTGCGACGGCGCAAAGTAAACGCCGTCGCTGAGGCACCCGTGGAAGAATTTTCCGAAACGCACGCGGTCACTTCCCATGGCCTCTTGGAGATTCCTCACCGGCCCCTCGTGGAAGTAGAGGCAAAACATGGATCCGATGCGCTGGAAGGTGAGGGGAAGTCCTTGAATGACCTCTCTTGTGGCGGCCTCGAACGCTGCGCCTGTTTTTTCAAGGGTGCTCCAACCGTCGGTCCGCTCCATCTCGCAGAGCTGGGCGAGGCCCGCCGCCATGGCAATCGGATTTCCCGAGAGTGTTCCAGCCTGATAGACTGGCCCGTCTGGCGAGAGGCAATCCATGATCTCGGCTCGGCCACCAAATGCCCCCACTGGCAATCCGCCGCCAATGACCTTGCCCATGGCTGTGAGGTCGGGCGTGATGTTATAAATCTCCTGTGCTCCGCCGCGCGCCAAGCGAAAGCCGGTCATCACCTCATCAAAAATGAGAACGGCTCCTTGGCGTGTGCAGATATTTCTTAGGTTCTCCAAGAAATGGGGTTCAGGCAGATACAGGCCCGCATTGGCTGGGACCGGCTCCAAAATGACGGCTGCGATTTCGCCTGGATTCGCCGCAAAGGCTGCCGCGATGGCATCAGGGTCATTAAAAGGGAGTGTTACAGTGAGACGTGCCAAAGCTTCAGGCACGCCTGCGCTGTCGGGATTGCCATGTGTGAGGGCGCCGCTTCCGGCTTTGACCAACAAGGAGTCCACATGACCGTGATAGCAGCCTTCAAACTTGATGATTTTAGACCGTCCGGTGAATCCGCGTGCGAGCCGAATGCAGCTCATAGTCGCCTCGGTGCCGCTGTTGACCATGCGTACTTTTTGCACGGAGGGCACCATGCGACAGATTGTTTCCGCCATTTCAATCTCAAGAGGATTGGGAGTTCCAAAGCTCAATCCTCGGCCCGCTGTCTCACGCACCGCCGCGATCACAGGTTCTGCGGCATGCCCGAGAATCGCAGGGCCCCAGGTTCCAACAAAATCAATGAGCACCTCATCATCGACCGTTGTGAGTCGGCATCCACTTGCCGATTTGACAAAAAACGGTTCGCCTCCCACTCCTCGGAAGGCCCGCACCGGCGAGTTCACGCCACCGGGTATTCGTTTTTTGGCGATTTCAAAGAGTTGTCGGGATGTGGTCATAGAAAATCCGGATTGAGGGCAATCATGGTTGACAGCGTGGCGGTGAAATACAAGATCGTTAACTGCTTCCCGTTTCCGCAACGATGCCGTCGGGAGTGTTTTTCAGAACATCCTATGGCCACTATTAAAATCGACCCGACTCTTCACCAGCAAAAGAAACCCGACTGGATCAAGGTTCGCTTGCCATCCAATCCCGTTTTCTTTTCCACGAAGGGGCTCATTTCTGACCTCCGCCTCCACACCGTCTGTGAAAGCGCGCAATGTCCAAACCGCTGGGAGTGCTGGAGTGGGGGAACAGCCACTTTCATGATCGCGGGCGATCGTTGCACGCGGGCCTGCGGGTTCTGTGCTGTTGATACCGCCAAGCCTTTTGCTCTGGAGGATGACGAACCCCAGCGCGTTGCCGAGGGAGTGAAGCGTCTCGGTCTGAAGCATGTTGTTATCACTGCTGTGGCTCGAGATGATCTTGCTGATGGTGGGGCCGATCATTTTGGGAAAACCATTGAGGCGATCCGTGCTCTTGATCCCAAAATTGTGATCGAAGTTCTCGTGCCAGATTTCAATGGCAAGGACGAGCCGCTCCAGCGGGTTCTCGATGCGGGTCCCGACGTCTTCAATCACAATTTGGAAACGGTCGAGCGCCTCACGCCTCTGGTTCGTTCCCGCGCCAAGTATCAACTTTCGCTCGACTTCCTCGCCCGTGCACGCGAGTTGCAGCCTGGGATGATGACCAAGAGCGGGATCATGCTCGGTCTCGGGGAGACAGAGCCGGAACTTTTTCAGGCGATGGATGACCTGCGAGAAGCTGGCGTCCGCGTTCTCACGCTGGGCCAATATCTTCGCCCGACACCGAATCACTTGCCCGTGATCGCTTACATTACCCCTGAGATGTTCGACCACTATGGTGATATTGCGCGCAGCAAGGGCTTTGAATTTGTCGCCAGCGGTCCGCTGGTTCGCAGTTCTTACCATGCAGCGGATTTCAATCCCGTTCAGCGTTGACCTGGAAAATCATTGCCGCTGGGAAGCCGGCCTTGGCATTTGCCAAGATCGGGATTGAAGAGTATCTCGGCCGCCTAAAGGTTTTCGCCAAGGTCGAGTTTCACTTTGTGAAAATCGGACCTCGGCTTCATGAGCGGATGCTGGAGCTTTCCGAGGGGTGCCACCGTGTCGTGCTTGATGAACGTGGAAAATCGTTCACCAGTCGCGCATTTGCCTCGGAGATTCAGAATCTCCGCAACCGTTCCTTTTCGCGTTTGGCTTTGTTGGTTGGGGCTTCCGATGGCTGGGACGATGCCACGCGCTCGCGGGCAGATTTGCTGTGGTCGCTCGGCTCAC
>CANMQB010000122.1 GCA_947499885.1 Spartobacteria bacterium
TCTAAGGCTGAATGCTGGATTTTTGGCGGATGTAAGAAGAATGGCAGCTGGCTCCATGCCGACGAGGTTATAGCCGTGGTAGATACCATGTTTATTGGGGGAACCTGAAAAGTATCGCTGATACCATGCCGCAAAGTCCTCGTTGAGTAGGACGGCGATTTCGAGGTGGAGGTGGGCTCGTTCGCGGTTGATGCCTGCGCCTGTGAAGCCCATCTGGCCAATGATCTCACCTTGCGCGATGCGCTGGTCGCATTTTACTGAGATGGAATTGAGGTGCGCGTAGAGGGTATAAATCTGGCTCCCTTCCACGAGATGGCGGATCACGACGTAGCGACCATAGTTTGACGCGCCGGCTTCGTGACTCGTATGCACAACGATCCCATCGGCGCATGATTTGACGTTATCAAGGGGATTTCCCGATGCATCTCGGTAGAGTGGCGCGATATCGATACCCTCATGAAGAGAGTTGTAGATAATGCTGTCTCCGACGCGCTGTGGGCCTCGCACGTAGCCATAGGAACCACCTTCCCACGGCTTTGTTTCCACGCCCTCGAAGTTTCGATCCACATACATGTAGAAATCCTGTGGGCGGTCTTCTAGCAAAGCTTTATTGTCCGTAGGCCAATCGAAAAGCGCTGCACAGAGTGGTGCTGAAGAGGCCAGAAGAATGAGGATTAGGTAGGATATCATGGTTCGTTCTCTTGACCCACCGGACGGCGTGGCTTTTTTCCAAATTCGGACTCTCTTCCGATGATTTTGAAATGCTGCTCCAGGACGAGGATTTCTTCCTGTGTGATTCCGCCTGGTACGTAAAGGATGCCATCATTGACTGCGTTTTTGATCATCATATTCGCAACGATTCGGCCATTGATAAGAATGATCGCCGTGCGTCCCTTCTCCTCCACTGTGAATTGATGGAGCTTATTGTTTCCATGAGCATCGAGGCGGAAATAGGCTCCGAGTTGACCGTCGTTTCCTGGAAATGGCAAGAAGGCCTCAATGTCGCGTTCACTCACCACTGGAACGTTGCGTATAAAAACTTTTACTTGTGGGTTGTTGAGCTGAACTTCGCTGGAGAAGGATGGCCCATCGGTCGAACTGCCCTCACCATGAAGGCGAATGGTCACCAAGGGAGCTTTTTTTGTGCCGGCAAACAGGGGGCAAGGGGCAGTTAGTACGAGAAAAATCAGAAACAAACCAAGAATTTGACGGAGTATTTTCATAAAGTTTGAAGGCCCGCCTCGGGCGCTCAAAGCGTATTCGGAGCGATAGGATTTGCAACCGAAGGATTGCTTGTTTACGGATACTACCATGATGAAACGTCTTGTTGCGTGCTTGATTTTTTCCCCATTGTATTTCGCATTGGCTCAAGATGGGGCGTCTCCCTTTGCCGAGCCGCCTCCCGATGAGTCCACTCCATTTTTCGTGTCTGGAGGAGTAGCGGCTGAAGCAGTGCAGCAAACAGAACTCAGAAATTCCCCATCCGTTGGCTACCCTCAGGTTAAAAAGGGTCCTGATTCCATGCTGGGACAGATGCGTAACTTTTTTACAGGGCTGGTTCCGCCGATCAAATTTGGAGGTGAGCGACAATCCTCCGAATCGGCTACGCTCGCAGTAGAACCTGAGAATCCCGTTCTAAAAGACCATCGTGAACTTGGGGTGACCTATGCGGTTCGAAACAACTCCAAGGAATTGAAAAGGTTGGAATTTGACTCCAGCCAACACATCGAAATTCTCGTGAGGAATGCAGACGGAAAGGTCATCGAACGCTGGTCGGATGACCGTGGCATTGAAAAAGATGAGGGGATCGTTGTGATTAATCCCCACGAACGAATCGAGTACCAGGAAAATGTCTCGACTCGCGAATTGCGGGCCGGTCAGGTTTATTCGCTGGAAGCTGCTTTAAAATCCCAGCCAGATTACTCCGTAAGCCAACCAGTGACCCCGCGGTAGTGCGCAAGCAGACTTCCTACGTTTGAAGACTTTTCTCCCATGCACTTTGATGCTTTGGATGCTCGCGACGGTCTCTCTAATGGCCCAGCAGCAGGAAAGGAAACTCCTTGACCGGATCCAGAGGCCCGATATGCAACTGGAAAGCCAATTTCAGTCAAAATCTTATGCAGGTAGCTCGGGTCCCAAGTTCAAAAGCTCGCCTCTTTCCAAAAAAGCTTATGGCGCTGACGAATCTCCTCTAATTAAGGAATTTTCCGGATCCCGCTCATTTTTGGGCATTAAAAACCCATGGTTCGGTCAGCGCGTTTTCGCTGCCAAGTCAGCTTCTTTGATCTCACGTACTGGCTTTGATCCTTCGAAGTCCTATGACGTCAAGCAGGCTTCCACCGCAACTTATGTTGCTGCATCGAAAAAAGCCAACTCCTTGAAAACTGAAGTTCCTCAAAAGCCTTTTCTTGTTCAAGGAGGGGCGCAAGGTGCGATGCAACAAATTTCCGACAAAGTAAAAAAAGAAATGACCATTGACGATGTGCGTGAGTTATTGAACAAACCACAGTGAGCCCTTCCTTCCATGACTGACATTGATTTTCTGACACGTGGCGCTGCCAAAGTTCTGAGTCTCGACGAACTTGATGCAAAACTGAAACTTGGCCGTCCATTGCGGGTGAAACTCGGCGTTGATCCCACAGCGCCGGACATCCATCTTGGGCATAGTATCGCCCTCTCAAAATTGCGGGATTTTCAGGATGCTGGCCACGAGGCGATTTTGATTATTGGCGACTTCACCGCCATGATTGGCGACCCGAGTGGACGCTCGGTGACACGCCCTCAACTGACTCACGATCAGGTCATGTTGAATGCAAAGAGTTTTCAGGAACAGGCATTTAAAATCCTCGACCGGGAGCGTGCAAAAATTGTCTTCAATGGCGAGTGGTTCGAGAGCATGAGCTTTGAAGAGGTGATCAAACTCAACAGTCGAGTGACTTTGCAGCAGATGCTCGTGCGCGAAGACTTTCGCGACCGTCTTGACAAAGGCATCCCCATCCGAGCGCACGAAATCCAGTACCCCATCATGCAGGGGTGGGATTCCGTGATGATTAAGGCGGACGTCGAGCTTGGTGGTACGGATCAACTTTTCAACATTATGGTCGGGCGTGACCTTCAGCACGAAGAGGGTCAACCGCGACAGGTAGCCATGGTTATGCCAATTCTTGAAGGCTTAGATGGTCGCCAGAAAATGAGCAAAAGCCTTGGGAATTATATTGCGCTTACGGATTCGCCAGGCGACATGTTTGGAAAAATCATGAGCATTAGTGATGAGTTGATGATTCGTTACTATGAAATTCTTCTGCACGAGACGCTCCCCGATGGCATCCACCCAATGGATGCCAAGAAGTCACTCGCTCGGCGCATCACGACCCGCTTCCACAGCGAGGAGCTTGGCAACAAAGCCCTTGAGGAATTCAATACGCGCTTCAGTTCCCGTGATTTGGAGTCTGCCGATTTGCCGATCCTCAAACCAAGTGGGGCGAGGGATTTTTTGAGTGTGGTGGTTGAGGCTTTTGCCACCTGTTTTCAGACGTCTCGTTCGCGATCGGAGGTCCGCCGGCTTTTAGAAGGCGGCAGTGTGCAGTGGCAGGGCGAGAAGGTGACCGATACCAAGGCATCGTTGCCAATTGGCGCTGAGGGGGTTCTTAGATTGGATAAAACCCGCGCTGTGCGCCTGAAGGCTTGAGATGAAATGAGACCAGTTTTCTACGAGCGCGGACTTCATCCAAACCTCGGGATAAGCTGGAAGACGTTTACGCGGCTTTTTCTGATTATTGCTGCCGTTTTATTCGCCACTTTTCTTTGGACTTCTGCTCATCGGGTGATGAGCCTTTACCGAGCATCGCAATATCAAAAAGCGGCGCAAAAAATGATCGCTGAGAACAAGGCTGACGAGGCTCTTTTAAATGTCCGTCACGCTCTTTTTGAGGTTCCTGGCCACATCGGTGCTTGCCGACTTATGGCGCGTCTTCTGGATAGGCAAGGGGATTCGAGGGCGCTGGATTATTACCGCTTTGTTGCTCTCGAGGGGAGTATCCTCCCCAGCGACATTCAGCTCGGTGATGCTCCAAATATCGGGGGGGGATTTTTTGAGGGTGAGGGGGATGTTCTTCGCAGTGGGGACAAGTTTTTCGGACCAGAAAAGGAAATCGTGCTTTCACCCAATGCCACTCAAGAGGATGCTGAAAACTTGGCAATGGCTGCCGTGAAATATGGAAGCATGAGCGTCGCTTGGGACGTGGCCAATCTCGTGAGCTCCAGATGGAAGGATCTGGCTTTTCCTCACATCATTAAGGCATCCATTAATGGCAGGCTGGGCTATTTTGATTTGCAGGAGGCGGAACTCCGGTCTGCCATCGCAAAAAGTGAAAATTTGGAAACTGCAATGGCTCTTTACCAGTTCATTCTCTCGCGTCCAGAGCCCAAAGCGGCGCGCTCGGCGGAATTGGCGAGCCTTTTACAAAAAATCACGGATTTTGATCCAAGCTCCCAATCGCTTTTGCTCGTTACGCAGACGCTTACTAGCGGAAATTTTGAGCCACAGGACTCCCTGAGTGTTCTCGAAATCCTTCGCGGACATCCTGCAGGGGATACATCTTTCCTTCTTTTTGCAGACAAGTTTCAGCTCGGTTTGCAGCCCAATTCGCGTTCGCTAATTCTTCAAAATGTCGTGAAAAGATCGCAGTCCTTGCCCCCCTCCGAGCGATTGCCTGCGGTGGACTGGTTGCTCGATCTCCAAGAGCCCTCTTTGGCCCAATCCGTTCTTCCATTATCTGATGCTTTTGAGAGCCGAAGGGCTTTTGAAATGTGGGTGGAGACAGCTCTGGATTTGAAGCAGTGGGGAAGCATAGAAAAGGCTTTAGCCGATTCTGCAAATCCTCTGTCCAGTCACCAATCGCAGGCCCTTCTGGCAACGATTGCCGCCCTGCGCGGTCAGCCTACCAAGTCGCGTAAACTCTGGGGCGACGTCATCGCAAGCAATCGAGCGAATCCCCAGATCGTATTGGAGCTCCTAATCAGTCTGGCTCGTGCTGCAGAGTGGAAGACCTTTTATCGCGAACTGCCCATCTTGCTCGACGATCCCTTGTGGGCGCTCAAATCGGTCGAAATACTGATTCCAGTGGTCCGGCAGCATCGTGACTCCTCCATCATGTTGGAATTTTACCAGCGGACGATGCAATCTCCGCTCCTAGCTAATCAAGACACCGTGATGGATCGTCTTGCTTATACCCGTCTTATTTTGGGTGAAGGCGTGTCCATAGAGCAACTGGAATTGCGTGCTAAAAAAAATCCCGATAATACCGCATTCCGAGTCACCTACGCTCTGGGTCTTTTGAAATCACGAGCGAAGGTCAAAGCGCTTTTTATGCTCAAGGATTTTGATCCTCCGCTCAGCGTCAACTCTCTCCTTCCCTATCAGAAAGCCATTTTTGCTCTGATCGTGGCGGCAAACGGGAATGCCGATGAAGCGCGAGTCATTGCGCGCATGATTGCGCTTGGAAGCCTGACTCGCCAAGAAGAGGCGATGCTTGAGACCATAAGAGAACCGAAGTCCAATTGACTGCTTTGGCGCTTGCGGACATGATGCGCCGTATGAGCTTTGGAAAAACTTTTGCATTTGTCATGGCTGGCGGTAGCGGCGAGCGATTCTGGCCGATGAGTCGCCAGAGCACTCCCAAACACCTTCTGCGCCTTTTCGATGATCGCACTCTACTCGAGACCACCGTGCGAAGACTCGAGGGGCTTGTTCCGTTGGATAACACTTTTATTCTAACAAACGCGGCTCAGATGGACTCCACCAGAGCGGCTGTGCCTTTCTTGCCAGAGAAGAATATAATCGCCGAACCCGCCAAGCGCGATACTGCACCGGCTTGTGCCCTTGCGACCGCGATCGCTCGCGCCCTGGATCCCGATGCGGTCTGCATCATTCTCCCAGCCGATGCCATGATTCATGACACTGGAAAATTCCAGTCCTGCCTTGCCGATGCTGTTGAGCTTGCCGCATCGACTGGGGCGATTGCCACATTGGGTATCCCTCCGGTATTCCCTGCCACCGGCTACGGCTACCTTGAAACTTCGGAAGCCTTCCCTCCAGGATTGCATGGCAGTGCCATTCACAGCCTGCGCCGCTTTGTGGAGAAACCCACCCTCGAAAAAGCACGCGAGTACATTCAGGCTGGAAACTACCTCTGGAATGCTGGCATTTTCGTCTGGCGCGCTTCCGCATTTCTCGATGAGGCCCGCCGTCAACTTCCTCCGCTCGCAGACTTTATTGAGTCCATGCACTCCCCAGTCGACCTCGCATCCCTTCTCTCCACACGTTTCTCCTCGCTTCCTAAAATCTCGGTTGACTACGCCATTATGGAAAACGCAAAAAATGTTGCTGCTGTGCTGGCGACATTTGACTGGGATGATGTGGGAGCGTGGACGGCACTCCCCTCACACATAGAGGCTGACTCGGACGGCAACTGCAAGCGTGGCCCAGTAGTCAACCACGCCTCCCACAACAATATCGTGGTTTCTAATGGGCGGATCATTGCCCTCTGTGGGGTTGAAGACCTTGTCGTTGTGGAAACTCCTGATGCCATTCTCGTCAGCCACAAGAACTCTGTTCAAGATGTGAAAGCCCTGCAGCCCCTGCTTCCGCCGGAGTTGAAGTAAAACACAAATCTTTCCGACAAGATTTGCCTTTCGGATTATCTTCTGTGGGCTGCGTCTGGAGTCTGAGTTAGCGCTTTATTTCGAGGCGATGACGTTTTCGTTAATCACCTCTCCTGGAGCCTCTGGCTCCTTAGAGGGCTCTGGCACTGGCTTTGCGACTGGGACATTTGGGCTGACCTTCCAGAAGAGGGGTTGGAATCGGTCCCAAGCTCCGAGGATTTCCGCTGCCCGAGGGCTTGCTGTGAGGTCGTGGTGTTCCTTGACCAAGGCCTTGAGCGCTGCAATGTCGGCGTCTGCCGCAAGGCGTGATATGGACACAAGCTGGTTATTGTAGAGGCGCTCGAAGCGGTTCTCCAGGTCGAGAATAAAGGCTGTGCCACCCGTCATGCCGGCACCAAAGTTTTTGCCGGTGCGTCCAAGGACAACAACGGTTCCATTCGTCATGTATTCACAACCATGATCGCCGATGCCCTCGACGACGGCCGTGCCGCCTGAGTTGCGAACGCAAAAGCGCTCGCCAGCTCGGCCGTTTGCGAAGAGGCGTCCACCGCTAGCCCCGTACATCACCGTGTTACCGATGATCATGGCCTCATGTGGGAGAAAGAGCGATCCGGCCTCAGGCTTGATCACGATTTCCCCGCCGCTCATTGTTTTTCCAACGTAGTCGTTTGCCTCGCCGGTGAGCAGGAGGCGCACGCCCGGTGATAGGAAGGCGCCAAAGCTCTGTCCCGCACTGCCCGTGAGCTTGAGCTCGACCGTGCCGCTGGCGATACCTTCCTCACCCCACTGGTAGCCGATCTCGCCCGAGACTTGGGTTCCTACGGAGCGGCTCGTATTTTCCACCTCGTAGGCGAGGGAAATGGGACTGCCATCTGTGATGGCATCCTTGGCATCCTGAAGCACGGTTTCATCAAGCGTCGAATCCTCAGGGCCATCGTTGCGAGAGCGCGTGGCGTGGCGTACGGCCGAAGGATTATCCGCAGCGACATTTACCAAGAGTCGGGAAAGGTCGAGGGTATTAGCCTTCGGGTGGTTTGGAATTTCCTTTTGGCGGAGGCATTCCACGCGTCCGACCATTTCGTCAATCGTGCGGAAGCCAAGCCGAGCCATCATTTCGCGGACCTCTGTGGCGACGCCGTTGAAAAATGCGACCACATTTTCCGGGCG
>CANMQB010000123.1 GCA_947499885.1 Spartobacteria bacterium
ATATTGGAAGAATTTTTAACCACGGAGGACACGGAGAGCACGGAGGTGAAGAAGAGTTTTCAAATGGAAAGGCGTTTGATGCCGCTTTTGAGGAGCGGGACATTAAAGTTGATGAGGAGGGCAGTTCGGAGTCCTGTGAGTTTCAGGTAGGTCAAGACTTGGGCTGTGTGGATAGGTATAAATTGATCGACGGTTTTGAGTTCGATGAGGACCTTTCCCTCGACAATGAGATCAGCCCGGAAACCGCTTTCAATAGACTGGCCTTTGTATTTGATCGGGATTTCTTGCTGAACGGCGATTTGCAAACCTGATTGGGTTAATTCAAAGGCGAGGCACTTTTCGTAGGCTGATTCAAGTAAACCTGGGCCGAGTTCACGATGCACGGAGATGGCCGCCCCAATGATGGCGTCCGTTAGGAAGTTGTTTTCAAACTCCTCCGTGTTCTCCGAGTGCTCCGTGGTTAACATTTCAACAAGCTATCAAAGATCACTAATCCGTCGGTGCTGCCGAGGGCGGCGTCGCAGGCGCGCTCGGGGTGGGGCATGAGGCCGAAGACATTTCGGGTTTCGTTGCAGATGCCGGCGATGTTTTCGCGGGAACCGTTGGGGTTTGCGGCATCCGTGGTTTGGCCTTGGGCGTCGCAGTAGCGGACGAGGATTTGGTCGTTCGCGTTGAGGGCGGCAAGGGTGGCGTCGTCGGCAAAGTAGCAGCCTTCCCCGTGGGCGATGGGGATATTGAGGACTTGGCCTTTGGTGGCGGTGCGGGTGAATCGGGAATTGGTCGATTCCACACGGATGCTTTGGTGTTTGCAGACGAAGTGGAGGCCTTTGTTGCGAACGAGGGCGCCGGGGAGGAGTCCGCTCTCGCAGAGGATTTGAAAGCCGTTGCAGATGCCCAGGACGGTGCCACCGGATGCGGCGAAACTTTTCACCGTTTGCATGATCTGCGAGAACTGGGCGATGGCTCCGCAGCGGAGGTAATCGCCGTAGGAGAAGCCCCCGGGAACGACGACGGCGTCGAAGCCGGCGAGCGAGGTGTCCTTGTGCCAGACGAAGTCGGCAGAGGCGCCGGGAAGGTTATTGAGAGCGAGAACGCAGTCCTGGTCGCAGTTCGAGCCTGGGAAGCGGATGACGGCGAATTTCATTATTTGCTGATCGAGTAGTCCTCGATGACGGGGTTTGAGAGGAGGTCTTTGGCGATGCGGTGGATTTCGGAGTCGGGCGTCGAGTCGGGGAGTTCGAGTTCGATGACTTTGCCGATGCGGACGCGTCCCACACCGCTGAGGCCGAGGTGGCGGATGGCTTCGGCGGCGGCTGCGCCTTGAGGGTCGAGGACGGATGGTTTCGGTAGGACTGTTACGAGGACTTTCATGGTGCGGAGGTTTTCGTTTCGGGATGAATCGAACAAGACGATTTTTTATTTTTTCTCATCTGTATGAGAGAAATGGGGAGGGCGAGGAGGCTTATGACAAGGCAGGAAATCGAAAAGATCTCGCCGTAGCGGGTGAAAAACGTGGGTTGCGGCGATGTCGGCACCGCGATTTTGCTGAATAGGACACCTTGAATAAATGTGCTTCCCGAGGCATCTCGGAGGACTTCTCGGACGACGCCGAATCGATCAATGGCGCAAGTTACGCCTGAATTCGTCGCCCGTATCATCGGGATTTTATTCTCCACGCAGCGGAAAATCGCGTTGTGGAGGTGCTGAACTGATCCGGCACTTTTCAAAAACCAACCATCATTTGTAACAACAGCGAATGTTTGTGCGCCGAGGAGGACGAAGTTGCGGGCTAGGTCAGCAACGGTGTCCTCAAAGCAAACGAGTGGGCCTAGCTTTATTGGTTTGGCGTGGAGCTCGAGCACGGTGAATTCCTTTCCCGCATCGAAATCATCAGGCACGAGGTCGCCGACGATTTTTGCTAGAAGCGGAAATTCCTTGCGAAGCGGGACGTATTCGCCAAAGGGCACCAGATGTATTTTGTGGTAGAGCTGAGCTTCCTTTCCCTGCTTGGTCAGCAAGGCGATCGAGTTGTAATCGCCGCCACTGCCCCAGTGGGTGGTGCCGATGAGGAAGTCGCTAGTGGATTGTTCCGCAAGGCCTCGAACCAAATCCCAAGTGAATTGATTGCCAAGAAGCGGACTAGGTGTGGATGACTCGGGCCAGAGAATGAGGTCGGGCGACATGGCAATCGCCTGGAGGGTTTGGTTTTTCAGGGTTTCGAGGACTTGGATTTCGAAGTCAGGATCGTTGCGGATGTTTTGCGGAACGTTTCCTTGCACGGCAGCAAAGCTGAGCGGTTCGCTCGCTGGTTCGGCACGGAAGAGTTGTCGCACTCCATAGGTCCATGCGAGGGCGACGAGGGCGATCGTGATCGCAAAATCGTAGTGTGGACGCCGTGCGCCTCGTCTGAGTTCAAGTTGGAGGCGTTTGATGGTGGCTGCCAGCATGAGATTCGTCATCGCGATAAGGAACGAAATGCCGCCTATGCCGGTTATGTCGGCAATTTGAATGAGAGCAATATTCGCATGCTGTGTGATGCCGAGGCCGTTCCAACCAAATGCTGGAAAAATGATGCCTCGGAGATATTCCAATGTCACCCAAGCGCACGAGGCCAGTATGCAACGACGCAGGTTGTGAAGCGATCCGAGCCAGCAATCCTGACTTGTGGTGCCTGCAATCAACGTCTTTGCGAATAGCGCCCAAGCAGCAAAGTAAATTGCGAAATAGAAAACCAACAGCACATAGCCTGGCCAAGTGAGGCTCGTAAGCCAATATGCAGACATCGCAAAAAAGACCAACCCGCTTGTGTATCCGAGTCCCGCCGTTCTCAGCCAATCCCGCCGCTTTGCCGATGGACAAAACCACAGGGCCCAGACAAGGGGTATCAGAGCCACCCAACAAAGGTCACCAAGACCGAACGGTGGGTAGCTCAATCCGAGGAGAAATCCGCTCAATAAAGCCAACAACCACGGTAAGGCGCGCGACATGTTTTTTTATAAAACCTGCCCGAGAGTAAAAAGACAACGCCCCATTTTTCAAAGGGGAGGAGGTTGATCTACGGGGCAGGCTATTTTGCTTTTGGGAAAAATGAGACTTTTGGTTTGCGGTCCTTACATTGCTGGATCAAGTTAGGTCAAATGCTCAGAAGACGTAGCCTCCTCAGTATAGCCCTCTTGATTCTGGTGCAGGGTTTTGTCATTGCTTCGGTCGATCCGGAGTTTCAAAAACTTGCCATGAATCTGAGGGAGAAAGCGATACTGAGGGTCGAGCCCCCGGTGGTAGCCACGCAAGCCTCCTCCTCCCTCGGATTGAGTCGTTTCCCTTGGAAACGTAATATCGTCACAACGGTTTTTTGGGTAGGTGAGCGCCCCACACAAAACAATCCTGTGCCGAATTGCAAAAGTTCATGGGATCCCGAATGGCACAGGAATTTTGGAGGTTATGACAATCCAGACCCTGCCAGTCGCCGTGGCTTTTTCCCAAAGTTCATCCCTCGTCAAAATCCATTCTACGTTGCGCTTCCTTATAACGATGTGACTCGTGGCGCGACAAAACCTGAGTCCCGCAGCGCGATTCCTTGGTTTCGTGAAGCCTTTGAAAAACCTGGGCAATCTGTTTGCAAGGGCCGCTGGGTGGCTATCCGTCGTGGAAGTCGCATAGCTTACGCCCAATGGGAGGATTGTGGTCCCTTCCGCACCGACCACTGGCAGTACGTTTTTGGAAATGACCGACCCAAGCCCAATCTCAACCAAGGTGCAGGTCTGGATGTCTCGCCGGCCGTGCGCGACTACCTTGGCATGGGAGGCAAGGACGTTTGCGATTGGAAGTTTGTGGATGTGCGAGAGGTGCCACCGGGACCTTGGACAAAATATGGTGACAACAACACCTTCGTACTTCAGCAGCGTGGAGCGAACCTCAACCTCACCGACCGAAACAATGCCCGAGGAGTTCGGCGTTGATTTCTAATCCGCCGCGTGGGCTTTGAGTTCATCGAGCGAGGCAAACTCGAGAGTCGATGCGTGGGTGGCGCTAAGAATAACCTGAGGAGGCAAGCCTGCGTCGTAAGCTTCCTTCCACCGACTTGCACAGAGGCACCATTGGTCCCCCTCCTTCAAGCCAGGAAATTCATATTCTGGCCTTGGTGTGCTGAGATCGTTTCCTTGGTCGCGGGAGAATTTGAGAAAAGAATCCGTCATCACGGCACATACCGTATGCACGCCTGCGTCTCCGCTGCCCGTATGACAGAATCCGTCGCGGTAGTATCCCGTGAGCGGCTGGTAGCAGCAGGGTTCCAGATCACCACCTAAAACATTTCTTGCCATTGCAAAACCCTACAGCACCGCAATGAGAATTTCCACATTCAAAAAAACATCGTCGTCCACTACGAGGAAGTTGGACTATTGTATATGTCTTAAGCCATGGTTTTAGAAATCTTGGAATGGTGTCTTACGCCTGCTTCATTGCAGGCTAGGACGAGCGGGCTCCTTGCCGAGCAAATTGCCATCCGTCATCGTGCAATTCGCTGCAAAAGGGCTTGGGAGCCTCATCTCCGAGCCTGCAAAGCTTTTCTGGGTCGGGAACTCCAGAGAGGAAGTCACGTTGCTATTCTAGGGAGCGGCCATCTCCGCGACTTGGATCTCCCGCACTTGAAAGCCCACTTTGCTAAAATCACCTTGGTCGATGTCGTGCATCCACTCGAAGTCCGAATCATGGCTTTGTTTTCACGCGGAAGGATTCAATTGCTTTCTGGAGATCTTTCGGGCGCGCTGCATTGTTCCAATCCCAACTCAGCCATATCGCTGGCAGAGACTCTTCGTTTATCTTTGAAAGACGTGGATGTTTTTGTCTCCGCCTGTCTCCTCACTCAATTGGCTCTTCCTGCGTCCAATCGTTGGCGACGGCGTTTCGCCGAAAGCGAGGTTTCGCTCGGCGTGAAACGCATTTGCGAGTCGCATCTGGATTTTCTTAAAAATGCGCCACGGGCAGTTCTCATTACCGATGTGGAGCGGCGCTATGGGAACGCCGATTGGTCATCTTTGCTTCCAGGTGTAGATCTTCCCTGCCCAATGGAACGCTGGATCTGGGATATTGCCTCTCCCGCGGAGCATGGGCTCAAAAACATCGGTCCCGAGCAGCGCAGCGTTGAGGCCACGATTCTCTAGCCACCCGCTATCGTCACGAAAATCTTTGCCCAATGCGAGTGAAACATTAGGATAGCGGCACATGGTAAAGCGACGCACACTTAAAATCGGCTCCCACTCGATTGGAGGGCGGGATCTGCTTTTTATTCTCGGCCCCTGCGTGATCGAGACTCCTGCTTTTACTCGGAGGATGGGGGCAAAAATAAAGTCCATTTGTGATGGAGAAGGTGTCCAATTTGTTTTTAAGGCCTCCTACGACAAGGCGAATCGCACGTCGGTCAAATCCTTCCGAGGCACATCTGTTCAGGATGGCTGTGAATTGCTCGCCGAGATCGGGTCTCAATTGGGTGTGCCTGTGACCACGGATATTCACTCACCGGAAGAAGCCGAGATTGCGGCAAGGTTTATAGACATTCTTCAAATCCCCGCCTTCCTCTGCCGTCAGACTGATCTTCTTGTGGCTGCCGCAAAAACCACCCGCATGGTGAATGTCAAAAAGGGTCAGTTCCTTGCTCCCTGGGATATGAAAAATGTCGCTTTGAAACTCGAGGCCTCGGGATGCCGGAATTATTTTTTCACCGAACGGGGTACCACTTTTGGTTACAACAACCTTGTAGCCGATATGCGTTCGATTCCGTGGATGCAAGAACTCGGCTGCCCTGTTGTTTTTGACGCCACGCATTCCGTCCAGCGTCCGGGTGGGGCAGGGGAGACGACAGGCGGAGATGGCAAGTTGGCTCCTATTCTGGCCCGTGCTGCCGTCGCTTCAGGATGTGATGGGGTGTTTCTCGAAACACATGAAAATCCCGCCAAGGCCCTTTCAGATGGGCCAAACCAAGTGCCCCTTCGCGACTTGCCCCGTCTGATCAAGCAACTGAAAGCCCTCCGAGATGTTGTGGTCTAATTTTTTTCGTTTCGCTCTTTTGTTGCTCTTCACCGCATCCCTTCAAGCGGAGAGCACTCCCGCTCCGGCAGCGCCCTCTTCACAAGAGAGCGAATTGGATTTGCCTGTGCCGATGGGCATGCCGGTGAATGGTATTAAAATTCCCCAGTACGATGAGGACGGAAAACTTCTGATGCTCCTTGAAGCTGGGGTTGCGAAAAAAGTCGATGAACAGCATATCGAAATGGAGGATCTCAAACTTCAAGCACTCGATGCCAATGGGGAAAAAATTTTCGTTGAACTGCCACAGGCGCTCTTTAATCTACAAACCCGAATCCTTACTGGAGACAAGACGGCTAGAATTTACCGTGATGATTTTGAAATCACCGGCGATGGTATCGACTTCAATACCAAAACCCGATTCGGAACCCTCCGAGGCAATGTAAGAATGGTTATCTCCACAGAACAAGACTCCAAATGATGAATTGCAAAGCCAGTTTTTTGGCTCCTACTATTTTCTTTTTCGCTCTCTTTTCACTGGCTGCTCAGGATGCTGAGACCTCGATGTCCGCAGAGGCTAAGGGATCGAAACCCCCGGGGCTCTTCAATATGGCGGGCAGCGACAGACCGAGTGGGGCGAAGACGGAAATCACTGCAACCAAAGAATCCAGTTTCGATAGTGAAAAAAATATCGCCGAGTTCACTGGTCGTGTCGTCGTGCGAGACCCACAGTTCACACTCACCTGCGATCGTCTCACCGTCTCTCTCAGCCCTGATCGTAAAGGCATCGCTGTGGCAGAGGCGCGTGGTAATGTCATTATCGTTCAGGAAAAAATGGACCTGAAAAGTAGCAGCCCACAAGCGATCGGAAGAGCGGGAGAGGTTTCCTACAAGCCTGATTCGGGTGAGGTCACACTTCGCGATTGGCCATCGATTCAACAGGGGATCAATAATCAAGTGGCGACTGAGCAATCCACCATCATGGTTCTCCGAAGCAGTGGACAGTCTCGCACAATCGGTGGGAGCAAAACACTGATCACCGATACGGCCAAGCCACAATGAGCGATAGCTTAGAAAGACCGCTTCTTCATACCGAGGGCCTTGTGAAGGTTTACAACCGTCGTGCCGTGGTGAACGGGGTGGATATCAATGTCAAAAAAGGCGAGATCGTGGGCCTCCTAGGTCCTAATGGGGCAGGAAAAACGACGACTTTTTACATGATCGTCGGCCTCGTGCGTCCCAATGGCGGGAAGGTCTTCTTTCGCGACGAAGACGTCACTGAAATGCCAATGTATCGCCGTGCTCGACATGGCATGGGCTACCTTCCGCAAGAGGAATCAATTTTTCGCAAGCTTACAGTAGAGGAAAATATCCTCGCCATTTTGGAAACGACGGGAATTCCAAAAAAGGCCCGCAAGGAACGCTGTGAAGAACTTCTCGCACGCTTTGGCATTGAGCACATCGCGAAAAATGAGGCCCTCACGCTCTCCGGCGGCGAGAAGCGCCGTCTGACCATCGCACGATCACTCGTCACAAATCCCTCGCTCCTGATGCTTGACGAGCCCTTCAGTGGGGTGGACCCCATCGCGGTTCATGATGTTCAGCAGATCATTCAAGATCTCCGCGCCCAAGGTCTCGCCATCCTTATCACAGACCATAATGTGCGAGAGACCCTGAAT
>CANMQB010000124.1 GCA_947499885.1 Spartobacteria bacterium
CCTGAGGCGAACTCGAGAAATTGTCATTGTCGTCATCTTGCGAGGGATTGGCTGGTTTACGTTGGGATGACGCTTGTTTTTTCATCCGGCGAAGCCGCCAGGTGCTCCACCGGTGAAGGCCCTTCATGATTAGGCGGAGAAACCATCCACGGAATGAACGAGGAAAGAGAATCAAATCCCAGAGGCTGGACTGGTGGGTGGACATCTGTCGCTTAAAGTCTTGGTCATTCTGCAGGAAATCATAAACCCCTCGTTTTTCATGGAAGCATTTTTCCAAGACATGGAGCATGAGGAGGCGGCCAGGGGATAGGGGCGCGAGGGCTGGGTCAAACGCTGTGCCGTGCATGCAGTACCCACCAATGCCGAGGATGCCGATTTCGTAGGCGGCCAATTGTCCGTTCAAAGTCAGGATGCTCAAGCGCAGTCGCCCGCGGGCTGCAAGATTTTCCAAGAGCAGGTGGTAAAAGGAACGGTGTGTGGCTCTTTGAAAGGCTCCCACACCCTCTTCGCCTTTCCAGCTGAGCTTCTCGAGTTGCATGGCCTTTTCGATCCAAGGGGAGATTTCCTCGGGAGAACCTAACGTCTCAAAGCGGATCTCGCCTTTATCCGCAAGGCGTCTGGATTTGCGGCGCAGGCTCTGGCGGGTTTTCGGCCCGAAGACCATCTGCATGAAATCCTCGAAATTTTTAAAACGCTCCAATTCCACGAGAAAGCGAAGCGTTCTCTTACGGAGAAAATAAAAGGCACGGCGCGATGTGGAGAGTGGCTTTCGGGCTTGATCGGCGAACTTTAGGGAGAGGAGGGGGAGCCACGCAAAGGCGTATTGCTGGCAAAGCTCGGCCAGGGCATTCACTAAGGGCTCTACGGCATCTTCTGTGGCTATCGGGTCGAAAAGATCAGCAGCTTGGGCCCCCACAGGCAACAGCGACGTACCGATGATTGGAATGCGATGCTCAAAAAATGGCCAGACTCCCACCAATTTCTCTGCATCCCTGCAGACAATAAAACAAACTTCATATTTTCGTCCAAGGCTCAGAAGCCAAGTGTAAACCCATTCGGGTGAGAGAAACACATTCGCATCGGGGAGCGATTCAAAGAGTTGAATATACTCTGGCTCCAAGGCAAACGCAGCCTTCCGTCCGCGGACAATAGCTGTGGTGAGGGATTGCATTCGAATCCTTCACTACTCGGATTTTCAAAACTTTTCACTAACAACCTTGGAATTTGCGTTTCGCTGCAGCCAAATCCGCGTAGGTTTTTCTCGTTTTGGCCAGCGGACACACAAACACATCGTATCCCCCATTGCGCTCCGCGGTCGTGCAAGCCGTGCTTGTCCTCGGCGCGATGGTTGCTGTTTTTTTGGCCGGAAGTGCGCGACAGGGTGCGACTGGGATATTTTTTGTTTTGGCGGGCTCAGCGATGATCTTCTTCGCTCCAAACCGAATCGTTCCGGGCCGGTATTGGATTCTTTGCACCTGCATTTTGGGCTTTTCGTCGTTGAGCCTTCTTCCGCAGGCTTGGTTTCCCATGCCGGCGTGGCGGCTTGATTTGCTCAAGCATCAGGCCTTCCCGTCTTTGCCGTGGGTCACACTGGCTCCTCGGGAGACTTTATACTGGCTCGCACTTCTGGCAGGCGCATTGATTACAGGTTTGTTTTCTCTGGGGCATCCTATTCGTTCCAGCGCGAAGCTTACGATTGCCCTCGGCGGGTTGTTGGGATGTGCGGGATATGCATCGCTGGCTATTTATGCAAAGACGACCGGTTGGGAGTATCCGTTTTTTGACAGAATGGGGTGGGCCCCGCCGGCTTTTGGATTTTTTCCAAATCGCAACCACACAGCCGCCTTGCTTGTAACGGGAAGTGTTTTGGCTTTGGGCATCATGCGCGAGGGTTGGTCGAGTCGCCGTCCGGTGGTTTTCCTTCTCGCAGTGGCTTCGCTCGGGGTGTGCGTTTATTCGCTGCTTTTTTATTCCATGTCACGGGGTGGGGTTATTTTTTTGGTGGTCGGAGTTCTGCTCTGGATGGTCGCACTGGGTCGGACGCACCGATCGATTCCCTTGATGATCTCCTCCGTCGTCATCGCAGGGGTAGTGGTCTGGATTTTTGTTGTTTCTGAAGGCCAAGCGCGAGATCGGCTTTTCGGATTACTGGGTCTAGGTGGCAGGTCTGAATCGGCGTTTTTGCAAAGCGATCTTCGCTCCAGAATTTTTCAGGACACCTTGCATATTATCCGTGATTACCCCCTCACTGGCACAGGGCTTGGCACTTTTGGTTATGTATTTCCCTTCTACATGCAGGCGAGCCTCGATGAGGCGATGCCGATTCACCCAGAGAGTGATTGGTTGATGCAAGCCGCCGAGGCCGGGATTCCCGCGTTGTTGTGCACTCTCGCGCTTTTGGGACTCCTTCTCAGAGATATTTTTCGGTTTCGTGAGACAGGATCTTGGCCGCTGCGTTGGGGACTTGTTGCTGCCGCACTCGCTGCCATGCTGCATGGTCTCGTGGATGTGCCCCTACACCGCATTGAGTTGGGTTGGTGGGTCCTTGTGCTTGCAGGTTTGGCATTTGGGAATCCCGCCGTGACTCAGACCGAAAAAAGCAACCGATGGCTTGTGCAACGACTTGTCTTCGGTGTTTGCGGTGCAATCCTGCTTGGCGGCGGCGCTGTTTTGATCCGTTCGCAATGGTTCAAGGAACACCCCTTTCCACCCTATCGCGGCAAGGTTGTGGTTGAAGAAATCCGGCGATTGAATGCCCAGGGGCGCCCTCAGGATGCTGCCAAGGTTGGACACATGGAACTCTCGCTGAGCCCCATGGAGCGGGGGCTTTACAGGGAACTCGGTTATAGCGAAATCCAGGCCAATACCAACCTGAGCGTTGCGGATGCTGCCTTCGATGCCGAGCG
This sequence comes from Spartobacteria bacterium, assembly GCA_947499885.1. GTDB lineage: Bacteria > Verrucomicrobiota > Verrucomicrobiia > Chthoniobacterales > Terrimicrobiaceae > UBA967. The sequence continues at coordinate 2,907 of CANMQB010000124.1, forward strand.
GGCCTTGAACCCAGTGAGTGCAAAGATTCCTCACGATCAAGGCGTGCTTTGGATGAGTGTGGATACCGCACGCACGGCGCCGCTCTGGGGTGATTCTCTCGAAAAGCTTCTGAAAATCCAGCGGGCAGGGAGATATGCAAACCTCACAGAGTATTACTCCAGGCTGCTCTCACAGGCGCGTACCCATCCGGAACTCTTTGAGGCACTGAGCCGATATGCCGCGATCTCGCCAGAGTACCAAATCGCTTGGCTGATGAGCTCACCCAATGCTCGATTGGATGATGTGATTAAGAACTCTGAATTTGTGAACTCTCTAACTCTAGCACAGCGTCGCGACCTTTTGTTGATATGGCTCAATCGTGGGGCCACTGCAGAGCTGGACGAATTTCTCGTTGCTAACCCGTCCTGGGAAGATGCGGCTTGGCCAGTGCGTGTGCGGCGCATGGTCCGGGAAAATCGGTTCGAAGCCGCCATCGAAGCTGTTCAGAAACGCTATGGTATTGAGCTTTCCCTGCCTGTGCTGAGTGCCGAAGCACTTCAGAGCGGGGAGATTCCCACGGATTTGTCCAGCCGTGTCGCCTATTTCGTAGCCAAGGGCAATGCTGTCACCGCTCGTCGGGAAGCTGCCGAGTCGGCTCAAGCCAACCAACCCGAAGGCTTTCGTTTGAAGTGCATCCTCGCTTTGCAAGCGGGTGATGCTAGAGCGGCTTGGTCTGCGATGGATGGCTATCTGAAACAAACCAAGCGAGAAACCTTTCCCTAGTCGGCCGACGAATTAAACAATCGGAGGTTCGTTTTCCTCGGTGCCATCTTCTTCAATTTCTTTGCGGATGGCCTTGGAGATAAATGGGCGGACAAATCCATAAAGGAGGAAAGAAACAAAGAGAAGAGCTGGCATCCACTGGTAATTCATGGCTGTGAATGCGAGCAGGGAAATAAGCCCCAGGAATGCTGGAATCGAGCGCTGGGTGCGCCAGTTGAGGCTTTTAAAACTAGGGTACTTCACATGGCTAAACATCATGAATGAGAGGAAAATTAAAAGGGGAGGAAGGGCGTTTTTCCACGGTCCAATCGTCCGATCATCGGCCTGAAGCCAAAGCATGAAAAGAGTGAGCGAGGCGATGAGGCCTGCAGCAGCTGGGATCGGAAAGCCATGAAAGTCCTTGTCGGGCTTGTCGGAATTCGCGGCAGCGACACAATTAAAACGAGCAAGTCTCAGTGTGCCACACAGGAGAAAGAAAAAAGCGATGAGCCAGCCAGTTCTTTGAAAATCGCGAAGAACGATCTGATAGACAAGCAGCGCAGGAGCAATTCCGAAGGAAATGGTGTCTGCTAGGGAGTCAAATTCCCTTCCGAATGGGCTTTCGTGGCCCCCGAGTCGTGCCAGGCGGCCATCGAGGAGGTCGAAAACGCAGGCGCCTAGAATGAAAGCAATGGCCTCGTGGTAGAGCGTGCCAGCAGGGTGTCCATTTGAAACCAGCGTCGCCGCTTCGATGATACGGAGCGTGGCCGCAAATCCGCAGAAAAGATTTCCTGCCGTCATCAGATTTGGCAGGAGGTAGATTTTCGGTTCGTTGGGAAGTGGCATGGGTTGGTTTTAATCCGCCTGTGGCATGGGCTCAGGATTCGTGGGATTTTAAGGATTCAACAGGAGGAAAGCTGAGCGACGGCTTGGCTTTCGAGCGAATCATTTTTTTTGAGGATTCAGTTTTGCGACTGGTGTTTCGCCTCCACGCACGCGGTCTCCGAGTTTCACTAGAACTTCGGCATCCATAGGCAGGAAGATTTCGGTGCGTGAGCCGAAGCGGATCATTCCGAATCGCTCTCCGCGTCCTAATGTGTCGCCGACGACTGCCCACGGGCAGATGCGCCGTGCGATCGCTCCGGTTATTTGCTTAACGAGGATGGTGCCAACCGGTCCGGAGATGACCCAAGTGCGGCTTTGGTTCAAAATGGATGACTGTGGATCTCTTGCATCGAGAAATCCGCCAGGCTTCGGCTCGGAATGCGTCACTTCTCCTGCTATGGGCGAGCGGTTCACATGCACGTCAAAAACAGAAAGGAAAATCCCGATGCGGCGCATTTTTGTTTTCAGGAACTCGCCTTCATCGACCTCGTCAATCGTTGTTATGACACCATCAGCAGCGGAAACCGCGGTGCTCTCATCCCCACTCGGAACGCGTTCTGGATTTCGAAAGAAATACAACGTGAAGAGAAGTAATCCTGCAAAAAGAACCGAAAGAACGGGGAACAATGCCAACGAAATGAGCCATCCTGCCGCCAGTGTGCCCAGAATCCATGTCGCCTCAGAAAGTGCTCGGTTCTTCATTAGTCATGCAGGCTATCCATGAAGCATTTTTTGCCAAGTATTAGGTCGAGCATAAATGCTAACGCATAAGGCTTGAGTCTGGAGTGCGAGACATGGTTTATAGGGTGTTGATGAAACGCATTTCCTTTTTACTTGTTGTCCCTCTTCTTCTCACCGCCTGCACCGGGCAAGGTGGACCTGCTCAACGTGCTGGCGCTTCGGTGGACCACGCCATGTATAAAGTTGGCGAGGGGATCAGCACAGTGGGTAAAAAAATCGAGACTTCAGCGAATCCGTGAGCCATTTTAGACAACGAGCTTGGGGAATCTTTCTTCTCGCGCTCATCGCGTTGTTGCCTTCTTTTTTTTCAGCCTGCAAGTCTCGCGATCAAAACACTCTGGTGGTCGGCATGGATCTTTCCTACCCGCCCTTTGAAACAATCGACTCTTCCGGGAAGCCCCAGGGAGTGAGCGTAGATTTAGCCGAGGCCCTTGGAAAATTCCTCGGCAAGCCGGTGCGCATAGAAAATATTCCTTTCACTGGTCTCATTCCTTCGCTGAAAACCGATAAGATTGACTGCGTCATTTCCTCCATGACGGATACAGCCGAGCGCCGGGCATCCATCGCTTTTTCTGATCCCTATCTTTCGACTGGTCTGGCTCTTCTGATCGCTCGCGACAGCACGATCGAGAATCTTCAAGACCTCGATCAAGCGGGAAAAACTCTTGCGGTGCGCCAAGGAACCACTGGCGAAGTCTGGGCCCACGCGAATATCAAAAACGCCAAGATTCTTGCTTTGGACAAAGAATCAGCTGCCGTGCTTGAAGTCATCCAAGGGCGCGCCGATGCTTTTCTCTACGATCAGATGAGCATTTGGAAGAACGCACAAGAGCATCCCGACAAGACACGAGCTCTCCTCAAGCCGCTTCAAAAGGAATTCTGGGCCGTCGCACTGCGACACGACGAGGTCGAACTTCGCAACCAGATCAACGCATTCCTCAATTCCTATCGAGCAGGTGGTGGGTTTGAAGCCCTTGGCGAGAAATATCTCAGCGACCAGAAGGCCGCCTTTAAGGCGCAGGGGATTCCATTTTATTTCTAAAGATTTTCGAATTCCGCTCACTCTGACAGAATATTTCTAGTCAAAGAGTTTATCATAAACGAAATTCAAAAGATGACATCTCGCCTCGTTCTTCTCGCTGCTTTGGGATTAGGATGCACCTTGCTTCAGGGTCAGGTTCCGAAGGATGTTCCTGTGCGGTCAAAAAACGTAGCGCCTTCGACGAACCAGCAATTTCTTGCGGATTCCATCGCGGAAGAGGTTGCTAAGAATCCTAACAAAATCTACGAAATCGTTCGCCGTGCTATTTCATCTGTCCACAAGCCGGAGGAAAAGGTTTCTCCTCTCTCCGAGACGGCGGTCGCTGCGATCGTGGTCGCGGCGTGTTCGGCGACTACTCAAGATCATGTGGGAACTGTCATCGCAGCGGGAGTTAGCGTTGACCCCGAACTTGCAGTGACCGTTTCAAAATCTGCGTTCTCCATTTTTCCCAAGGGAATGGAGGCCTCCGGTCAGGCAGTGAGTGAAACCGGGAAGCGCCTTGGTAACGTGAGAGTCTTAAAAATCATCGGTGCGGATGTGATGCAAATAGACCAGTCGGGAATATCCTCTCCGATCCGAAAGGGCGCTTTCCTGAAGCAAGGAGCCAAGATAACGACGGGATCAAACGGGAATATTTTTCTTCTGTTTGACAATGAATCCACCGTTCAAGTGGGACCGGAATCGGAGTTTCTCATCGAGCGTTATATTCAAAGTCCGTTTGCAGCCCAGCTGACCGAGTCTCAGCAGCGTGAGACCGAACCGTCCCAGTCTTTCACCCGTCTCAGTGTGCCGATGGGTACGATTTTCACGAACGTCAAAAAACTTCAACAAGGATCAACGTTTCAAGTCGCGACCTCAGTGGGAACAATGGAGATCAAGGGCACTGGATTTTATGTGCGATCTCTGCCCGGAGATGCGGAATCATCGGTATCCTTTGGAGTATCGAATGGACAGGTTCAGTTCACAACGGCGACAGGGAATTCGCGTTCTGTTAATGCGGGGGAATCCTTCGGCGTGGGCAGCGCAGCGGATGGGGGTAATTTTACTCCTGCGCCCGCTGGAGCGGAGGGATTGCTGGATGCAACAGGAGCGGCCGCTTCTCAAAGTGCCGAGTCAACGCCGAGCAATGCTTTTGCAGCTGCCCCGCCGCCTGAAGCCGCCCCGCCTGATGTTTTAGCGAATCTCACGCCAGCACAACAGCAAGCCCTTCAAGCCGCCGCATTGAAAGGAGAGGCTGCTCTGGTTGAGGTATCTATTCAGCTTGCATCGGCAGGCCCTACTTCGGGTTCCGATATCGCGGCAGCGGCCGCAGG
>CANMQB010000125.1 GCA_947499885.1 Spartobacteria bacterium
TAATGAGCCTCGCTCGGGGGTGCCAGCTGGCAGATCAGACTGGGACTTCCATTTGACCGGAGATTCTGCAAGAGCGGAGGCTTGGCGAATCGCATTGAGATCCAAGGCGGCAACAGTGTTGTCCTTTGGAGCGGAGACTTTAAATTCCGGTTCAGTGGGTTGAATCCGGTTCATCACGATCCATCCCGCGTTGGCCGTGAGGAGAAGGGTGGCAATGGCCAGAAGAACGATGTCGTATTTTTGTTTGACCCAATTCATGGTATTTACTTGGGTGAGGGAGTGGTTGTCGCCTTGGCGGGGGTGGCACTCTCGGAGTCTGGGAAGTTGAGGATTTCGACCTCAAGAGTGGTAGTGACAGATTCGCGCCCAAGGATGGCTTGAATGGTTTCCGCAGAGGGGACCGTAGCTTCCGGCAAAGAACCGCCACTTATCAAGGAGGATGGGTCACCAGCCTGCGTCTTGAGTGGCGGATTGGGACTTGTATTATCAACTAGGAGCGAACGGATAAAAAGAAAATCATTGGTATCTTGGATGAGATTAAAGGCCGCGAGGAATTTTTCTTGAGTGGCGGTAAAAGTGATGATGAAGGTTTTGGAAGAAATGGACGGTGGTTTCGATGGCTCGGTGGCTCCACTTGGTTTGGGGGGCTGCCCGGCGGGCATCGGCAAGGTCTTTTTTCCTGTTTCTTTACGAACGAGCGAGCCGATGGAATCAATTTTGAGATCAACAAGGCTGTCGGTGAGTCTCTGGATGACACGGAATTCGCGGTTTAGCTCTGGAACTTCTTGTTGCGAAGGTGGGGTCGCTTGGTACTGATCTAAACCGTAGAAGAAGTTATCAGGAAGAACTACCCCTTTTTCTAATGCTTTTTTACGCAAATCATCCGCGGCTATGCGCAGCGCGTCTTGAAACTCTTGAGGGTTGATGCTGACAAGTGGTTCCTCCATGGCAGCGAGTACCGCTCGATATTTGTCAATTTCGGCTTTGTACTCTTCCACGCTGGCTTTTACCTCTTTCAGGCTCTGATCGGTTGGAAAAGGCTTTTGATTCTGAAACTGTTTGAGTTTCTGAAGTTGAGCGTCCAAGTTGGCCTGCGCCTCATTGCGGCGGGAGGAAGCATCGAAAGCCAAATAAGAAGTGGCTCCCACTCCAAGAATGGTCAAGGCGAGGAGCACTGAGGCTATTGGGTTTTGCTTAAACCAGTTCATGGGAGGACGAGGGGCTTTGCGAGAGGCAGCACCAAAGTGTAGCTGTAGGCCCAGGCCTCGCCTGTGGGCGTGGTCCGGCGGGTGATGATTTTTGAGGAATCCTCACCGATGGAAAAAACGGTGGATGGTTTCAAGTTGTTAAAGAATTTGTCAATGACTCCAGCGCCTTCAGTATGAGGCGGATTGTCGAGGTAGAGGCCATTGATTTCAACCGCCGTGATGGCTTTCGGGCCTGGAGGAGGAGTGGGGGGCTTGGGCGGGGCTTTGGTGCCTGGAGCGGGTTTGGGCTCTGGCGGAAGAACGACTCCTTCGATCGGCTTGATCTGCGTGACCCAGATAAAGCGCTGAGGAATAGTGGAGGCTAATTCATCAAGAATCGTTGCCCAGAGGGACTTTTCCGTGGCAATGGAAAGAAACGGGGCCGCATCGGCGACGAGTTTGTCACGATCCGCAAGGGCGGCGGAGATGGCTTTTGAGAGAGTTTCCAAGCGAGTTACCTCAGCAGTTTGCCTCTCAACTTTCTCACTAATGCGGAGGGCAGACTCGTCGAGGTCCAGCCAACAAAGAGCTGGAGTGAGGATCAAAAAGAGCGCAGCAACAACAAGGGCTGGGAGGCGCTTTGCGAAGAGCTGCGCCTGACGAACGCTGGGGGGGGTGAGGTTGATCTCGACCGGACAATCCTTAATGGATCGAAGAGCGCAGCCGACCAATTCTGGAAGGCCAGAGGCGCAGTGCGCGAGACCCTGCGGGAGCGCGTCTGGAGCTACCTGCACATTGCGGAGCGGATTGAAAAACTCGACGGGCGCCTGGAGTTTCTCAGCAAAAAATTCGGTCATGTAGGACAACCCCGTGCCTCCGCCGCAAATCAGAATCCGCATGGGAGTGGTGCCTCCGTGGGTGGTGCGATAGAAGTTGATCGAACGGGCGATTTCCGCGTGGAGGCGGGTCATCGTATTGCGAGTGACTTTGGCGAGGCGGGCCTCAGTCGGGTCCTCTGGCTCGGCATAAGCGCCACCGAGTCCGACACTGCCTTTTTCGATCTTGAGCTTTTCGGCTAGGGTGATTTCTTGGGCAAATTCCTTGGCGATTGCCGCGCTGATGGTGCTGCCCCCGATTGGGATGCTCCGGCTGAAAAAACGGTTCTCTTCGACAAATACAAGATTCGTAGTGCGGGCTCCTAAGTCCAGAAGAAGAGCACACCCTGTGACATCGGAGTAATTATATAGGAATGAGTTAAACAGGGCCGTGGGTGAGAAATCGATTTTCCCGGACGCAATCCCCCCTTTGCCCAGAGCCAAGACAAATTCGTTTAATTGGTCGGCTTTGATTGCCACGATCGAGACGTCCCAAGCTTCGCCGCGGCGATCACCCATGATCTGGTAATCCCAGACAACTTCATCAATTGGAAATGGCACGTTTTGCTGAGCCTCGAATCCGATGATTGACTCAACGTCCTGGGCTGTGGCGCCGGGAAGTTTTACTGATCGGGAAAACACAGCCTGTGAGGGGAGGCAAATATGCGTCACTGCTTTTGCAGGAGCTTGGAGAGCCGCGCGAAGTTCGGCAGATACCGATTCGATCTGGCTATTGCGAGTGGCGTCCGCCGCGGGATCAACGATGAAATCGGCTGTTTTTATTGCTACCAACTTTAAGCCGCCAGCAGGCAATTCTTGAAACTCGGCCATGCTTGCGGTCTGCATGCCGAGATTGAGAGCGAAAATTCGAGCTGGGCGGGCCATTTTCAGATTAGTTGGCAGATTTGGATTTGGATGGGAGGTAGTAGTCCCAAGCAAGCGGCGCGAAGGGCGTTTGGGCTTTTTCCAAAACTCGCCCAGACACTTTAGTCATGCCAGATTCAGCTTCCCACCAACCTTTGCCCTTCTTGGCCACATCGAGGTTCTTGAGTGAGGATATCGCCACTAGATCGCTTCCCGATGAAATCGTCACGCCGACATCGATCACAGCTTCTTGGATGTTAATCGGCGCCTTGCCATCAAAGTAGCGAGCCAGCGACTGAGGCGCCACAAAGGCCGCTGCGTGGAATCCCTTGCCGTGTGGAACATCGGAAATCGTAGTACTGCCGCTCAGAAGCGTGGGCGGTTTATCCTCCGTACGAACCGCATTATTGAGAAGAATGTAAAAATTGACTACGAGGTCTTCGGAGAATTTGGACGCTTGCTCGGAGACTTTATTGCGCTCGAAATTCACGTCCACCTCAAGCCAAGGAATCGGACGCGAGGCGCCAGGCTGCTGTTTCCGATAGGAGCCAGCGGAGATTTGAGGAGTTTCAACAAGAGCGGGCTCGATTTTTTTGATTTCAAACTCCTTGTTGACCTGCGCCTGCGCGGTTGAGGCACAGATGAGAACGAGGGAAGCTATGGAGGGGAACCAATTTTTTTTCATCTAATAATAATTATGTGGTTTTACCAGAAAAGTAAATTTCAAAGCGGGTTCAAACACGACCTCGGAAAAATTCGATAGTTTCGCGGATGCCTTTGTCAAAGTCAACCTTCGGCTCCCATCCCAGAATTGTTTTGGCGCGAGTGATGTCTGGCTGGCGAACCTTGGGATCGTCCACCGGAAGTGGCTTGTGCTCGATTTGGCAGTTTGCGCTGGTAATGCGAAGGATTTCCTCAGCGAATTGGCGAATCGTCATTTCGCGCGGGTTGCCGATATTAACAGGCTCGTGGAAGTCGCTCATCATGAGACGGAAAATGCCGTCAATGAGGTCGGAGACATAACAAAAACTGCGAGTCTGCGAGCCATCACCAAAAATCGTGAGCGGCTGACCAGTCAAAGCCTGCCCGATGAAGGCCGGCACAACACGTCCGTCGTCTAGGCGCATACGCGGACCGTAGGTATTGAAGATACGAACGATGTGCGTATTCATGCCATGGTAGCGATGGTAAGCCATCGTGATGGCTTCGGCAAAGCGCTTGGCTTCGTCGTAAACGCCACGCGGGCCGATGGGGTTCACATTGCCCCAGTAATCTTCAGTCTGTGGATGAATGAGCGGGTCGCCGTAACATTCGGAGGTTGAGGCTAGAATGAAAGCGGCGCCTTTGTCTTTGGCTAGACCGAGCGCGTTGTGGGTTCCAAGTGAGCCGACCTTGAGGGTCGGGATGGGGATGCGCAGATAGTCAATCGGACTGGCTGGGCTCGCAAAATGCCAGACGTAATCCACCTTGCCCGGGATGTAGATGAAGTCGGTGACATCGTGGCAGATGAATTTGTAATTTTTATTGCCGGCGAGATGCTCGATATTGGCTACGTTACCGGTGATCAAGCTATCGATTGCAGTAACGCGGTGGCCCTCGGCGAGCAAGCGGTCGGTGAGATGCGAGCCTAGAAAGCCCGCGCCACCTGTGATGACGCTGAGGGGTTGTGAGGAGGTCTCGGCCATGGGAATGAGAGAGATTTAGTTCGAGTAAGAGGCTTGGGTGCCTTTGAGGTTGCGCTTTTTGATCCATGGCATGAGACCACGCAGGCGCTCGCCGGTCTTTTCGATGCCGTGCTTCTCACCTTCCTTGAGGAGAGCATTATAGCGCTTGTAGCCGCCCTCGTATTCCTTAACCCATTCCTTGGCAAACTTGCCGGACTGGATGTCTTTGAGTGCAGCTTTCATACGCTTCTTCACGGATGCGTCGATAATTTTTGGCCCCACGGAAACATCGCCCCACTTGGCGGTTTCGCTGATCGAGAAGCGCATGCCGGCGATGCCAGATTCGTTCATGAGGTCTACAATGAGCTTTAACTCGTGAAGGCACTCGAAGTAAGCCATCTCTGGTGAATAACCAGCCTCGACGAGCGTCTCGAACCCAGCTTGCACGAGCGCGGACGCTCCGCCACAAAGAACGGTTTGCTCACCGAAAAGATCGGTTTCGGTTTCTTCTTTGAAGGTGGTCTCAAGCACACCGCCACGGGTGCCACCAATGCCCTTGGCCCATGTGAGGGCGATTTTTTTCGCATCCTTACCAGGATTTTGGTAAACGGCGATGAGGGTTGGAACTCCCTTGCCTTCGGTGTATTGGCGGCGAACGATATGTCCAGGCCCCTTCGGAGCGACCATGATCACGTTGACGTTCTTTGGCGGAACGATGGTCTTGTAATGAATGCTGAAGCCGTGGCTGAAGACGAGCGTTTTGCCCGGAGCAAGATTCGGCTCGATGTCGGCTTTGTATGCAGCAGGCTGCTTGGTGTCAGGAATGGCAACCATGATGACATCCGCGCGGCGCACTGCTTCGGCCGTGTCAAAAACTTCAAAGCCCTGAGCGGCAGCGACTGCACGGCTCTTGGACTTCGGGTAAAGACCGATAATCACATTGCAACCACTCTCCTTCAGATTGAGAGCGTGGGCGTGTCCTTGTGACCCGAAACCTAGGACTGCAAGGGTTTTCCCCTTGAAAAATTTGAGATCGGCGTCTTTGTCGGTGTGGATTTTGGCTGGCATGATGGGTTGTTTTTTAGGGTGTGATGATTCGGTGGAATTAATTGGAGCGGGCAAGAGCGATTTTCCCAGTGCGGGTCAAATCACTCACGCCAAAGCCTTCCATGAGGCTGAGAAACTTGTTGATCTTGGTCTCGGTGCCAGTGACTTCGATGGCCAACTTCTCGGGTTGAACGTCGATGATTTTGGCCCGAAAGATATCGCAAATTTGCATCACCTCGGCGCGGGTCTTCGAGGTGGCATTGACGCGGAGCAGAACGAGTTCACGATCCACGTATTCCTCGTCACGGAAGTCTTGCACATCGATCACATCAACGAGTTTCTCGAGTTGCTTAGTGACTTGCTCCAAAACCTTGTCATCACCGCGAACTACGATCGTCATGCGGGAAGCTGAGGCATCCAGAGTGGGGCCGACGTTGAGAGTATCAATGTTGAATCCACGGCCGCTGAACATTCCCGCCACGCGGGTCAGCACGCCGAATTTGTTCTCAACGAGAATCGATATGGTATGACGCATGAAATATGAAAAGAGTGGAGATAGTGAGTCAGCGAGGCGGGCGCGTCAATCCTGTTCACGGATTTTCGCGCTCAGTCTACTGATTTTTTACGACTTCTTCAAAAAATTGAGATGTCAGGCAAAAACTCCAGCAGACTTCTCAGAGCGCTTGCGGGCGTTTGCGTCGAGGATTTTTTTACGGAGTCGAAGAGATTTCGGTGTGACCTCCACATATTCGTCGGGGGCGATGTATTCGAGAGAACGCTCGAGGCTCATCACGATCGGTGGGGCGAGCGAGATGCCCTTACCATCACCTTGGCTTCGCATGTTGGTGAGTTTTTTTGCCTTGCAAGGGTTCACCGGCATGTCGTCGGGGCGGGCGTTTTCGCCAATGATCATGCCTTCGTAAATTTCCTCTTGAGGCCCGATGAAGAGACGACCGCGCTCTTGGATGCCGTCGAGGGCATAAGCCATGCTGGTACCGCCCTCCATCGAAACGAGGACACCATTGTTGCGGCTTGGAATTTCTCCCTTGTGCGGTCCGTATTCCTTGAAGAGATGACTGGCAATGCCGTGGCCTTTTGTGAGGTTCACGAGATCCGTCTCAAAACCGATGATACCACGCGTTGGGATGACGGCCTGAACGAGCACGCTGTGGGGGTTGTGCTCCATATTCGCGATCTCCGCCTTACGGGATGCGAGCGTTTGAAGAATGTCGCCGAGATTTTCCGGCGGCACATCAACGTAGAGAGTTTCCATCGGCTCAAGAACAGAGCCGTCCTCGGCGCGCTTGAAGATGACCTCAGGGCGCGAAACGAGAAGCTCGAAGCCCTCTCGGCGCATCTGCTCGACTAGAACAGCGATCTGCATTTCGCCTCTGGCTTTGACATCAAAGTGGCCGGCCGTATCGGTGTCCTGCATCGAAATCGAGACGTTGCCGCGAGTTTCTTTCACAAGACGGTCCCGAATCTGGCGAGCCGTGAGAAGCTTGCCTTCACGCCCGGCAAGCGGAGAGTCGTTCACGCAGATCTTCATCGAAATGGTCGGCGGGTCGATCTCCACAAATGGCAGAGCCTCGCGCTCCTCGTTATCCGTAAGAGTCTCGCTGATGAAGACCTCTTCGAAGCCGCTGATGCCAACGATGTCGCCAGCAGAGGCCTCAGCCACCTGCACTTTTTCAAGCCCCTCGTGAGAAAAAATCGCCGTGACTTTGCCTTTTTCCTTACGGCCGTCCTTGTGAATGCAGACGATCGTTTCGCCCTGCTTCACAGTCCCACTTGTGATTCGTCCGTAGGCGATACGACCTAGATAATCGCTGTAATCGAGGTTCGACACGAGCATGCGGAAGAAATCCACATCCGGCTTTGGGGGCGGTGGGATGTGTTTGGTGATCGCCTCATAGAGAGGCTCCATGTTGTCACTCGAATCC
>CANMQB010000126.1 GCA_947499885.1 Spartobacteria bacterium
AGTTGGCGCTCGTTGAGCAGGGGTCTGATTTCGGAGAATTTGGCTTGGAGAGTTACTTGGTCGATCATCATTCCAAGCCTGCCATGGACTCGCAAAAAATGCGACAGTTATTTTTGCGTGATTCCTTATCCGAGTTTCTTTCACCGCACTGGCCCAGTAGATTTGCAGCTATGGCCTGCGGATTTTCAACCGTTCATTGACCCGACACTGCGACTGTAGGCATTACTTCCGTGGCTTATGCTGGTCGTCGAAGTTCAGGTAGGTATAGAGCGTGAGGCTCTTTTCGTATTCATCGAGGAGGCGCATGGCTTCGTTCGGCTTGAGCCGGTCACTCTTGATTGCGGCATCGGTCTGGGCCTTCATCTGGCGTGCAAGCTCGTTCACATCCCACTGGGTGAGGGAAAGAACTTGGCCGATAGTGCTGCCGGGAAGGACCTCTTCGACGTAGTGTCCAGAGTCCTCGTCCTCGTCGAGGTAGATGTGCATCTCGTTCACACGGCCAAATAGGTTGTGGAGGTCGCCCATGATGTCCTGATACGCGCCGGCCAAAAAGAAGCCTATGTAGTAAGGTTCGCCGGGATGCCAGCGATGGAGCGGAAGCGTTTCTTTCACGTCCTGGAGGTCAATAAATTTGGCAACTTTGCCATCCGAATCACAGGTGATATCCACAAGTGTGGCGTTGCGGTCCGGACGTTCTGTGAGGCGGTGGATTGGCATGACGGGGAAGAGTTGCCCGAGTGCCCAGTGGTCGAGGAGGGATTGAAAAACCGAGAAGTTGCAAAGGTATTGGTCGCCGATGGCGATCTCGATCTCGCGAACTTCCTCAGGGACGTGCTCGGCATCGCGGAAGAGTTCCACAATATTTGAGGCGATTTGCCAGTAGACCGTTTCGATGCTGGCTTTAGCGCGAAGGTCGAGCATTCCGAGGTCAAACATTGACTGGGCACGTTCACGAATTTCCTGAGCATCGTGGAGGTTTTCCAAGCGGTTTTGCGGAGCCAAATTGTTGCGGATTTCGAGGATATCAGCGAGCAGTGGGGTTTCACCATTGGGCACAGGCTCTTCGTGGCGGCTGGCTTTCTCAATAGCACCAAAAGTTTCCACGATGAGGACGGAGTGTTGAGCGACGATCGCACGGCCGCTTTCGCTGACGAGTGTGGGGTGGGCGACGGACTCCGAGTCGCAGACCTCTTTCACGGTGTAAACAATATCCCTCACGTACTCATCGAGCGAGTAGTTCATCGAGCTGTCGAATGTGGTGCGCGAGCCGTCGTAATCGACACCGAGCCCACCGCCGACATCCAGATAACCAAGCTCGTGACCCATTTTCGAGAGTTTGGCATAGAAGCGGGCAGCTTCGCGGACGGCACGTTTGATGGTGCCGATGTCTGGCACTTGGGAGCCGACGTGGAAATGCACAAGTTTGAGGCAGTGGGCGAGTCCTGCGGCATGGAGGATATCGCTGGCCTCCACAAGGTCAGCTGTTGAAAGCCCGAACTTGGCGTTTTCGCCACCACTCGTTGCCCATTTGCCGGCTCCCTTCGAAAGGAGGCGAACCCGGAGGCCGATGAGCGGCTCGATTTTCATCTCTTGAGAAACCCGGAGGATGTGGGCCAGTTCTTCGAGTTTTTCGACAACAAGGATCACTGACTTGCCGAGCTTGCGGCCAAGAAGTGCGTTCTGAATGAAGCTCGTATCCTTATACCCGTTGCAGATCACGAGGCTCTCGGGATCGGAATGAACAGCCAGCGCCGCAAGAAGCTCGGGCTTGCTGCCCGCCTCGATGCCAAAGTGCCAAGGCTTACCGGCGTCGATGATTTCCTCCACGACTTCGCGGAGTTGGTTGACCTTGATCGGAAATACCCCGCGATAAGGGGAGGAGTAGGAGGCCTCCTGAATGGCTGTGGCGAAGGCTTTATTGATTGTTTCAACACGATCGCGCAAGAGGTCGTGGAAGCGCACAACCAGCGGAAAGGCAAGCTTCCTTCGGCGGGCTTCGGCAACCACATCCATGAGGTCGATCGTCTCTTCATTGCGCTTGGGAAAAACGCAGACGTTGCCGGAAGAATTGATCCCGAAGTACCCGCCACTCCACCTGTCGATGTTGTAAAGTTCACGGGCTTTTGTGATGTCAAAGGGTGCGGTAGATTCCATAGGTCAAAAATTGATAACTGTGTGTGATGTGGTTTGGCTAACGGCTGCGGCTTCTTCCGGCATGATCCATCGTTCAGCAAACTCTGGCCCCCAAGAGTCGGAGACCGCGAGTTCGCCGGTTTGCTTGTTGTAACCGATGATCATGCAGACGTGCCCACTTTGGTTGTCGGGTCGGAATTTCCTAACCTCTCTCCGCGCTTGCACCAGCACTTTTTTCCACTCGTCCGGGTTGGTGAAACTTTTGCGGGCTGAAATGCGGCTGTTTACGGACTTGTTGTAGTCTGCCGTGCTGAATAACGCCCACATGATCGGCTGGCCGCGATCTACGAATCTGGAGACGCTCGCCGCGTCGAGCTTCAGCGTTGGGGATTCGATTCTCCTTCCCGCCTTGAGAATCGAGAGGCTTGCTCCGGCAGAAACCGCTCTAACCGATGACCCTCCGCCGGCGCTGGTCTCGCCGGCCATGGCGAGCACATACATGTCGGCTGGAACTCCCATATATCGCATCGCGCGCTCCCAAGTCGCCGGTACGCAGTAGCCTTTTGGACCCTGATTAACCATCGGAATGTCTTTAAGAACCACATCTCCGTTTGGTCTTTTTTCGATTCGATCGGAGACACGCTCACGCAGGACCGAATCCAGAATGCGGGATTTGCCGCCAGCATCTGCACATTCACTCGTCATGATCCGGAGGGCGACGTATTCGTCGCGTGGAGCTGCAAGAAGGAAGGCATGCCCGTGCCAGTCCCAACGTTTCACCGATTCGCGCGTCTCGCGTCCTTGACCAAAGCTATCGGCAACCGGCTCCCCAAATAAGCGGGTGAGCAGTGCGGTGAGATCTTTTTTGTCGTCCTGGATGGCTCGCTTGTAGTCTCCAGAGGCACTGTTTCGTTTGCGTTTCGAACTTTGGGAGATGTCCACAGCATCGCCTTTGTTAGCAAAAACAATCGACAGAGTGGATGGCTTGCCTTCTTCGGCATGCATGGAAAGGGAGTAAGGTCTGCAACCGAAAAATCGCAATTCCGCTCCAGAATATAAGCGATAACTGGCATCGCTGGAAGTTCTGGACTCTTCAGGCCAACCAAGTCGCGCGGCAACGTCGGCCGCCTCGTCATCCCAGAGGCTTTCATCCGAAAAAAGAGGAACTCCACAAGCCTCGTTGATTTCGGCTAGGCTTGGATCCGCCCAAGCTGTTCCTGTGAAGAACAAGAGGAAAAATGCCATCAAGTGGAGAAGCATCATGTGGGACGAATTGGTTTCATTCAGAGCGCAGCACACTAAGCAGCTCGCTGATTTTTTCCATCGGAATTCTGCCCCCTGCTAGTTTTTAGGTCGTCTTTTTCTGGCACTTCCTTTCTTCCGTGGTGACAGCGACAGCTCGGAGGATGTAATGGTGGTTTTCCTCACATCATCTTTTTTTAGAAATCCCAAAATGCACCGATCCAAATCCGCGGACTTTGCCGAAGAGCAGGGTGTTTTCTTTCCTGAATTGGCATCAGCCGACCGCGCCCGCGCGGCGGGAGCCGTCAAAAACTTCGTTCTGGATACCAATGTTCTTCTGCATGACCCCAATTGCTTGAACAGATTCGAAAACAACCATGTCTTTATTCCCGTCGATGTGCTCACGGAGCTGGATAGTTTCAAGAACGAGCAGAGCGAACGTGGAGCGAATGCAAGGCAGGCGCACCGGCTCTTAAGCCAAATTTTTGGCCATGACTCGGTGAGCGTCACAGGCGGCGCTCCTACCATAGGCGGAGGCACGGTGAGGATTCTCGTGAACAACTTCCTCGAAAAAAGCCGGCAGTCGGCCGCCATGAAGAGGTTCATAAAAATTTTTACGGATCAGAACCGTATGGACCACCGGATCATCGGATCCGCGTTGGCATTGCAGGAGCAGGAGACGGCTCCCACTTTTCTCGTCACGAAGGACATCAATATGCAACTCCGTGCGATGGCGATCGGCCTGCCATGCGAGGATTACCTGAACGACAAAGTCGCCGTCTCCGACGCAGAGAGTGGGGAGTTGCGCTCTATCGAGCTCGAAGCGCACGAGCTTCAGCGTTTTGGCAGTTCTGGATCAATCGAGTTGCCGATATCGCGTACCGGTACGTTGGACCTCAATGAATATGTGCTGCTCAAGGTGTCGGAATCCAAGTTGCTTCCAGCACGTCACTACGGCAATGGGGTTCTGTCTCGCCTCAATATCCCGTCAAATCTGCAAATTCCAAAGGGCATCGATCTCAGGCCTGCAAATTCGGGGCAGCAGTGTTTCCTTGATGCGCTCTTGGATCCTTCCATTTCACTGGTGACCTGCTACGGACAAGCGGGAACCGGCAAGACCCTTCTCGCTGTGGCAGCGGGCCTGTTCCTCACCGGACGCAATGATTTTAACGGCCTCACCGTGAGCCGTCCGGTTGTGGCCATGGGTGACACGCTTGGTTTTTTACCGGGCACCCTGAATGAAAAAATGCACCCTTGGTTGCAATCCATCTATGACGCCTGCGAAGTGCTTTTGCCCATTCAGCCTGTGAAACGCGGGGGCAAAACCCGCTCGGAATCGGATCGTAGAAAAGAGTCCCCATCGAGCCAGCAGGCGGGTCAGCACCATCCGATTGTGAAACCCTACGAGCAACTCATCGAGCGCGGCCTCTTGGAGATCGAAGCGCTTTGCTATATCCGTGGCCGATCAATCCCCAATCGCTTTTTCGTGTTGGACGAGGCCCAGCAGCTCACACCCCTCGAGGCCAAGACGGTAGTAACCCGCATGTCGCGCGGATCGAAACTTGTGATGGTTGGTGACCCCGCACAGATCGACAATCCGTATGTGGATAGTCGCTCAAACGGCCTCGTTTATACCCGCAACAGGCTCCGTGGACAAACGCTCACAGCGCACATCCGCCTCAGCAAAGGCGAGCGCAGTCCGCTGGCAGAAATCGGCGCAAGTAGGATGTGATGGAGATTTTCGTTTTGAGTTTTTTTCATGAGAGGCGCCGGAGAAAGAATGCCAGTAGCGATGGATGATTTGACGAATCGAAATATCCACCCGGAGACGCGGCGTTTTTTGGGCCGTAGCGACAAAGAGGCGTTGCTGGAACAACGTGGAGTGGTGCTCTGGCTTTATGGCCTATCGGGTTCTGGAAAATCCACGATCGCAAACGTTGTGGACCGCGCACTACATGCGGAGGGGCGATTTACAGCGATCTTGGACGGCGACAATCTGCGCGCGGGCTTGAACTCGAATCTCGGGTTCTCGGATGAGGACCGCGCCGAAAATGTCCGTCGCGTGGCTGAGACAGCCAAGCTCCTCGCCAGCTTGGGCGTGATCGTGATTGTTTCTGTCATCACTCCCCGTCGTGAATTGCGGGCTTTGGCTAGTCGGATCATCGGTGAGGATTTTCACGAGGTCTACGTGCGTGCCGCCTTTGAGACTTGTGCAGCAAGGGATCCCAAGGGCCTTTATGCCAAAGCGAGGGATGGAGCCATCAAGCACTTCACAGGCAAAGACAGTGGATTTGAGGAGCCGGTGAATGACTGCCTGATTCTTGACACGGAGGCTTCTTCCGAAGAGGAATGTGCCTCGCATTTGCTCGATCATCTCCGCTCGGCCACCGCCCACGGACGCCCGCGCTGACAGGCACGATCACTTTTGCCCATCGTTCTTCAATCACACATGCCCATTTATTCTCTCGACCATCTGGACCAGATCGAAGCGGAAGCGATTTTTATCCTCCGTGAGACGGCTGCGCAGTTTCAAAATCCCGCCCTGCTTTTTTCCGGTGGAAAAGATTCGATTGTGATGGCCCACCTGGCCGCGAAGGCCTTTTGGCCTGCAAAAATCCCCTTCCCGCTTCTCCATGTGGATACGGGTCACAATTTCTCCGAGACGCTGGATTACCGTGATGCTTTTGTTGAAAAGCTTGGCGCTCGTCTCGTGGTCGGCTCCGTGCAGGCCTCGATCGATGCTGGCCGCGTAAAAGAGGAAAAAGGCCCGTTTGCATCCCGAAACTCGCTTCAGACCGTCACCCTCCTCGACACGATCGAGGGGCAAAAATTTGATGCCTGTCTCGGTGGCGGACGTCGTGATGAGGAAAAGGCCCGCGCCAAGGAACGCTTCTTCTCCCATCGTGATGAGTTCGGTCAGTGGAATCCAAAAAACCAACGCCCCGAACTTTGGAATCTCTTCAATGGCAAATACCATCCGGGCGAGCATTTCCGGGTTTTTCCTCTCTCGAATTTCACCGAGATGGATGTGTGGATGTATATTCAGCGCGAAGGCATCGAGCTGCCATCGCTTTATTTTGCCCACGAGCGTGAGGTCTTTTCCCGCAATGGTTCCTACCTGGCCGTCTCCGAATGCGTGCCGATGCTCGAAACCGAGAAGTCAGAGAAAAAAGTCGTCCGCTTCCGTACGATCGGGGATATCACCTGCACTGGCGCCATTGAATCCACCGCCTCAAATCTCGACGAAGTCATCGCCGAAGTCGCTGCTGCCCGTCAGACCGAGCGCGGAACGCGCGCTGACGACAAACGCTCTGAAACCGCAATGGAAGATCGCAAGCGCGAGGGGTATTTCTAATGATTAACCACAGAGAACACAGAGGCCACAGAGCCCAAAATCAGTGTGAGTCTGCTTTGAAGCTCTTTGCGATCGCTCAATTTCGTATTTCTAAAACTTCTTTTCCTCCGTGCTCTCTGTGGCCTCTGTGGTCAACCTATACTCTTTGATTTAAACCATGGATCTTCTTCGCTTTGCCACCGCCGGTTCCGTTGATGACGGCAAGTCCACCCTCATCGGCCGCTTGCTTTACGATTCCAAGAGCATTTTTGAGGATCAGCTTCTGGCCATGGAGGAAAGCTCACGCCGCCGTGGTGATGCTGTCGTGAATCTGGCCCTCCTCACCGACGGTCTTCGTGCCGAGCGGGAACAGGGTATCACGATCGATGTGGCCTACCGCTACTTTGCCACTCCGCGCCGCAAATTCATTATCGCCGACACGCCCGGGCACATCCAATACACGCGCAACATGGTTACGGGCGCCTCTACGGCGGATCTCGCGATCATTCTCATCGACGCGCGCAAGGGAGTGATCGAGCAGACCAAACGCCATGCCTTTGTGTCGAATCTCCTTCGCATACGACATCTGGTACTTGCGGTGAACAAGATGGATCTCGTGGACTACAGCGAGCAGGTCTTTCAAGACATCGTCGGGAGCTTTTATGAATTCGCCTCCCGCCTGGACAATGTGGCGGACATTACCCCCATTCCAGTCTCGGCTCTCAATGGCGATAACATCGTCGAGAAGTCCGACACGATGCCTTGGTTCAAAGGCT
>CANMQB010000127.1 GCA_947499885.1 Spartobacteria bacterium
CTAGTGATTTTATGTATGTGCTTCTTTTTGCCTTCAGACGCCCTCCGAGCCATATCCACGCAAGCTATGACACTGGCGGATCATTTTCATGAGGCCGATGCCGTTGTTCTTGCCAAGTTGGTGACGACTTCTCCTGAGTCAATCAATGGCCACATCCAGACCCAATTTACGTTTCGGACTCTGGAGGCGATTGCTGGAAACATTCCTGCATTTTTCAAAGTCTCGGCGCCCGGTGGTGTTTTCGGCAGCGAGGCTCGCTTCGACTCTCGCCTGCCACAGATTCCGATTCAAAAGGACATGATTCTGTTTCTACGAATTGATCCCCCCAAGCTCTGTTTTTCAAACCACGCCGCGGGGGTGGTTTTGCCAGATTCCGATTTACTGACCGAGCTCCGACTACTCGCTGAGCAAAATCCGAAGACATCTGATCTGAAAAATTTTGCAACTCCTCCAATCCATGTGGAATTTTCAGTCACGTCATCCGGTCTGCTTGACTCCAGCGGGAGCCCATTTCGTTATACCTCGCCGGATCGAAGCGTTGGCATTTCAGTGTATGCAGATGTGTCCACACGGCCCAGTGGCATTTCCGAGCAGCAAGCCATCACAGCGCTAATGAACGCCCTCAGTGCTTGGGAAAACGCGAGCACGATTCGCTTTAATTACCTTGGGACGCAGATTTTCCTGAAATCCGCTGATGATTACTCAAGCAGCGAGGGAGAAGTTATTCGCATTCAGATGCATGATAACTATTCCAAAATTCTAGACACCAGCAGCACCTTGGGCTCCGGAGGATCAGGGTATTTGCTCTCCAATGGCGAAGGAGGAACAATCAATGGAACATCATTTTTTCCCAGTTCTCACGGGTTCGTGTTGCTGAATCATCCCAAATCCTCATTGAGTGATCCCAAGACTCTCGAGGAGGTTCTAACGCACGAGATTGGGCACGTGCTCGGACTGGCCCACAGCAGCGAAAACCTCTCTGAAACCAACTCTCAATTGAAAAACGCGGTTATGTATTTTCAGTGCCATAGCGATGGACGTGGAGCGACGCTGAACGACTATGACACTCAGACCATACTGAAGGCATATCCGTGGAATACCCCCCCGTATGGATTCGACCGCATTGTGTACGCGGTATCCTCTTCCAGCACCCCGCTAAGCCATCCGGAGGTTAACCAGGTCACTTTGAGCGGAGCTGATTTGCAGAACGCCACGCTCAGCATTCAAATTGTAAGCCAGACGAGCATGAACGGAAATTTTGCCTCTACAAATGGGACGATCAAGTTCACTCCGTCTGCATATTATTCAGACTCCACAGTGAGCGACTTATCCACAGACTATTATGATCAGTTAACAGCTCGTTTTTCGGATGGCACAAATTTCTCCCCCCCCGTGAATGTGCGCGTTGTCGGTTTTCGCTCCGATTCAAATCCAGCAGGATCTCCCGATGGCATTCCTGATTCTTGGATGACAACACATTTTGGAAATTCCAACGGATCGAGTGCTGAAGCTGATTTTGATAAGGATGGCCTTTCGAACTTGCGCGAATTTCTTCTCGGCACGGATCCAAAAAACACGAGTTCCTGCTTCAAGATTGTGAACTTTACAGGCGATACATTGACATGGACTTCGCAACTTTTTGATAGCTATTTCGTGCAATCCTCGAGTGACTTGGTCAACTGGACTAATCAGCGCCTTGTCAATCAGCCCTCCATGATTTCAACCCTTTCCGTCTCGGAGTTACCCACAACGAGTAGTTCTGGTCGGCTTTTCTATCGAGTGAAGCGAATCGAGTAATCGGGAATACCTGACTCCATAGCGCAAGGTAGGAGGCGAGGATTCCTAAGAACCCGATTGAATCACGCGCAAATCCCTGCACAATGCGCAGCGATGTCTGAACTGCAAAAAGCCTACGAACCGCAAGCTGTCGAAGAAAAATGGTATTCCTGGTGGATCGAACGGGGCCACTTCACAGCCGACCCCTCTTCGCCGAAGCCCGCCTACTCAATCGTCATCCCCCCGCCTAATGTGACAGGCGTGCTCACGCTCGGCCATGTCCTCAACAACACGCTCCAAGACATCCTTGCCCGCCGCGCGCGCCAGACCGGGCATGAAGTTCTGTGGCTTCCAGGCACCGATCACGCTGGCATCGCCACGCAGACAGTCGTGGAACGCAAGCTGCGCAAAGAGGAAAAAAAGACACGCCATGATCTCGGCCGCGATGAGTTCCTCAAGCGCGTCTGGGAGTGGAAGGAAAAGCACGGCGGCATCATCATCAATCAACTCAAAAAGCTGGGCTGTTCCTGCGACTGGACGCGCGAGCGTTTCACGATGGATGAGGCCTACGCGCGCAAGGTGCAGGAGGTGTTTGTCGATCTCCACGCGAAGGGAATGATCTATCGTGGCAAGCGGATGGTGAATTGGTGTCCCGTCTCGCTGACAGCGCTCAGCGATGAGGAAGTCATCCCAAAAAACCAGCGTGGCTTTTTTTATCACTACAAAGTCGAAGTCGTGGAAAAACCCGGTACCTTCCTGGAAATCGCCACCACTCGCCCTGAGACGATCATGGCGGATGCCGCCGTTGCTGTGAATCCCAAGGATCCTCGCTACACCTCACTTATAGGACTCCATGTGCGCCGCCCACTCCCGACAGGAGTAGAGGCCCTGTTGCCGATCATCGGCGACGAAGCGGTGGATTTCGAATTCGGCACCGGCGTTCTCAAAGTGACCCCCGCGCACGACAAGACCGACTATGAGATCGGCCTTCGCCACGACCTGCCAGTCGTCGATATTTTCAACCCCGATGCCACACTGAACGACCTCGCTGGCGACGAATTTGCTGGCCTCGACCGCTTTGAAGCTCGCACCAAGGCGGTGGACAAGCTTCGCGAAATCGGACTCCTCGTGAAAGAGGAACCTCACGAAAACAATGTTGGTTTCAGCGAGCGCGCCGATGTGCCGATCGAACCCCGCCTCTCCGAGCAATGGTTTTTAAAATATCCGAAAACCGCCGAAGCCCGCGATGCCGTGCGGAATCACCTCATCCGCTTCTTCCCCGACCGCTGGGAGAAGGTTTACGACCACTGGCTGGAAAATATCCAAGACTGGTGCATCTCCCGCCAACTCTGGTGGGGCCACCGCATCCCGGTCTGGTATCCAACGGAAAATGCCAAAGGCGAAATGGGGAATGTGAAATGCCAGATCGAGTCACCCGGCGACGGCTGGACGCAGGACTCCGATGTGCTCGACACTTGGTTCTCCTCATGGCTCTGGGCACACGAGACGATGGAACCCGCCGCGTTGGCAAAATTTTTTCCTACTAGCGTCTTGGTCACTGGCCCGGATATCATTTTTTTCTGGGTCGCCCGCATGATCATGGCGAGCCTCGAATACACAGGTCAGGTTCCTTTTAAGGATGTCTATTTCACTGGCATCATTCGCGACAAGCAGGGGCGCAAGATGTCGAAAAGCCTTGGCAATTCTCCTGACCCACTCGACCTCATCGCCAAATACGGCGCCGACGGGATTAGATTCGGACTCCTCCGCATCGCACCGCAGGGGCAAGACATCAAATTCGACGAGCAGCAAATCGTGGAGGGTCGGAATTTCTGCAACAAACTCTGGAATGCCTGCCGCTTTCGACAAATGCAAGGCCCGCTGAATGCGAATGCAGATCCCTCGCAGCACGAACTCTCGCTCTTCGCCAGCGACCTGCTCGCGCGCCTCGATGCGACTATACGTCGTGTCAACGAAGGCTATGAGGCCTACCGTTTCAGCGACATCGCGCAGGCACTCTACGACTTTGTATGGGGCGATTTTTGCGACCGCTTCATCGAAGTCGCCAAGTCGGATTTTGCTACCGACTCCCCTCGCCGTGCCGGGACGCTGGCAACGCTCGACTACACAATCAAACGCATCCTCCAACTCCTGCATCCCTATGCCCCGTTTATCACCGAGGAACTCTGGAACGGACTCGGTCTCGGCACAGAGAGCCTCATGCACAGCGGCTGGCCGGTGGCATCGTCATTCCAAGCCGACCCGCGCTCAGAAGCCGTTTTTGTGGCAGTCTCTCAAGCCCGTAACCTGCGTTCCACCTACGGCATTCCCGTCAACAAACGCCTGCCCTGGCAACTCACCCCAGCGGCCGATTGGGTGAAAAACGAAGCCCCAGTCCTCTCCAACCTCCTGCATTCGGAATCCCTCACCTTCTGCGAAACTGCGCCGCAAGGCCATGCGGCCTGCCCGACGCATATCGGAACGATTTACCTCCCGCTCGAAGGCATCATTGATCCAGCCACAGAGAAGAAACGCCTCAATGGAGAGATCACCAAAGTGGAAGCCGAAATCGAAAAAGTCGCCCGCAAACTCGCCAGCGAAACCTTCGTCCAAAACGCCCCCGCTGATGTCGTCGCCGAGCACCGCCAACGCCAACAAGATTGGCTCAACCGCCTCGCGGAGCTCCAACGCGCCCAGTCGGGTTTGGCGTGAGAGGCGAATGTCTTGTTTGGGAGAGAATGGCAGCATTTTGACTTAGGAAAAAGGCAATTGAGGGTTGCTGAGCGGGTGGTGATTTTATAGGCATGGGCCTGATGAAATTATTTTTCTGGATTATCGCGTGCTCGGCTGTGTCCGGTTTCCTGCCACTCTCCGCAGCCATTCAAATCGGGGCGGTCTATTCCAATTCCGGCGATCAAGCGCCGTTGGATGAACCCTCTTGGCTGGGAGCGCAACTCGCAGTTGCTGACGTCAACAAGGCTGGTGGCATACACGGACAGCAGGTCGAGTTGATTCGCATTCGAGGAAATTCGACAGCGGCCGACATTCAGAAAAATGTTGATCAGGCAGTCAAAAATCCCTCACTCGTTGGGTTGGTAGGTCTCTCAGACAGCGACCTAGCCTACGTCGCAGGTCGGGAAGCGATAAAAGCTGGCATTCCTTTTGTGACCTCCGGCGCCACCTCGCCAAAGCTCCCCTCGGTCGTAGGCTCAGGATTTTATCTCGCTTGTTTCGGCGACAACATGCAGGCCGCAACTGCAGCAGAATGGCTTTCCAAAGCAAAGGGCTCTCAAACAGCAGCGATCCTTTTTGATCCCCGATTCACCTACACCCGCCTGCTGAAGTCGTATTTCTCCAAAGCCTTTCGACGCGGTGGCGGAAAAATCACCACCCAGCTCGCTTACACGCCGGGCAGACCCATGCTTCTCACTCCCGCCATTCTGAAGGCCGATGCAGTTTTTCTGTCGGTGGAATCTTCCGATGATGCGATGCCTGTCATCCGCCAACTGCGCGCTGAGGGCTACCCTGGCCCCATTATGGGCGGTGACAGCTACGACACTCCTTATGCTTGGATCAATAATCCCTATGCCCAAGGCGTCTATTATACAACGCACGCTTTTCCCGCGACAGGGACTGGATCGGCTTCCCAAGAGGCTTCAAAGGCTTTCAACCGAAACTACAAAAGAACCTACCACTCCAATCCTGATGCCTTTTCCGCTTTGGGCTACGACGCCACAAGGGTGCTGCTCGGCGCGATCGAAAAATCCAGTAATGCAAACGGGAAAAATATCCGCAGCGTGCTTGCTTCAGGAGTCCAGCTTACAGGGTTGACTGGCCCCATCACCCTCAGCAAAACCAATCGCATTCCGCAAAAGCCAGTAGCCTTGGTTGATGCAAGCGCCCCGAACAACCGAAAACTCCAGATCATTCCATCCCTCGTTCCCAAGCCTTAAACAACCCTTGAGAAACTCACCTTTTGCAGCGACCAGTTTGCGATGCCTCTCCCGAGTTCAAAAAACGATACGGATTCATTCTGTAAGATGGCTTTTGCTTTCATCGGCTCCGACTTACCCTCATCTGGCCTTGTTGCCCTTCCGGTCAAACTGAGATTTGGGTTTGAGCGATTCGGCGTGTTGACTGCAATCATAGGCATCGTCTGCCAGTCAGCGTTCGCCGCACCGCTTGATGTGTATCGTGGTGAGAATCGCCTCATTGTCATGTCGTTCCCGCAGGGAGCGGCTGTTGAAAATGTGAACACGATGTTTGTTTTAAATCGCGACAAAATCGAGGAGCGCCACCTGAAAATCGTCGATGTGTCGAAAGTCGCTCAACGGATTTCTACGGCTGTGCGATTGACTCCCGAACAAACTGATGCGGTGCGTCGGCAACTTCGTCTCACCGCGGGCGAAACGAATCCGACTTTTGTTTTGATTGGCAAAGACGGCGGCGAGGCGGCGCGCAGCTTCGACACATTAGATCTAGAGAAATGGTTTGCTTTTATCGATGAAATGCCGATGAGGCGCGCGGAAATCTTGGAACAAAAACAAGCCTCGGATCCCGAGAAGAAATGACGTCGGAGCAGTGCCAGACCAATGAACGGCGTCAAAAAGCAGAATCTCCCGGAGAAGATTTGTCAGCACTGTGGCGGGCCTTTTTTATGGTGAATGAAATGGGCGTGCGAATGGGATACCATCCGCGATTGCAGTGAGGCATGCCGGAGGGGCAAGGTTCCAATTCGGCAATCCTTGTCCTGATCGCTGAGCCGAGTCCCAATGAGCACCTGACTCACCGCTGGATCGCCTCGTGCGGGGAGATTTGCCATTAATCCTGTTAATTTTTCGGATGTGGGATATGAGAAATCATGGTCAAGATTTTGCTGGTGGAGGACAATGAGATGAATCGTGACATGCTTTCCCGTCGCTTGGAGAGGAGGGGCTTTGAAGTCAGCATGGCGGTGGATGGCGTGGAGGGCGTGGAGATGGCTCGCAGCGGGCATCCGGAGTTGATCCTCATGGATATGAGCCTGCCGGTGATGGATGGATGGGCGGCGACTAGGGCGTTGAAGGCGGATGCAGGCACTCGTGGGATACCAGTGATTGGTTTGACCGCTCATGCCATGCCCGGCGACCGGGAGAAATGCCTGGAGGCCGGCTGCGACGAATACGACACGAAGCCGATCGATTTCGCGCGCCTGGTGGAGAAAATCCAAGCCCAGCTTGATAAGAAACCAACCACTTGAAGTCCGAGCCACACAATCCCCCGGATGCTGTAGCCCAGTTGAGGCATGATCTCCGAACGCCGGTGAATCACATCATCGGCTACAGCGAGATGCTGATCGAGGATGCCAGCGGGAGCGGTTCCGATATTTCCGATCTCAAAAAAATCCGCTCTGCCGCTGAAGAGCTTCTCACACTCATCAACGCAAGGTTGAACCTCGGTGGGGATTTGGAAACGCAGAAGGCGATGACCTCAGTCCGCGCGGAGAACATGGACTCCCATCAAGATGAATGCATTTTTTCCGGTAGGGTGCTGGCGGTGGATGACAACCCTGGCAACTTGGATGTGCTGGAGCGGCGCTTGATTCGTCATGGGCTGGATGTGGAGACGGCGGAGAGCGGCATGGAAGCCTTGAATCTGATCCGCAGCCGA
>CANMQB010000128.1 GCA_947499885.1 Spartobacteria bacterium
CATCATCGCCGTGGCGCGGCGATGGAGCGATCCAGCCAAGGTGGCCACTTTGATTCACGAATGGATGCGGGTTGAAGTAAACGCTACCGCCAAACCCAAAAGTCTACTTGCTAGGTGACATTGGTATAAGGCTACCTCCAACTTGGTCAATCGCCCGAATTGGGGAATACATCAATCGCGCGTTCGCGGGTAAAGAATCCAGCTTGGGGAAGAACCTCTTGTGTGGAAGCCAAGAAATCTCACCGATCAGGCGAGAGGCAATCGTGTTGTTTACGCTTGGAGCGTAGCCTTAGCTCCAGGAACGATGCGCAGGGATCCACCGACTTCTTTTGAAGATGCCGCCCCGCTTGGGTACGCAATCTTTGAGCTTTCGATGATGGAGACCGCTTTTTGAGCAGTTTCCTTGAGATTTCCGTCTAATTGGAAAATTTTTTCTGAGCCGTCGGCTTTTTTTATGGCGACATTTCCATCGGGAAGAAATTTTAGGTCAAAGGGTTCGGAACTTCCCTCGAGCGCTTTAGCGACTTCTGGGGATTGGAGGATTTTTTGGGACATTTGTTGCAGCGTCATTTCAACATCAGATCGGCTCCCGATACCATCTGCGCTAAGGCTTTGCATGTTCTTGTATTCCGGAGTGCTTGTCGTCTTAGCAAGAATCTGAGCAAACGCTGCTTTTTTCATTTCGGCAGAGCTTGGAGCCTTCTCAGCGGAATTTCCAGTGAGGCTATTGAGAATATTGCTGCCCATCTTGGCGGCCGTGATGGCGAGGAGAGGATTCATGATGCTCAATGATAAGCAACTCTTGTGCCATACCGAAGCCATGTCTGCGTCTGCGGCATCTTGCCCGTCAGGTTCAGGAATTTAAAAAACCTATTGCTGCAAGGCGGCAGGCGGAGCAATTTGGTTGGCGGCCTGCTGAGTGGTTTGGGAGGGAACGGCAGCAGGGTTTGCTGCGGGTTTTTCGGTTTTCAGGAAGGCGGGTTGGAGGTCGCTGGCCGGGGTTTCCTTGTCGAGGAGCGGGTAGAGATCTTTTTCGGTTTTTTCCAGCCAGTCGAGATTATCGAGCCTCCATTGAGCCATATCTCGAAGGGTGGCGAGGTTCATGCCGACCATGGTATCGCCCTCGGCCGCTGGAGCTGAGGCCGGGATTTTATCAATGATATACCGGTAAGCCTCTCGGGCACGGGTATTGTAGCGGAGGCGTTCAAAGCAAAGTCCGATCTGGTAGACCGTGGGACCGCGCCAATTGGGAGCGTCGTTGAGCTCGGCTAGCTTTTGATAGACGGAGAGGGCGCCGAGCGTGTCGCCAGCCTCGTAGAGTTCGTTGGCGATGTCATTGCCTGTTTTGCGCTGCCAGTAGGCCCATACAGCTGGTTTTTTCTTGCCGTATTCGCGACCAGCCTGCAGGAGCTTGATTGTCTCTTGCATAGCTTCGTCTTTACGGCCCAGAGCGCGGAGGGATTGAATGCGCAGGTACTGCGCTTCGGGGGCCAGCGGGCTGGCGGGATAGGTTGAGAGGAAGGCCTCAGCACCGGTAAGGGAGTTGGTGTATTGGCCCGAAAGGTAATGGATGTAGGACGAGCGGAAAGCGACTTCACTGGCTTCTGCTTGTGTCATTTTCACAAGCTTCAAGCGGGAATACAGCTCAGCAGCGGCCTTGTAGTCGCCCGAAGCAAAATGAGTGTGGGCAATTTCCAATTTTGCACGCAGCGAAGAGTCGGTGTATTCCTCCCCGGTTTTGACTTGGAGAGCCGAGTAAAGCACGCTGTAGAACTTGTTAAGCGCACTGGCGTAGGCGCCATTTTCGCGATAGATCCTACCCAGCCGAAGCAGAATCTCGGGAGTCTCTGGGTCGCTCGGAAACAAATTCACAAACTGTTCATAAACTACGGCTGCTTTGGCTGGCTGCTTTTGCTTTTCTTCCAAATTACGCCCCATGATCAGAAGGGCCTTGCCTTTCTGTTTTTCGGGCGCGGCGAGGCGGAGGATTTGGTTAAACTTTTTTTCGGCAAGTGCAAGGTCACCGTTTTCCAAGTCCTGCTGCATTTCCTCTGAAAGTGCTTCAGTGCTGGCCTCGCTGGCCATCAAGCTTGTGGCGTAGGCAGGATTTTCCTCGAGTTCCGTTTCAAGTGCATCAAATTCGATTGGCACTGCAATGCTGTTCGGATTGGCGTCTGTGGAGAGGTTATTCTGCAGAGGCGGAGCTGCCGGCGCTTCCATCATCGCAGATCCTGAGTTGCTGTGGGAACTAGCTTCGGAGGCGATTGGAGGTGGGGAGGCAATTTCTGCATAGGCCGCAGTGGCCAAGAAAAGAACGGAAAATCTGGTTAGGCGGCGCATGGTTATTGGACTTTATAGGATGTGCTGCTGACGGGTTGATTGGCCGAATTTGCCGGGCGGAAAACGGTATCAAAGAAAGACCCGAGCACCGTTTCACCAGCTGGGCCGTCTCCTGCGCCTTGAAAGAAATCCTGAGTTTGCTCGTTATTGATGAATTTAGGTGTGGTGGAGTCAACCACCGCCACATCACTCGAGTTGGCAGCATTGTTAGTGGATGCCAAGGCGTCATCGGTATCCGAGATATTCACGATGGTCTTTGGAAGGAGCGGCGGCTTGCGGCGCGAATTGGAATCTTGCGCCACGCGCATCGGGGCGGGCTTAGGCAATTTCTGCGGCATCACAGCGGCTTGCGTGGGTGTCGTTTTTTTCGAGGTGCTCGAGCAGGAAATCAAGCCAGAAGCGGCAATGAGGACCGCAAGAGCGAGTTTGGATAGAGCGAAAAAACGATAAGCCCACATCAGTTTATTGGGTCCTTGGAAGGGTGATTCGTTGAGGCACATAGTTACTTCTATCGAACGAAGTTTGCAAAACTTAATCGGAAAACAAGACTCGGCAAGTGGAAAGTCTTCTCGCTCGGTCCGCAATTTTTTGCATGTTGGCATAAATAGGCACGAATCAAGTAATGCACAAGGCACGAAAAATGCTAAGATTTGCATTATGACTTTTCGCATTCTTTGTCTTTTGGGCGCCTTATCCCTCGCAGCCTGCACTCATTCATCAACTTCGCGGACTCTGGATGATAAAAGCAATCGCTCGGCTCGAATCCAGCAGATATCCCAACCAACAATGACTTTGCCGCCACAGGATTTATCGGCAAATTCGGGAATTCGCTGGCCACAAGGGATGCGACGCCTCGCCGTCTTACCCATTTATTCGACTCGCCCGATCGATCAAACTCAGCGCGACATGGACGGCATTTTTCGCTCCGAGTTGTCAAAAGTTGTGAAATACGAAATTGTGCAGGTCAGCCGTGCTGACATGGCAGCGCTGGTGAATCGCGAGGCGGTTTCCTCATCCGAGATTATTCCAGCTTCTGTGATTGCTATGCTGCGGCAAAAATATGCGGCTGATGCGGTTCTTTTTACTGACTTCACGCTTTTCCGTCCCTATCGCCCTCTGGCAATCGGGGTGAGATCGAAAATTGTGGACATCAAGACGATGGATGTTCTCTGGATGGCAGATGGGATTTTGGATGCAGCAGAGCCCGATATCTCCGACCTAGCAACTCAGTTCTCAGACACCGGCCTACAGATGCGCTACGTGAGCGCGAAGGTTCCAAAAGGGCGGCAACGTGAGGAAGGCAGTGGAAACCAAATCATTCTGCAAAGTCCTCGACTTTACGCAGCGTTCGTCGCCCATGAGGCTTTTGCAAGCCTTGCTCCAGCACCCGCGCCAGCGCCTACCAAACGATGACTGAATGTTTTAAAGACCCTGCTTTTGATGCGAGTGAATCGGATGCCTTGAAGGGCCAAACCCAACGCCGTGCCTCGAACGAAATCAATGCCCAATTGACGCCTGGCCTCATTCATGAGGTAAATAACATACTTACTGGGATATACTTTAATCTTGAAGGGTGCCGAGATTTTCTTGATACAGGGCATCCGCTAGCAGAAACAGTTCAAGAAATTCAGGTTGGAGTCGAGCGCATCAAGGAAGTCTTAGGGCGCGTCACTCAGATTTACTTAAATGCAGCCGAGAGGGAAGTTACATATCATGATGCGCAGGAGATTGTTACTAGTCAGCTTGATCTCCTGCGTACTATCTTCCCTAAAACCGCTCGCATCATCTTGTCTTCGCCGGAAAATCCGCTACACATTCGTGTATCGGAGTATTCGTTCCGAGTGGGTCTGTTGACTCTGGCTGTTTGCCTCAAGGATTTTTATCCCCAAGGTAAAACCGAGATTCCCCTTTCCGTCTTGAGTCCAGAAGACTTATCTTCTGCTAACATTACGGAGCCTCCTATCTTGGAGGAACATGTTGGGATTTCCTTCAGATTGCCCTGCGTGGCACTATCAGTTTCAGAGATTGATGATTTCCACTCGAGGGAATCCTTTTCTGATCTCTCCATGGCTGCCGCAGAAGATCTGATCGTTCATGCAGGTGGCAAGTTGCTCTTTTTCAAAGGAAAAAATCAGCATAGCTCCGAAGTGGTCATAGCTTTCCCTCGATTTAACCTCAACTCATAGATATATTCCGACTTGTGAACAAATCCAGCTTCTCCATTTTAACCATTGATGACGATCCAATTATTCTCAAAGTTCTTGAGGATCTTGTGACACGTGCAGGCTACCAGTCCATGACCACGACCAGCGGTGAAGAGGCTCTTCACCTTGCGGTTGACCGCAAATTTGCAGTCATTATCGCAGATCACAATATGCCGGATATGTTGGGCGCCGAATTACTCAACCGTATCGCCCGAATTCAGCCTTCCGCCTCACGCATCCTGATCACTGGCATCAAATCGCTCGATGTTTTGGCATCTGCCGTCAATAGCGGGGAAATTTTCCGCTTTGTCACCAAGCCATGGATTTCAGCCGAGATGATCGCAACGCTTCACAATGCAGTGCAGCGCTATGAGTTAATCGAGTCAAACCGATCGCTGGAAAAAACCACCCAAGAACTCAACGAGCGCCTCAGCTCGGCAAATCAGCAGCTTGAGCGTCAACTCCACGAGCTGGAAATCGGAAAAAAAGAAATCGACTCTTCGCATGAAGCTCTCAAGACGAATTTCAGCCGATCGATGGAACTTTGCCATCGCATTCTTACGACATTCAACCCCCTCCTTGGAGAGCAGGCAAAGGCTGCCACTGGCATCTGCCAACTGATGGCTAAGACTCATTATTTCGATGAGGAGCAGAAGCATGTGCTCGACGTGAGCGCCCGGCTCTATGATATCGGCCTCACGGCCGTGCCACATGGCCTCATGACTGCGGTTCAAAACAACTCGGAGGAAATGTCCCCCGAGTTGAAGACCGTATTTCTCAACCACACGATCCATGCCCAGACCCTTGCGTCTTTTGTGGATCTCCTTAAGCCAGTGGGAGAGACAGTTCGTGCGCACCATGAACGTTTTGATGGCACTGGTTTTCCAGATGGACTTGCTGGCGAGATGATTCCTTGGACTGCTCGATGCCTTGCCGTTGTCGTTTATTTTGTAACCTGTGGGCTTCCGCAGGAGCAGGCCGTAGATCGAATTCTTGAGCAATCTGGAACGGCTTTTGACCCGGATGCCACGAGACTTTTCTTGAAGTGTGCCGAGGCGACACCTCTACCTCGTTTGGTTCGTGAGGTGATGGTGGATGAATTAGACGTTGGCATGCAACTCGCCTCTGGCATTTACAGCCCTACGGGAGTTCTCCTTGTCGCTGAGGGATACCATCTCGATGAAAATACCATCGCCAAAATTCGGAACTACAACAGCTCCGCAACGCTTCTTCGTCAGGTACTTGTTTACTGCTGAGGGCTACGTCCTTCAAGCAGACTTCCGACCTTCGAGATCAAATCTCCCACCGAGAATGGCTTTTTGAGGAAAGCAAAATCGGCATCGTATTCCTTGGCGATTTCTTGCTGGTCTGGGTAGCCGGAGGTGAGCAAAAACGCCGTATTCGGGTGTTTTCTTTCTATTTTGCGGGCAAGTTGAAGGCCTCCCAAACGCGGCATAACCATATCTGTCAAAACCAAGTCAGGCGCAAAAGTCGCATCACTCTCGAACAAGGAGAGCGCCGTCTCTCCGTCGTCCGCTTCGACAATTTTGTGACCAAGACGTTGCAAGACAGTGCGCGCAAAATTCCGTATCGCCGAATCATCCTCCACAAGAAGAATTGTGGCAGAAGACGCGGAGATTTCCAACGCTTGCCTGTCTGAAGGCTTTTGGGGCTCTCTCACTCCAGGAAGGAAAAGATTCAAGCGGCTTGGGCTCTGTGAAATCAAAGACAAGTCGAGCCGGCCGTCGTTTTCCTCCACGACGGCTGCGGACGTTGAGAGATTGCGATTTTTTTCCAAAGTTTTTCCCAAGGTTTTGGACTCTCCCCCACCGGAGGTTGGAGAAAAGGTCAGCGAAACACAGGTGTAGTTGCCGGGAGGAAGGTTTTTTTTGGAAACGACACGTGCTTGAGAAACAATTTCTTTGAAGACATGAATTCTGAGTTGGCCTCCTTGGGGCATAGCCTCGCGAGCAGCGACCGCGAGGTTGATGAATACTTGCTCAAATTGACTTCGATCGCCTGATATCATGGGGAGATCGTCTCCGATTTCAACGGCCAGTTGGATTTGTTCACCCAGAAGGCGCCGTAGCATTTTCACAACGTCATTCAAAAGCTCGCCGATCTGGAGCGAGCTCCGGCGGATCGCCGGGGGATTGCTGAACGCTAAGAGCTGGTTGGTGAGAGAGGACGCTCGCAGCGCAGCTTTTTCAATTTCCTCAACAAAACCGGCGAGCTCCCCCGTTTCGTGCATCTCATCCCTCAGGATTTGTGAATAGCCGATCACCACAGAAAGCATGTTGTTGAAATCGTGAGCGACGCCCCCGGTTAATTTGCTGAAAGCTTCGGCCCGCTGAGATTGGCTGAGCCTGGCCTCCATCTCTCGTAGGTCGGTGACGTCCGTGATAACCGACGAAAGCACGTCGCCGCTGCCTTCGGTAGAAGCGATGAAGTAACCTCGCTCCAAGAGGATCGTGTATTGGCCGCTTCTTTTACGCGCCCGGTATTCGGCTTGAAATGGACCTCCTTGTGAAAGGACTCGCTTGATCTCTTTTCGGTAGGCTGCGCGATCGTCCGGATGAATCAACAGCATCCAGATTTCAAACTGGCCCGCAATTTCATGTGGAAAAATTCCTAGAATCCACTCCATTGCCCCCGAGTAAATACTCTCGTCTGTGGATGTATTCCAC
>CANMQB010000129.1 GCA_947499885.1 Spartobacteria bacterium
GAGGGGCTAAGACGCCAAGGAGTTCTTTTTTGCCAATGTGATTTTCACTCATCTTTGCGTCTTTGCGTCTTGAGCGATAGCGGGCGTGAGTTTGATTCATTCCTATTTACCGATTTTATGGGGCTCACGCAGAGACGCAGAGACGCCAAGGAGTTCTTTTTTGCAAAAACCAATTCTTAAGAGTGATCCGAAGTGCTTCGCGTGAAACCCGGATTTTTTCTGGCAATAGGAAGGGCGGTAAAAACATGAGGCGCGGAGGGCTACTTTTTGAGTTCTACGGTCTTTCCGCTTGTCCGGGAGGATAGGCGTTTGAGTTCTTTGAGGTCGTCGTCTTTCGGCTGGAAGGCGATGAAGTTGACCACGCACTTTTGACCCTCTTGCAAGGATCCATCGAGGATTTTTTTGATGTCACTCCAGGGGATGTTGTCGATGTTTCCGTTCGCTTTCCATTGGAAGCTGCCGTCCGAGATGACATAAAGAACGTCGGGTTTCATTTGGGCTGCGAGTTCGAGGACGCCGATGAACCCTTT
The DNA here is from genome assembly GCA_947499885.1 of Spartobacteria bacterium. Taxonomy (GTDB): domain Bacteria; phylum Verrucomicrobiota; class Verrucomicrobiia; order Chthoniobacterales; family Terrimicrobiaceae; genus UBA967. The sequence continues at coordinate 531 of CANMQB010000129.1, forward strand.
GGGGTTTGAGGTCACTTTTGATGAGGCGCCCATTGTGCCTGTAGTGACCCATTCGTTTTTGACCCACTCGGTGGCGGCACCGCGGTTGGGGTCTGTGGCTGGAAGGAGTTCCCGGTTGAAGGGTTTGTAGTTTTGAGTGAATTGGATGATTCCGAATCGGGCTGTGACGGGGAGTTTGGCTAGGAGATGGAGGGTTTCCTCTTGGATTTTTTCAAGGGGGATTCCCGCTGCGCTCGCCTTGTTGAGGACGCTGGTGGAGACATCGAAGAGGAGGAGGATGCGTTTGCCGGTTGATTGGACGCCGAGGAAGCTCATGCCAGATCCGCCGAATCCCCCCGCGCCTACGGCACCAGAGCCCGATCCTGTACCCATACCGTCGCCCACGCCGAGCGCGTTGATGTTTTCGCTGATAACTTGTGAGGGGTCGAGTGGTAGGGGTTGGTCCATCGCGATTTTGGGCAAGTCGGGCAGGGAGAATGTGGTCGGGCGCGTGCTTTGCATGCGGTCGGAGAATGTGGGTTTTGGTGCAGCCGCATCGAGGGCGGCCATATTCATCATTTGCTCGCGCTTCTTGGCTGGGAGGCGGATATCGCGGGCGGCCTTGAATTCGGCGGGCGGGGTGGTGAAGTAGCGGGCCACGACTACGATTCCTGCAACGACGCCAGCCGCAATGTGAACGCCGAGGCTGACGAGGAGAATTGTGATGATGAGTTTTTTGACTCCCCCCTTCTTGGATGCCGGGGAGGCGATCATTCTGCTTCCTCCGTGGCTCCGGCGAAGGTCACTCCGCTTATTCCGGCTTGGGCGCAGACATTGACGACATCGACAACGCGCTGGTGAACGGCGCTATCCGAGACATCGATGGTCACCATGGCGTCGGTTTTATTGGCATTGCAGGACTCCTTGAACCGGGTGAGCGTGGTGAGGAGAGAGGGAAGTTCCTTGCTTTGAGGTTGGTCGAGGGGGAGGTCGTTGAGAACGACTTGACCGTTGTCTTGGATGGCGACGCGTTGTTCGTCGGGAATTTCGAGGGCTTGGTCTTGAGAGACTGTGCCGGGGAGGGTCATGGACATGTCCGCCTCCTGTTTTACGGGTTTGGAAGTAAGGATGTAGAAAAAGAGCAGGAGGAAGCAGACATCGATCATCGGGGCGATCTGGAGTTCGATCTGCGGGTGTTCGATGCGTCTCATTTTTGCATAACTCCGAAGATGACATCGACTGCTCCGGCTTCGCTGGCGATGGCCATGACTTCCTTGATCTTTTTGCCTGGGGTACCTGCATCGGCGCGGACATAGAGTTTGAGCGGAGGGCTCACTTTGAAGCGTTCTTTGAGGTGGGTGGTGAGTTCTTTGGTGCTGACGGGGCGACTGCCCGAGAAAAGCTGGCCCTTGTCGTCGATATTGACGACGTCGCGGTCGCCCTCGTCAGTGGGGATTTTACCCGAGGCGGCGGTGGGGACTTTGATATCGAGGAGTTTTTCGCTCTTGGTGATTTTGCCTGCGAGCATGAAAAAAAACAGGAGTAGAAGGGTGAGGTCGATCATTGGGGCAATCTGGAGCCCGATCTCCTCGTGTTCGACTCTGCGGTGGCGGCGGCGTGCCATTGGGGTCGTCTTAGGCCTGCGGCTTTGGATCGTTTGTTGGTACGGTTGTGCTGTGGGCCTCGCCGGTGAAGAGGTCGAGCATGTGGGAGAGGGTTTTGTGGAGATCTGCCATGTTGCTTGTCAGGAGCCCACGGAAGAAAAAATAGAGGAACATCGAGGGAATCGCCAGCAAGAGGCCACCAGCGGTGGCGATGAGGGCCTCGCCGATGCCCTTGGCGAGGTCTGTGGCTTCTGCCTTGCCTGCTGTGAGCGCGCTGAAGCTCGTGATCATGCCTGCTGTGGTTCCGAGAAGGCCGATCATAGGAGCGAGGACGGCAAAGGTGTTCATGTAGTTTACGACGACCATCATTTTTGTCTCGTGGCGGAAGCACTCGTCGCTGATGTGATTTTCCATCGCGCTCTTGTTATACATGTCGCGCTCGAAGTTTGCCTTGGTGAGAGAGCCAGCGAGGATATCGGTCATCATGCAAGGCGAGGCGTTGCAGAGGCTGTAGGCGCTCTGGAGGTCGCGTTGGGTCATGAATCCATTGAGCTGCGCCACCAATGCGGGCGGCATGATTTTCTTCTTGCGAAACATCAAGGCGCAGTAGCCGCCGACCGAGGTCACAGCGACGGAGCAGAGGGCGATGATGTGCATGATGGGGCCGCCTTCGTTATAGAGATCCATGAGGCTCTTGTCGCTCGAAACACCCATGGCATGGGCGGAGTTGGGAATGGCGAGGAGGCCGAGGATAAAGGCCAGCGTGAGCCAGTGGTCGCAGCGATGGGAGCTTCGGAAGTGGGTTTGCGGGGCGGTCGGTAATTTACTTGGTTTCATTTTTTTTATTTTTTCTGACGCGTTCAGTTTTCGGGGTTGGAGAGTTTTCTGGGGAGGGAGTTGGTGTCGCTGAGGTTGTGTCACCGATTTCCTTCAATTCCTTGCGGGCCTCTTCTTCGAAGTTCAAGGCACGTTGCTCTGGCGTGAGACTGGCGAGAAACTCGGTCGCGAGTTTTGACTCCGGGGTGGCCGGGTAGAGTGTGATGATGTCGCGCGAGGTCTCCATGGCGAGGTTGGTGAGCGATTTTCCGGAGTCGGGCATACCGGCATCGTGGGCATTTTTTGCGGAGAGACGGTAAACTTCGACAGCACCCCAGAGTCCGCGGGCAGCCTTCTCTTTTTCAGAGCCGAAGAACAGGGCTGGGTAGAGGTAGAGCTCGAGAGCCCGGTTGTGAAGTCGGTGGCGCTCGTCGATGACATAAGGATCGATGTTCCAACGAGGGTTTTCTTTGAGGAAGGCCTGGAGTTCTTTGGCAGTGGCCTGAGCCATGAGATAATTCGCTTCGATGAGGATTTCCGGATCTTCCGTTTCGGCCGCGAGGTTTTTTGCCTCTTCGATCGCTTGCGCCGCCTTGCCGGTGGCTGTCATGGCGCGGAGTCTTCCCTCGCGGGCGCGGGCTTTGTCTGAGCCCTGCCAGGCCTTTTCTTCGACTAGAGTGAATAGCTCCAGTGCACGCTTCGCATTGGGGCGTTCTTTGGTTGCGAGTAGGGCGTCTCCAAGTGCGCAGGCGATAGATCCTGCGGGAGATCGCGGCATTTCCATCCAGGGGCTGAACTTTGACCAATAGGCTTCGAGGGCTGGTATATCTTGGATTCCTGCAGAGCGGACGACTGCTTCACGATCTGGGTCGGAGGTGAAGTCGATGGCTTGCACATCCGCCCGCGGAATCGCTGTCGAGACTACTGGCGGCGGCATTTGGGCGGAGGGGTTGGGAATTTCGATTTCGAGGCGAATAAGTTTTTCGTCGGCCGACACAATTTTGCCGGAGCGGCGCTGACCATTTTTCAACTCCAGCACATCTGCGGCGTGGCAGATTAATGAGGTGGCCAGAAGGATGGGGAGCGCGTGTTTCATCCTTTTGCAGAGGACTCCTCTGGTTGGGGTGCATTGTCTTCCGTTTTAGAGGGCAGTGGTCCCCCAAGCGCCTGCAGTCGGTCTTTGGCGGTGGTGGCCTCTGGGAACTCCTCCAGCTCGGGCTTGGAAAGAAACTCGCTGTAGGTGCGTCGGGCAGCGGTGGAATCTTGGATTTTTTCGAACGCCTCGCCGCTGCGTGCGTAGGCGCGGGCGACCCATGGTCTCCAGCGTCCGTGCATGAGATAAACACGCTGGTAGTAGGGGATGGCGAGTTTGGGATTATTATCTGCCATGTGGAGGTCGCCGATCAGGCAAAGGGCTTCGGCTTTGCGCTCGCCGGATGCGGTTTCCTTTTTGAGAATCTCCTCGAGGGTTTTTCTGGCCTCGTCGTAGCGTCTGCGTTTCTGAAGAATTTTGGCCTTTGAGAGCATGGTTGAAGCGAAGAGCGGTGTTCCTAGGTTTTCGCGTTCGAAGCGGTTGAACCAATCCAGAGCGGCTTTGTCATTACCCTGCTCCATCTCCATTTCACCAAGAGCCGCAAGGATCCGATCTTTCTGCATGGCGCGGGGGTTCCATCGCAGCGCGTCGCGCAGCATTTCCTCGCCTTTTTTGTTTTGGCTGGATGCGAGAAGAGCGTTAGCAAAATCGACAAGCAGGGCGGGATTCGCTTCACGCACATCGGCCAAGGCGGCCGCATCGAGCAGGAGGGCTTGGGAACGGATGGGATCAGACTTTTTGAGTGCCTCCGCCCGTGCATGGAGAAGTCGCATGCGAAGGGTATTTTTTTTCTGATTGCCGAGTTCGGAGAGTAAGTCGTCCAGAAGTGCGAGGTATTCGCCCGATCCGGATGGCCCTTTGTAGAGACGCGCGAGGGAGGGGAAGAGATCGTCCACCGAGCGGATTTCTGGATCGTTCCCGAAATCCCGGATGGCCTGCCAGTAGATTTCGCGGGCTTTTTCGGGCTGTTCCTGTTTGCGGTAATACCATCCCAGATTGGCAATGGCCTCTGCGACCCGCGCCGAGCGGGGGTGGTCTTTTGTGAAGCCCTGCATGAGTTCGCTGTATCTGTCGTATTCCTCGAGAAGCTTGAGAGCCTCGGCTGTTCGGAAGACACCCTCTTCGTAGGCTTTGGTGTCGGTGGAAGGGATTTTTTGAAACGCCTCGATACCTTGCGGAACGAAGCCCTCATTCATCAGAGCGTTGCCAAGAAGGATGTTGGCCTCATTGTTTTCCTGCTCGCCGGGGAATTTCTCCAGGTAGTCCTTGAGTTCATCGATAGCCGTTCCGTAGCGCTCGAGTTGTTGGGAGCAATAGGCTTTGCGGAAAACGGCTGATCCCTTGTGGAGGCCATGGGGATGCTTCTGGAGGTATTCCTCCATGAGGTGGCGGCATTTTTCGTATTGCTTGTCGAACGAGTAGGTCATCCCAAGCCAATAGGCTCCGCTGTCGCCGAGATCGTGTTTCGGATACTGCGCCAAGAAGCCTTCGAAGGCTTTTGCCGCCTCGGGATTTTTCTCGGCTTGGAGGAGCGAGAATCCCTCTAGGAAAAGCGCTCGGGGGGCGTATTCGGAGCTGGGAAAACGTTTGGCGATATCGGCAAAAACGGAGGCCGCTTGGTCGTAGTGGAGGTTCGACTGGAGGGCCTCGGCTTGCATGAGGTAAACCTGCGGTAGCTGCTGGGAGTCGGGAAACTTGACGGCAAACTCCTTCGCCGCTTCGAGGGTTTCTGGCCAATCCTCGAGCGCGCTCCAGCAGCGCACGACATTGACGGCAGCTTGCTCGGCCATCTTATCCGCGGGAAGCTCTTTGAGCATGCTTTGCATGATTAACGCTGCTTCTCGGTAGCGCTTCATTTTGAGATACGAAATCGCCAAGCGAAAACGCAGAGCAGTATCGAAATCCTGCACTTTTTCAAAATGCTCAGTCTCACGTTGGACCTCGGCGATCAGCGTGGAGTAGAGAAAGCTCTGGTAGGAATCTTCCGATGTCGAGGCCGCACGGAGCCGTTCTTCCAGGTTTGTAAGGCGCTGTTTTTGATGCTTGAGCAGGCGATCGTGCGTCCATACTTTTTGAAGGCAGGCCATGGCTTTTCGGAACTCGCCGTCTTCCAAGCATTGGTTGCCAAGTTGGAGGATGAGGGTTTGAAAGGAGATCAGTTGAGGGATGTTTTCCATCCGGGGAAATTCTTCATTCACAGCCGCTAGTGCCTCATCGCGATTACCAAGTTGGAGTAGCCCATGGAGTTGAAGAATCACCGCCCGCCCTCGCATTTCGGGCGTCAGTGAGGGCTTCAGCTTCACAAAATAATCTGCAGCTTCGCGGTATTTTTGTTCGCGAATCCAGGAAGTGCCCACAAGCATGCGGGCTTCGGGGAGGCGCGCTGCCATAGGATTTTGGCGAATGTACAAAGGATTTTTCTCAACTTCAGCAGGGAACAAAGAAATGAACTTTTCGAATGCTACCCGAGCTGCCACGTATTCCCGCTGCTGCATATTCGCAATTCCAAGCCAGAACGTTAGCTCTTGAATTTGCATTGCAGGCAGCAGCGGCTTGGCTTCGATCGCCTCGGCGATCGCCGGAATGGCCTCTGCAAAACGGGCCTGCTGCACGCAACCCATCGCAATCGGATAGAGCGAGCTATGCAATGCCTTGGCCGCTTCGGGGGATTCGCTGAATTCCGACTTAAATTGAAGGTATGCTACGAGGGCTTCTTTGTAGTTTTTCTGGTTGAATAAGCTCCGGGCCCGTTCGAATAACTCGTCCGCCGTAAGCCCACTGCTGGCGACTGGTGTTTCCGGGGTTGTCTTTTGTGCGGCGTTCTGAGCCCAAATTGGCCGATCGAAAAACAAGGATACCGCAAAAAATGCTGCCAATGGCGAAATGATGTGTCGTGTATTCAATGACCCTTTTATCCGCCTGATTTTGTACTAGCCTGCTCGTCGCTCCCCCAAGCTGTTAAATGTTACATTTCCGTCGCAATTCTCGGACACGGTCGGGCAAGTCCCCATGTCGGAATTTTGGACATCGAGCCAAATTCGCTCCATGAAGATCATAGCATTATTTCTTTTAGCTGTTGCCGGGGTGATGGTCTTGTTCGAAGCCTTTTCATGTAGTCCTCGTAAAGCATGAATATCCTTACTGTGGCAAA
>CANMQB010000130.1 GCA_947499885.1 Spartobacteria bacterium
GCTTTACCCTATGTTTTCGGAGTTGGCAACTTATGGAAGATTGCGGTTGAGTATCCTGGGAACCCTGTGAAGCCCTGCATCCACAGGGCCCCTCGCCCTGCCTTAGGAGAGCCATCGCGATTGCTCCTGATTTGCTAAAAGCCCAATCCGCAATTTTTTATCTTCAAAGACTGAGCCAATCGCATTTTTATTCTGGGCTGATTTTTCGGATTTTATTGTTATAGCCATCAGCTACATAGACTTTCCCATTGCTATCCACAGCGACGCCTTCCGGGTATTTAAAGTTCGCCTCTATTCCGGATCCGTCCATCGTGCCCTCTACTCCGCTTCCGGCCAGTGTCGTCACCTCGCCAATGGGCGAAATCTTGCGAATTTTATTGCTTCCTGCATCGGCCACATAAACGTTGTTGTTCGCATCCACCGCGACCCCGGAAGGGCCATTGAAGCTCGCTAGAGTTCCTGTTCCGTCTGTGGACCCGAAACTTCCAGACCCGGCAAGCGTACTCACCACTCCTCCTGATTCGATTTTGCGGATTTTTTGGTTGTCGGTATCAGCCACATAAAGAGTCCCGGTTCCATCAACCGCAATTCCCTGTGGATAGTAAAAGCTGGCCTCGGTGCCCGTGCCGTCAGTTGAACCGGAAGTTCCCGATCCTACATAATTTGTCACCGCCCCACTCGCCGTGATTTTGCGGATTTTTTGGTTTTCAGTATCAGCCACATAAAGAGTCCCGGTTTGATCCACCGCTACCCCTGATGGGCCATTAAATTTTGCGGCTGTTCCTGTGCCATTTGCAGTTCCTGGCGCACCAGATCCGGCGAGTGTGGTGACCTCTCCTGATGCTGTGATTTTCCGGATTTTATTGTTGTAGCTATCTGCCACATAGACGTTGCCGTTTCCATCTACCGCTACCCCGGAGGGATTATTAAAAGTGGCCTCTATGCCCATTCCATCCGCCGAGCCTGCAATTCCAGAACCTGCCAACGTCGTCACCTCCCCTAGCCCTGTAATTTTCCGGATTTTATTGTTGTAACTATCTGCCACGTATATGTTCCCATTGGAATCTACGGCGATCCCAGATGAGTAGTTGAAGCTTGCGGCGTCCCCTATTGCGTCTGTAGATCCTAAGTCTCCGGAGCCTGCCAAGGTCGTTACAACGACTGGCGTCGCGTAGTTGCCTTTAATTCCTAAGCGGATGAGAGTGTTTTTCAGTTCTGCAAGGTCGGTTGCGACTTGTTGAGAATCCGCACTTTTCATTGAGTATGGAACCGTTAGAAGCTTGGTGCGGCCCGATTGTTCTGTGCCATCAATTGTTAATGAGAGGTAGTCCTGACCTGTCAAAACAGATGTGATACCATTTCCACTTGCTCCAAACTGAAAGCTATAAACCCCTTTGCTGACAGCAACTGAGCCGATTGTTTCTTGGTAAATGATGTTGCCACCGGTGGGCGCATCGTAGAGGCGTACGGACATGGTGAAGTTTCCTGTGGTTGCATTGCCGCCTGCGTCTGTCAGGCGACCTTGGTAGTTAATCTGATTTGGTACAGCGGCTTGAGTGATTTGCCCCAGGACGGTAAAAACTGCTATCACGAGCAGTAAGTGGATGTTTTGTTTCATAATAATTTGATTTTAAAGGAGAAGGATTTCGATTTTTAAGAAGTAGCGTCCGCTTGGTGACTGGCTCATCAGGTATTCCCATGCGATTGAGGATCCATCGCCCGTTAATGTTTCCTGGAATTCCCAACTTTGCAGATCGGCGCTGCCCCAGACTTTATATTGCCGTCCGATCGCCGTTGGCACCGTGACAATCAATTTTCCATTCTCCTCTCGGCATTCTGGTTGAAATCGCGAGGCAGCGCTCAATGGGTTTGTTCCTGCGAGGTATTCCATGAGATTCGTGGTGCCATCGCCATCGGAGTCAGCGTCAGGCACCGCCGAAATGGAGCCAAAAAATTGCATTTCCCACGAATCGAGCAACCCATCGGAGTCAACATCGAGACTCGGATCAAGTTCGATATGTGGATACAAAACCTCGATCAATCCGGATGTGATCTCGCTCGTGGCAAATGGGGCCCCAATCGTGGAATGATTGCTTGCTGCGGCGATAGACCTCAAGCCGCCGCCGGAATCGATCTGCCCCAACCCGGTCGCGAGCGAACCCAATAAAATTCCTAGAGGAAGGTAATGGCGAATGTTTCTCATAAAAGATGAGGCACATTCGCTTTCCAGACGCGATGTTCAATAGGATGAAAACCCCATTCTGAGCTTGTTGCAGACCGCAATCGCAAAGCAGATCAGCTCTGCGTGTGAACAAAAAAAATACCGGCGGTCGGGATCGAACCGACACTCATTACTGAACGCGATTTTGAGTCGCGCGCGTCTGCCAATTCCGCCACGCCGGCGAATGGAGATGCAATAGTAATGAAATCCCGATTCCTGGCAATCATCAAAAACATTTCCGGCAACCAGAAGCTACACTCGCATTCCTTGATGTGCGGGCGGAGTGTCAATCGCGAGAGAAAATGAATCGAACTTGCATGGGAAGGATGTCTTCTCTTTAATGACCAACTTATGTCATCAACGGAATCCGGTTACTCACGCAAGAACCCCTTTCCGGCCAAGCTGTCTGTAAATCGCAAACTGACGGGCGAAGGGTCGAACAAGGATACACGCCATTTTGAAATCTGCCTCGAGGGATCAGGGCTCGGCTATGAAGTCGGGGACTCCCTGGGGGTCTTTCCAGCAAACAACCCCGCTTTGGTTGAACTTGTCCTCAAGGAACTCGGTTTCACGGGCGAAGAGCCAGTCACGACTGCAGACGGAGCGCCTGCATCCATGCGCGAGGCCCTCACCAAGAGCTTTATTCTTACGGAACCTTCCAAGCAACTTTTGCAGGCCGTTGCCGAGCGGGATAGCTCGGGAGCATTTCTTGCCAACCTCTTTCTTCCCGAAGAGAAGACTGCGTTGGAAAATTTCCTCTGGGGTCGTGATGTCCTAGATGTGCTTCAAGAGTTCACCGCGGCCCGCTTCACTCCTGAGGAATTCGTCAAAGTCCTCCGCAAACTCCAGCCCCGCCTTTACTCCATCGCCTCCTCACAGCGCGCGGTTGGCGAGTCAGTGCATCTCACGATTGCCGTCGTCCGCTACACTGTCGAACACAGCAAGCGCGAGCGTGAGGGAGTCTGCTCAAGCTATCTTGCCGAGCGTCTCAATGAAGGGTCTGTGCCAGTCTTCGTTCACACGGCGAAACATTTTCGTGTTCCGGAAAACCCGGATGCTCCAGTCATCATGGTTGGTCCAGGTACGGGCATCGCTCCATTCCGTGCATTTCTCCAAGAGCGCCAAGCCACGGGAGCGAAGGGGCCGAATTGGGTTTTCTTTGGTGAGCAGAAATCCTCCACCGACTACCTCTACCAAGATGAGTTTGAGGCGGCTGCCAGCTCCGGCATTCTTACAAAACTCACAACGGCATTTTCCCGCGATCAGGCCGAAAAAATCTACGTCCAGCATCGCATGCTCGAGCACGGCGCGGAGCTATTTGATTGGTTGCAGAAGGGCGGTTATTTCTATGTCTGCGGTGACGCCAAGAATATGGCGAAAGATGTCGATGCGGCTCTCCACACGATCGCCGAGCAACATGGCAATATGACGCCAGAACTCGCCAAGGAATATGTGGACGGGCTCAAAAAGGAAAAGCGGTACCGAAAGGACGTTTATTAAACAGCCACACACAACGGGTCGCAAGCTGACGATTCTGATCGGATGCGTTGCTGTCATGATTTTGAAAATCGCAGTCCTGATGTGGTTTGCCTCCCCTCGCCGACGTCAAGCCGCTCCATTAAAAAAATGAACGACACCCCGCAGCACGTTCACTTTCTCGGCATTTGTGGTACGGCGATGGGATCAGTCGCGGCCGCCATGATGGACAAGGGATTCAAGGTCACTGGCCAAGATGATAACGTGTATCCCCCCATGTCCACTTTTCTGGAATCCAAGGGCGTCGCCTTGACCCAAGGCTTCAGTCCGAATGACATCCCCGATGCGGATTTGATTGTGATTGGGAATGCGATGTCGCGAGGCAACCCAGCAGTGGAGGCTGTTCTGAACCGCAAGCTACTCTACCTCTCGATGCCCGAGACACTGCGGCATTTCGTTTTGCGGGGACGTCACAACCTTGTCGTCACCGGCACCCATGGAAAAACGACGACCACCTCGATTCTCGCATGGATTTTTGAATCCGCTGGGTTGGAGCCCGGCTACCTCATTGGAGGCATTCCATCGAATCTCGGCCAAGGCGCCTGCCTGCGGGACTCAAAGTATTTCATCATCGAAGGCGACGAGTACGATACCGCGTTTTTCGACAAGCGCTCGAAGTTCGTTCACTACCTGCCCGAGCTTGTCATTGTAAACAATATCGAGTTTGACCACGCGGATATCTACAACGATCTCGAGGAGATCAAGACCAGCTTCCGCCGACTGCTGAACATCGTTCCTTCCGAAGGCATGGTGCTGCTCAACGGCGATGATCCGAACTGCCTCGACGCGGCAAAAAAGTGTCCTGCTCCGATTGTCGAGGTCGGCTTCTCGGCCCATTGCGCAAATCAGATTCGCCACGTCGAACACAAATCCGAGGGCTCGCATTTCGAGCTTCTTGGCGAGACATTTTTCATTCCGCTCTCGGGCGACTTCAATATCCGCAATGCCGCCATGGCGGTATCGGCAGCCCATTATTACAAAATCCCAGTCGAGAAAATCCGCTCCGCCCTCGCCTCGTTCCAAGGCATCCGCCGGCGACAGGAAGTCCGTGGAACGGTGAATGGCATCACGATCATTGATGACTTTGGGCACCATCCCACGGCGATTCGAGAGACCCTCTTGGGACTTCGCAAAAAATTCGGCAGTGCGAGGCTCTGGGCGTTATTTGAGCCCCGCTCGAACACAACTCGCCGAGCCATTTTTCAAGATGACCTTCCGAAAGCCTTTGCTGAGGCTGATGGCGTTTTCATTGCTCAAATCGCCCGTTTGGACCAATTGCCCGAGAATGAGCGATTGAATCCCGAGCGTGTCGTTCAAGAGATCTCCAGCTCCGGCAAGCCCGCATTCTACGAACCCACCGCCGATTCAATTATTGACCGCCTGAGGCCCCTGGCTCAATCCGGAGATATCGTTGTGGTCTTCAGTAACGGTGGATTTGATGGCATCCATCAAAAGCTTTTGGATCGTCTCTAAACGGCGAAGGCCTTCAGCAATCAAGGGATTTTAGACACGCTCTCAGCAACAGCTTCAGTCAGCGGCTTGCATACCTTGCGCCATGACGGATCGGAAATTGGCATGCAGGCATAAGCCCGCCAGAGCGCAGGAACCTTCTCCGAGTTTGGGTCCCACTTTTCATATTCCACTTTATCTATCGCCGTGAGGAGAAGTCCGGCTTGCCATTTGGGAATTAGGTCAGGCGGTTGCGATTGGGAATGCCGCGGCACGCTCACCGAGGCCATCGTCATCCCAATATTTTGGGAAGATGGTGCGCGGTACCTTGGGCGGGGATCAACCGGTCCGCTTTGAATCGCAGGCTTTCCTTCGGGGTCTATGCGAACGCGCCCAAGGGTGGGAATTAAAATCAAATCTGCTTTTTCAAAATCCGTGGGGATTCCGAATCCACGCTTGGAGAGTGCCGACTTTAAATCGCCAGCGATCACCTGCTCCATCGCAGGATTCAACCCATGGATCGTATCGAGGAGACAAAAAGATCGCCCAGTGGACTTGCCAGCTTGAAAAATCTCAAGGGAAGCTTCGTTTTTCAGGCTGGTACAACTGAGCAGAAAAACTGCTATGGAGATCGGAACCAAGCGTCGAAGAAGGCTGAAAAGGCCGTGGAGCATCGGAATGGTCATACTTAATTCTTCCATGGCACTAACTCGGCTACAGGCGCGTTGAGATCAGGCTCTGGAAGCGGGGCTTCGATCACTTCAAATTTCGAGTCAGAGGGTATTGGAACGTGGAGCGCTGCAGCGTATCGGACTAGAGAACGTTTCTCCAAGGCTATAAGACGTTTTTTGAGAAAGGAGTCGGAACTCTCACTGTTTGTGGCGCAACCTGCACTGAGAAGTATCGCAACGCAGAGAAGATTCCTCCGGAATTCCATCGTTCAAATGGTGCCTCAAACGCGCCCGTCATGCAACCGCATTGACGCATTGGGAGGGATTTCTATGTTGGTCGCTTGTTAATGAATCGCCCAGTGTTCTCAGATATCCCCCTCACAGCGGCGCGCTGGTTTTTTTTAATAAACCTTGTTCTAGCCGCATGGTTGTATGGGGGAACGCGCGAATGGACTCGGACGACTATCTCTTTTCTATTAATCGCAAATACGTTTCTTTTTTTGGTTGGATTGGCTGCGCGGCGGCGCTGGCCACGGCTGCCCGGCACAGTCGCACTAGGTGTTTTTGTGTTACTGATTCAAGCGTGGTTTTTCGCGTGGAATTCCAAGTCGCGTTTTATCGAGGCGGCTCAGGTTTTTGTTCGGAGGGAACAACCGCTTCCTGGCTGGCCGGGCTTCATGGATACGGCACTTGCGCTGCCTTCAGTGCTTCTGGCTACGGGAATTCTCGGCGCTTTTTGTATATCTTGTGATCTCGCGGCAAGCCGCATCTGGCGGGACAGGGTGTGGGTCACGCTCGCAGCAACTGGCCTGAGTCTAATCGTATTGGGTCTTGCTCAGAGGCTCAGCAATGCTCCTTCGATTTTCTGGGATTTGGACTCCAATCTTGGAGAAACCTTTTTTTCCGTTTTTCGTTACCACGCAAATGCGGGAGCTTTTATCAACCTTGTTTTACCATTAATGACCGTTCTGGCAGCGAAGAATTGGATGATTGGCGGGAATGAAAAGGCCAGAGTCTTTTGGACTCTGGCCACTTTACTGACTGCTGCCGCTGGGTTCGTAAATGTCTCAAGGGCGGCTAATGTGATCTGTGCGGTTTTGCTTATTGGGATCGGGATTTCATTAAGCGTGCTGGCAATGAAAAGTTTTAAACGTTTTGGAAATCTTGCTGGAGTGGGATTGCCCCTCACTTTAACCACCCTTG
>CANMQB010000131.1 GCA_947499885.1 Spartobacteria bacterium
TGAATTGATCCAAGTCCACTTCCACGGCGCGTTCATTCTCGAAATCGCTGGCGGCAAGGAACCCGGGGAAATCATGGCACGCGCCCGCAAAGGCCGCTCGTTTTTGAGGGAGCACGCCCGCCGCCTCATGCTCGAGATGTCCGCGCCGGTGCCACACAGATAAGGCGACCGCCCTTTCTGTCCAAGCATGACGAAATTGTAACACTCCATTCGTTGATACCGGGCGATGCGGAAACATGATTTGCGCCACGCAAGTGACTCAATCGTTTCACCATCTCAAAAAACAAAACGGCTTCTCGCTGTTGGAGCTTCTTGCCGTCATGGCCATTCTCGCACTGCTTGCGGGCCTTCTGGCTCCGGCCTTGCAAGGCCTCACCAGCCCTGCCGGGCGCAAGGGGGCGGTCACCATCGTCATGAACACCCTCGAGCAAGCCCGTGTCTCCGCCATCGAAACAGGCCGCGAAGTTGTTGTGGTTTTTTGGAAAAAAAATGGAACCGATGGATCCCAACCCGATGCGCAGGATGCCATGCTCATCCTTCGCAAAAATGATGCCGAAGCCTGGGAGCCAATCACCCGCTGGATCAGCCTACCGCGCGGTGTCCTTTTTCATAGCGGGGATGCGGAATCCAAAATTCTTGCCGACGCGTCAGGCCTTGCCGAAGTGAGCGACACAACCATCCAATCCCTGCCCGGAAAGCCTGCCAAAAGCAACCTCGGCGCCGTCCATTTCTCCCCCACCGGCGCAGTGCAACTGCCCAGCACACCCAATGGACTCCGCATCGCCCTCACGGAAGGTCAACGAGGACCGGATCAGACTCTCATCGTCAACAAACAGAAAGATGGTGGACACGAAATCATCTCGCTCGCCCGCTACACGGGTCGCGCCACACTGGATGTCAGCATGCTGTAACCCTCCGGCATGACACAGGCAAAAAGCCACTTCCGACCTGCCCACCCCTTCCCCATTCCGAAACACAATCCCGCATTTTCGCTCATCGAGGTTGTGATCGCCCTTGGCATTATCGCCTTCGCGATTGTTGCCATCGTCGGAATGCTCCCCGTGGCCCTGAAATCCTCACAAGACAGCATGCGGGAAACGGATGCCACGCTGATTGCACAAAGAATCTTTGCGGAATTGAAGACAGGCAGAGGAGCAAACCGGACGGTTACTAAAGATACAAACAACAGCCCCAATTCGTTCACGAATATCAGTCTGACCGCGCACAATAGCACAGACAACTTCCTCGCCTTCACACAAGACGGCACAGTCCAAACGAACGCAACCGCAGCACCAGCCAATGCCGCCTATGACTTCTATGCGCAGATCAGCGTCTTCACGAATACAGGCATTACCAACCTCTCCCGGGTCCAAATCGACATCACGGCTCCCGCCGCCGCATCGCCCACTGGAAGAACAACCAACTCGTTTGTAACGCTTTTAGGTTTTTAAACAGGAGAACAGGATTTTCAGGATTAACAGGAGAAAAATCATGGAGCAGGAAAATCTCACTAAGCAGATAATTGGTTGCGCGATCGGAGTTCACCAAACACTTGGCCCGGGATTTCTCGAATCTGTTTATCAACATGCCCTTTTAATTGAGCTGAAAAATGCTGGGCTTCAATCCGAGTGTAATAGTCGCATTCCTGTTTATTATCGCGGAGAGTTAGTTGGCAACTTTATCGCAGATATCCTTGTTGAGGGTCTTGTCATTCTTGAGCTTAAGTCTGTTACAAAAATACATCCCTCACATGAAGCGCAGGTTGTCAATTATCTGCACGCCACAAACATGGAAATTGGCCTTGTATTGAATTTCGGAGCATTAAAACTCGAAATCAAACGGAAACACAGAACTTACATACCCAAAATCCATCCTGTTTCTCCTGCAAATCCTGTCATCCTGTCAAAAAAATCCTCCGCCTTTTCCTTATTGGAAGTCCTTGTCGCCATATCTGTTCTATCCGTCCTTCTCGTCATTCTTCTCAACATCGTCCAAAATGCCACAAGCCTCTGGCGCGGTGCGGAAAACAAGGTCGAGGCCTACCGAGAGGCGCGGGCGGCTTTGCAGGTGATGTCTTCCGACTTGAAAAACATTCTGCCAACGACAAATGCCGATTTTTTTCGCACGAATCTGACCAACACCCCTAATATCGGCTTTCTCGCCGCGCTGCCCATCAGTTCGCAGGACACAACATCCAGCAAAAGCGATATTTGTGCAATCGGTTACTTCGTAGCTTACGACGACAAAAGCCCCGTCGCAGGCGCCAATGGACGCCAGTCCTACAACCTCTACCGCTACTTTGTCGAAAGCAACGAGACCTTCGACAAGCTCAAAACAAATTCCGCAAGCGTCTTGGACATCGATCCCGAGCGATTGGAAATCCTCGCCCGCAATGTCATCGATTTCAATGCAAACTGTTTTACAACAGATGGAACCAATCTTTCCCAATGGACCCGTCCACCCGCGACCAACATGCCCCACCTCGTGGAAATCAAAATCACCTCGGTCAACAACGAAAGAACCATGCGCTTCGCCCCACGAAATGCGGATGCCGAATGGAAAGCTTTCACCGCAGACACAAACTCCGCCGACTACTTGAAAAACACAAAAACCTTCACCACAAGGATCAAGCTCAACTCGCCATGAGTTTTTAAGACAGAATTAACAAAATGAACAGAATGGCTCAATCCGAGAAACACATCCCCCAAATTTTGTAAATTCTGTCTATTTTAACCTTCCATGACAAACCACTCCCATAAAAAAGCTTCCGCGCTTGTTACCACGCTCTTCGTGGTTGTGGTTCTAAGCACAGTTATCGTGGCATTCCTCACCAGTATGAACTTGGAGCGCCGCATCGCCAAGAGCATACAATCCAAATACCAAGCCGAATTGGCAGCGGAGGCGGGAATGCAGGATTTTTTGAAGCGCTTGGACAATATCAAGGCTGATGGTCCCTACTCGGCGTTTTATGTTTTAGGCTCGAATACAAACCCGTATCTCTTTCTGGGAAAGCGGATTTTTTCTACAAACGGCACCACGACAAAGCGTGTGCCGCTGTTTTCGACCGGAGTGACAAATTTTGCAACGCTCACAAATTTTGACGCAGTCTTTTTGTCAGCGAATGCCATAGTCACCCAAGACATCGATCGCTCGGGGACAGCTGTTTCCCGCACCCTCTCAAATTCAAACGACATCTGGTGCGACATTAACAAAACCAACGCCCGTTTTCCAAGCGGTCTTGTGGGACTTCGCAACACCTTCACAAACACAAATTCCATTCCACTCCTCTCTGCGAACTGGATTTACATCAAAGATGCGGCAGGAAAAGTGGTGGGGCGCTATGCGTATTGGGCAGATGACGAATGCAGCAAACTCGATCTTCGCCTTGCCGGTTCCAGCAACAACCTCACCGGCAACCACACGCGCTCAAACGGATCGACATTCAACGAACTCGCCCTCACACCGCTCACAAACGCGCCCGCTTCCACAAATAACCTGACCGCCAGCAACTTGGCAAATCTCCTTGCCTTCACAAACACCTCGATTCAAGCCCTGCCGCTCAACCCGCAGCACGCACAATACCCCATCGCGGCCGCCGGAAATTTAACCACAGCACAATGGCAATCCATAAAACCATTTGTGACGATCTACTCCCGGCACGACGACCGCTCACTCGATGGCAAACGCCGGGTCAACCTCAATGCGCTCGTCACCTCCACAACAGATGCGGCTCAAATCGCCAACCAAACCCTCACCATCCGCGATGCCATCACCAACAACATTCCGAAGTTCGGGGAGCGCTTTTACTCAGCTGCCAATGGAACAGCAACGACCCCCACGGCGAGCCACCAAATGGCTTACGCCACAAGGATTGCAGCGAATATTCGCGATTTTATTGATACGGATAGCCAGGCCACGATTATTCAAGCCGACACCACGGCTTATGCGGGAAATAGCGCAGCCTTCATCCCGTTCGATCCAACTGTTATCCAAGATGGCGACCTTCCCTTGGCCTTTGGAAAAGAATCCGGTCTTCATCTTTCCGAGTATGCGCGGGTCGCTCGCGTGGTGAACCAACCCAACGGCGCACACCCCGCCTCAAGCACTGCACCAATCACAATCCAAGTGCGGTTCGGACATTATGTGGAACTTCAAAACATCTCGGGAAAAACGATCACCACCGCCGATCTCGGAACAGACCCACACATCTTGCTCTCCGGAAGGGGAAATTGGGCGAATGCCTTTCCGGCCACGAGCGGAGGGACGCCCGACAAACTTCGCCTCTCAGATGTGAAAATGCGTCTTCCAGCAAGCCTCTCGATTCCGCCGGGCGGGTTGGTCTATTTCACGACGGATGGCGGAACATTTCCCTGCGACAGCCAGAACGACCTCCTCGGCGCAAGCGCGACAAACCGCTACCAACTCACTTTCGGAACTGGTCCTGGGCAGTGGAACCTCGTGAACACCAGCGGCAACACCCCGGCATCAACAGCAGCGGGATTTGAAGATTATTTCATCACAACAAGGGCGACAAATAGTGGAACCTCCCAACGCTACGCAGTCTATAACTCGGAGTCACTCACCTCACCCAGCTACCCAGATCAGCAGGAACGACTTATCTTTGCTAATTCATCAGGAATAATCGATTGCGCCTTTCGGATTTATTCCACGCTGCGTCAATATCTTTACAGGAACGCCCAAAATCCAGCCTGGTGCTCGACCTGCTTAAACGACCCGGAATCCGCCACAGCAAACAACGCACCGAACAACAATACGAGCGATCCGCGATACACCCGAGGCGACTTGCGATCGAATTTTGAAATTGTTTCCGTGCTCAAAAAATCCACATCCCAATCTTGGAAAAACTCGGATGACGGCACAGGCACTTCCATCAATTCCTCGAATCAAACAACCCTCGGCGCATTTAACTTCAAATACGACCAAATGGGCTCCTATACAGGAAACAACACTTGGCAAAAAGGTCTTTACGAATTCACCTCCGACCCCGCTGGCAACGCCAATTACAAAAATACCAACCTCACCTCGCTGGCGGAACTTGGCTATGTTTACGATCCCATCCGCTATGACATCGAAGGCTACCGATCAATGGGAGCGACCCTTCGCATCGGGCAGTCGGATTCCGCTACGAACAATCGGGCAACAAATGCTGCTGCAGACTACCAAAATTGGCTCGGCGGGCGCGGCAACGACTCGGCGACAAACGCGGCTTATGGAAAGAACGCATTTTTACTCATGGATGTCTTTCGCACCGACACAAACACGGCGGGTCGCATCAATCCAAACAGTGTGGTGCGTGACGGCTTTGGCACTGTGATGCGGGCCGCTTTGACGAATTTTACCTATGAAGGACAGGCCACAAATGGCGCATCCACGCTTCTCAGCAACCAGACTCTAAATCCCACGAACACCGTGGTCGCGATCCGAAATTTTGCCACCAACTCCACGAACGGCTTCCTCGTTTCGGTCGGCGACCTCTCACGCATACCCGCCTTCTGGGGAAATGGAACTTCCTCAACCAACATCGTGCCAACCGTAGCTATGAGTGCCGCCTCGGATGCCGGCAAGGAGGAGTTCCTACGCCGAACCGCCAACCTCCTCACCACCCAGAGCCTTGCGTTCACGGTCTATATCGTAGGCCAGACCGGCGAAATCCTCACGAAAAGCGGCACGGACATCTTTGTTCCCGCTTCGACAAGCACCACTGAGACAGTCATCCAACTTGAACCCGTCTATCCTGCAACCAGCGGTGAAACGCCCGTCGCTCCAACCGAGTGGAAAACACTCAAGCCACGAACCCTTTCGTATTAGACCCATGCAACACCGCATTTTTTCTGCCCTTTTTTTTGCGACATTCGTGACCTTCTCCCTTCCATCGGCACATGCCGAGGAGAAGGAGGAGAAACCCAAAGACGGATATGTAAAAATTTTCAACGCCACCTATAGGAACGGCGTGGAAAAATGGGAAACCGGACTCAATCTGAAATTTCACGACGAACCGCTCGCCAACGATGTGCGCGTGGGCGAAGGCGGACTCGTGCGGCAGATCACCTACAAACAAAAAGACACGGTGGATGTCTTCCGCAACCGCGAATACCTCAAAGTGCCAGCTCCTGCCAACGAACTGCCCGCAGCCAAACTCTCAGCCACCTTCGAGGAGGGCAGCGTCACGCTCCTCGTTGTGCATGGCGAGATAAGCCGCAGCGGGGAAAATGTGAAAATCACCGCACTCCGCGAATTTCCCGTGCCCGAAGAGTCCCTCCGCCCCGGCCAGGCACGGTTCGTCGTTGCCAATTTTCGCAATGGAGAGCCGGTCTACCTCTCAATCGGCAGCTTGGCCCCCTTCCCTATCGCACCGAATGAACAACGCGAAATCTTCGTCCCTCCAGGCGAAACCGAGATTTTCCTCATCCACAAGGAACCCGGAAAATCGGATTTCAAACGCCAACTCGCCGCCTTCAAATTCAAGGCCAACCACAACTACAGCGGCATCATTTTTCCCTCGGCCGAAATCCCAAACCGCCCCTCGCTCCGCATCTCTGATTCGAATCAAGACTGGTCGGGCATCCGCACCCCGAAGAAAGAGGTCGATGAGTGATAACTTTCGACTCTTGCTTTACTCCGCGCCATAAAACGCCCCTCGCACGATGTTTTAAAACTCAACTGGCCTCTGGCCGCGTTTTGTCCGCAGGGCGATTGCCTGTAGGCCCGCGATGGATGCGATGCATGGCTCTGGCTTAATGAAACCTCGCTCACAGAGAAGCCAACGAGGACGTTGACGCTCCTACTACCTGCCTCCCAATGATTCTGTCATCCATGATTCTGTCAAATGGTTCGACAGCCTGCCAGCAATCGACTCGCTCCGCTTTGAATCTGTCCAACCCTGCCCCTGCTCACTTTTCAAAGCCCGAAACGAGCGGCACCGGCGTTTAAATTCTTTGGTTGAAGCAAAAACTTTATGCGTTATTTTTATGCGTTATGAAGACCTGCTCGATCATGGAAGCGCAGCACAATCTGGCTGCGTTGGTGCGGAGGGTTGAGGTCGAAGGCGAATT
>CANMQB010000132.1 GCA_947499885.1 Spartobacteria bacterium
TTTTTGCGTGTGGGCGAGATTGCTGCGAAGGTAAAAAAAGTTCGCATTGGCATTGTAGCGTCGGTTGTCGAAGTCGATCGCTTCATCCTCGCCGGTGCCTCGAAATGAAAAAGTCACGCCGGCACCAAACTCGGTCTCATAATGTTTGCCGATCGAGCTGGCGTTATAATTGATCGAGACAGGCCAGTAGGTGAGCGGGGAGGAGATCGTCTGGTTGCCGACCACGAGATCCTGTGCGAAGTCTTTGTAATCAACTCCCATGCTGGCTGAGTGGTAGAAGCCGGTTTTTGAGGGAAGATTGAAGAGGAAGCGTCCGCCGTAGATTTCGCCATTTCCGAGTGAGTCGGTGCCGCCGAGGGTTGAGACCTCGCTGTTCTGCCGAGTGGCTTGAAGCATAAGCGCCACCCAGTCGATAGACGGAGCGCGTGCGATGTAGTAACCGGAGAAAATGAGGGCATCACTCGGACGCTGCGGGGCGATCTGGAACCCTGCGCCGATTGTGTGGCCCATCTGCCAGAGATTGTCATAGCGCAACGCGGCGTCGAGGCGCAGAGGCGTCGTGTTGGCACTATATCGGTTGTTCAGCTCGATGCTGCCGTGGAGGGGGAATTTGTCTTTCACGGTGAGCTCGACATCGACGGTTCCCGGGGTCTTGCCAACAGCCAAGGATGGGGTGACTTGGAGGTCAGCCGTCTGGTTAAGGGCTATGATGTCGCGCTGCACGTCGTTGAAATTTGGCACTGTGCCCTCAGCGAGCGCAGGTGCCATTTTTTTGATCTTCTCGATGTCAAAAAATCGCGAGCCCTTCACGCGAAGTCTTCCCACTGTGGCCTCGGTGACTTGTAGGACAATGACGCCTGTGTTGACCCCCTGTGGCGGAACGGACACGGACACGGTCTGGTAACCTTCATCGTGGTAAGCTTTTTCTAGGGCAGCGCGAGCGTTTTCTACATCATCTGGTGTGCGACCTAGGCCGAGATGGCTGTAGAGCGCTTTGTCCACCGACGCAGTTGGGAGGGTTTTTGAACCTACTACGCGGAATTCTCGGATCAGAAATGCCTGTGCAGGCTCAGGGTCTACGACCGGCGGTGGTTCTTCATCGACGGAGACGCTTGGAAGTTCCTCGGCGAAAGAGCCATTCAAACATGCAAGGACTCCTAAAAGCCAAGCGAGGCTCCTGAGTCGGAAGTGTATGGTGCTAGCTGCCAGAAACATTGAGTTGGTCAAAACAACATGGATGTGGAGGCCTCACAATACGGGGATTGTTACGATTCTGTAACAATGAAAAGCAAGGTAATCGAGAGCTGAGAATATGACCCAGCTCTCGATTGAAATGGAAACTGCAAAGCAGAGGCTAAGCGAGCTCGAACCGGTCGAGGTTCATGACCTTCGTCCAAGCTGCCACGAAATCTTGGACAAATTTTTTCTGGGAATCCGAGGTTGCATAGACTTCGGCTAGAGCGCGAAGCTGGGAGTTTGACCCGAAAATGAGATCCGCGCGGGTACCTGTCCATTGAAGATCTCCTGTTTTACGGTTGCGACCCTCAAACGCATCAGCATCGGTCGAGAGGGGTTTCCATTCTGTATCCATGCTGAGCAGGTTGAGGAAGAAGTCGTTTGTAAGGACCCCGGGGCGTTTTGTGAAAACGCCGTGTTGAGATTCGGCAAAATTGGCATTCAATGCGCGCAGACCGCCCACTAGCACCGTCATTTCTGGAGCCGTGAGGGTGAGGAGTTGGGCGCGATCTACGAGCAACTCTTCGGAGGTCACTGAGAACTTCTTCTTTTGGTAGTTTCGGAAGCCGTCTGCGATCGGTTGGAGTACGGCGAAGGATTCCACGTCAGTTTGTTCTTGGGTGGCGTCCATGCGCCCTGGGGTGAATGGCACGCTGATCGCATGTCCAGCTTCTTTGGCGGCCTGCTCTACTGCAGCGCAACCAGCCAGTACGATGAGGTCGGCGAGGGAAACTTTCTTGCCGTTGGTCTGGGTGTTGTTGAATTCCTCCTGTACGGACTCTAGGGTTTTGACCACCTTTGCCAGTCGGGTGGGTTCGTTGACTTCCCAAAACTTCTGTGGTGCAAGGCGGATGCGGGCGCCGTTTGCGCCACCACGTTTGTCGGAGCCTCGGAAAGTGGAGGCCGAGGCCCAAGCCGTGGCCACCAGTTCGGAAATGCTGAGTCCAGATGCGAGGGCTTTGCCTTTGAGGGTGGCGATATCCGATTCGTCGATGACTGGATGATTGAGTGCGGGAATGGGGTCTTGCCAGAGAAGTTCTTCAGCGGGAACATCCGCTCCCAAGTAGCGGGAACGAGGCCCCATGTCGCGGTGTGTGAGTTTGAACCATGCGCGTGCGAAGGCATCGGCAAACTGGTCGGGGTTTTCAAGAAACCGTCGCGAAATTTTCTCATAAGCCGGATCGAAGCGCAGTGAGAGGTCCGTGGTCAGCATCGTAGGGAGCAAACGCTGTGAGGCGTCATGCGCATGGGGAATGATGGCGTCGGCTCCCTTGGCCACCCATTGATTTGCGCCTGCGGGGCTCTTTGTCAGCTCCCATTCGTATTTGAATAGGTTTTCCAAATAGTAGTTGCTCCACTGCGTAGGGGCTTGTGTCCAGGTGACTTCGAGACCGCTGGTAATCGTATCGCCTCCTTTGCCTGAGCGGAAACTGCTTTTCCAGCCGAAGCCCTGCTCCTCGATCGGTGCTGCCTCGGGTGCGGGGCCTACGTGTTTTGCGTCCCCTGCGCCGTGAGTCTTTCCAAAAGTGTGGCCGCCAGCGATGAGTGCGACGGTTTCTTCGTCGTTCATTGCCATGCGGGCAAAGGTCTCTCGAATATCCCGGGCTGCTGCGATGGGGTCTGGATTGCCATTGGGACCCTCTGGATTCACATAAATGAGGCCCATTTGCACAGCTGCGAGGGGATTTTCCAGTTGGCGGTCGCCTGTGTAGCGTTGGTCGTCGAGCCATTTGGATTCGGACCCCCAGTAGATATCTTCCTCAGGCCCCCAGATGTCCTTGCGTCCACCTGCGAAGCCGAACGTCTTAAAGCCCATCGACTCCATGGCCACATTCCCTGCAAGAATCATCAGGTCGGCCCAAGAGATTTTGCGTCCGTATTTTTGTTTGATCGGCCAGAGCAAGCGGCGTGCCTTATCGAGGTTGCCGTTGTCGGGCCAGCTATTGAGGGGAGCAAATCGTTGGCTGCCATTTCCAGCGCCACCGCGTCCATCGCCCGTTCGGTAGGTGCCTGCGCTGTGCCACGCCATGCGAATGAAGAAGGGGCCGTAGTGGCCAAAATCCGCTGGCCACCAGTCCTGAGAATCAGTCATCAGGGTGACGAGATCGCCTTTGAGAGCGGCCAGATCGAGGCTCTTAAATTCCTCGGCATAATTGAAGTCGGCATCCATCGGATCGGATTTCGCCGAGTGCTGATGCAGGATGCGAAGTTTGAGTTGGTTTGGCCACCAATCGCGGTTCGAAGTCCCGCCGCCGGAGGGTTGAGTGATTTCGCCGTGGTTGAAGGGGCATTTGGATTCGGTGGACATAAAAAATGAGAAGGTTTTCGACAGGCTTGTACGATTGTATTGCGAGTTTGGTTGTGGGTTTTGTAAACTTTTAGAATAAGGTGATTTCAGAAATCAGACTGGGGTCGCTTTTTGAATAATCCGGTAGCCTCGGATTCGAAGGTATTCGGGAATTTCGTTGGATGCCAGTTCGTCGTTGGCGAGTGGTTGTAGAAAAAAATGAAGTCCGGGTGTGGCTGTGAAGTCCTTGAGTGAAATGGGGTGTTCTTCTTCGGCCTGAACGATTAGCGAGCATCCGTCGGGAACCGTCACATTGTCGAGGTGCACATCACCATCGAGAATGAGAGTCGCATCGCCGGAAATCCGGCCCCCACGAATGCGCTCACGCACATCGGAGAGCGTGAGGGCAAAGGACGGTCGCAAAATGACGCGAGGACCGGTGGTGAACGGGATGCCGAGCAGCATTTGGCGAGGGGTTTCATCAATGGTCATTCCTGCGGCTCGGAGCTTGATTCGGCCGGCTTCGTAGAAATCATTTTCCGAGCTGGATGCGCTTTCGGGGGGGGCGTTTTGAGCCACTTTTTGCGCGGCGTCGGAGAGGTTGTTTTTGCAGGCGCTGAAGCACCAGACGCGATCAAAAATGGTCACGCCCACTTTTTCCCCCGATTCAAAACTTTTGGGGAGGTCCTGCATGAGCGTTTCCAGGCGGGATGGTTTTTTGAAGCTCGTGCGCGTGCTGTCTGCGAACTTCGGGTTCACAAATTCCGCCACGATGCCGCCTGAGGACTCGAGCACTTTCAAATATGGGGCCAGTCGAATCACGAGAAGGTTGATATTCCCCGGGAACTGGGAAAAGCCGTTCTCGTTTGGCACATCGCCTTCTGGACTCACCGTGGCGCGGAGGAGCGGGTCGAGAAGATTGTATTCCACATTGATCGTTAGATCTGGTGCGCCATTTCGAACGAGGCGGGCAATTCCGCCCACGGCTTCGCCTGGAATACGATTCACCGCGATCGAGTTGAAATCGTAGCCGCGTTGCTCGGAGACGCCGATCGCCGCAAGCGCGGCATTGAACACCTGCCCGTTCGTGTCTTGAATGAAAAGGAGGTAGCGCACGCCCGAGTCTGCCAGCCTTTTTGCCGTCCCGCTGGTGTGCAAGAGCGTGTGAATATCGCCGTGGCCATGGGGTTTCAGTAGCAGCTTGTACTTTTCCTCGAGTGCCAAGCTGGCATTCATATCGGAAAGGGCGGGCACCAGTTCCTGCCTGAGAATGGTAACTTGGCCGCTCTCCAATCCGAAAAAATGATTCGCCTCGAGCGAGGCCCGTGTGCCTGAGTCGGTATCACGACTTGTCATGATGATGAGCGGGATTTGACGCCCCAGACGCTTTGAGGCCGCCTTGATGAAAGAAGCATAGTGCGCGAGGTAGCTCGTCGTCTCGGTGACCTCCACGGGAATGTCGAGCTTGATGCCGTGGTAGCCAAGCCGCTCGCCAAGCCCACCTGCGACGAGGATCACAGCCGTTTCTGCGAAACACCGCAGGCCCTCGGATTCAGCCGCGTCGTAATCTGGGCCGAATGAGGACAGGTCCACCAGGTCGGGCTCTGCAGGCATGCAGCCTGCGAAGGGATTCGCTCCCAAGGCGGCCTCTGCGAGAAGACGCCGTGCATTTCGAGTGTAGGCCGGCAGCCCGCCAGGATAGGCGGCATGCGCATTCCCCAATGAGGCCATAAATTCACGCTTGTCCTCATCGCGGATGCCAGGCGCGTCCCAGTCGGAAAAAAGATGTTCCTGACCAATGGAAATCAAGTCCTCCGCAAGTTGGATTTCTGCTTCGGAAAAAAGTCCTGCCGAAGCGTTCTCGAAAAATGCCACTGTCTGTTGCGCGCTCTTGATACTCATATTGCCTTACATCAGCTGAAAGTTGTGGCTTTTGCAATTTCGCAATCCCATCGATCTTGCACAAGAGGATGTCGCTGCCATTCTGCTGTCTTCTCCTCTCACGCTCGACTTGAAACGAGAAAAAAAGAGGCTCCCCTAAATGGAGAGCCTCTCTTGGTGAATTTTCTTTTCGTTTGGCAATTAGCCTTGGAGCAAGCGGACCAGCGACTGTTGGCTGGTGTTCGCTTGAGCGAGCATCGCTGTTCCAGCCTGCTGGAGGATCTGGAAGCGGGCGAGCTGGCTGCTTTCGGCAGCAACATCGACATCAATAATGCGGCTGTTTGCGGCTTCAAGGTTGATCGCGTTGATGTTCAAGAGGTCTTGAGCAAAGTTGACACGGCTCATTTCCGCGCCGTTTTGGGCGCGCATGTCGGCCACTTGCTGAAGGGCCATTTGGGATATGTAAGCGAATGAAGCGGAATTGTCGTAGTCCAGGGCTCCATCGATTGCGCTGGCGACTGCATTGGCAGATGAAGTATCTGTCCCTGATCGAATCAAATTTGCATCAGTAGCCTCAGCGACTGTCATGGAACGAGTGGAACCGTCTAATTTGTAAACTGTTGTTCCAGAATTGTAAGGTGTCGTCGAGCTGAATGGAACATACTCAGGTGTAGGGGCTCCATTGATTTGAACAAATCCGCCGATCATCATCGAGACAGCAGGATCGGAGTCCATCGATGCCTTGGTGACAGATGTCGATTGCGAACCATCTTCAGAAGTCGGAACCGTGAAGACAGATCCTGCTGAGACAGTTGAGAAAAGAGAAACGCCATTAAACTTTTCAGTTCCCAAACTTGTGAGCTGGGTCTGAAGATTTTGGAACTCTTTATCGTAATTTTCTACATCGCCCGAGTTTTTAGTGACATCGCGGGCTAGTGTTGTGAGTTCTGACATACGGCTCAGGACTTTATCGGCGATTTTGAAAGCGCCGTCTTGGGTATCCAAGTAGGACTGAATGTTCCTGAGGTTGATTGCAGTAGCTTCCGTGCGTTTTTGGGCTGCTGCCATTTTCATTGAAACCGCGAGACCGCCGGCGTCGTCGCTGGAATTTACAATGCGTCGGCCACTTGAAAGGCGGGAGAGGCTTTTCTGAAGTGCGTCGTTTGATTTACCGAGGTTAAGACCTGCACCACTTGCTGCTGGGTTGACGTTGATTGATATCATAATGATTTATTGGT
Organism: Spartobacteria bacterium; assembly: GCA_947499885.1. GTDB lineage: Bacteria > Verrucomicrobiota > Verrucomicrobiia > Chthoniobacterales > Terrimicrobiaceae > UBA967. The sequence continues at coordinate 6,643 of CANMQB010000132.1, forward strand.
TGTGACCCAATCCATGGGTCGTTTCTCTGCGATAGTCTTGGGAGCAACCATCGTGCCAAGTCTTTTTTTAAGAAAAATGCTTAAGAACTGGCAAGAACTGCCGAACAAAGCGGTTCATTCAACTGGAGTGGTGGGCAAATTTTTCCTCAGAACATGAAAAGGTGAGTTTTTTTGAGGGGAGTCTTCTCGAGGAGATGAGCTGAAAACTGGAGCTCGGCTTGCTCATGCCTTCGAGCTGGATCGAGCTTTAGTATCCAGTAAGCACTCCGGGGCGTATAGGAACTAGTCACTATTCTCACGCAAGTATGGAAAACCGCACACGTATCACCGAAGCTTACACATCAGAACTCTTGGAACATGGGACACCTCCTAAGACGGTGCATGTTTTTTGTAAGTCACTT
>CANMQB010000133.1 GCA_947499885.1 Spartobacteria bacterium
TCCCGAGCGAGCGGCGTTGTTTTCCAGTGCGAGGGGGAGTTTGTGAAGTTCCACGCCGTAGCGATCGAGGAGAGCAAAGGCCTCGGTGAGAGACGCGACGGCGTTTGCAGAAATGAGGTTGGTGGCGACTTTGACGACCGAGGCTTGGCCGATGCCTCCAATCTGAAGAATTTGTTTGGAAGAGGCTCCTAGCTGTGTGCGAACGCGATCGAGGACCTGCGGGTCGCCGCCGATGTAGTAAACAAGCTGGCCAGCAGCCGCTGCGTCTCGGCTGCCAGTGAAGGGGGCATCGAGAAATGAGGCGTGTTTTTCGGCGACGATTTCAGCTGCGACGAGAGTGTCGGCTGGCGAAACAGTAGCGTGATTGAGGATGACATGCTCGGCCGTGAGCGATGGAAGCATCGCGCGGAGTACGGAGTGCAGGGCATCACCATCCGAAACAAAAATCTGAATGTATCGTGCAGCCTCCGCGATTTCGGCTGGCGAGCTGAGGAAGTTCGGCTCTGGCCGCACCGTGCGGTTCCAGAGCCAGACTTGATGTCCTGCACGCCGCAGGCAGGCAGCGACTCGACTGCCTATGAGGCCGAGCCCGATGACGCCCGCTGCGGGTTTTCCCGATACTTCCTCCATTCGGGCTCTAGCTAGCCGCCGGGAGGAAAGTCTCTACTTTAGCGGATTCTTTGAGCTTGTTCAGCACGGCTTGAACGGCTTCACGCTGATTGGAGCTTTTGAGGTAGGAGACGACTTGTTCCTTGACCTGATCAAATGGCACGGTGCCGGCGTCCTTCTTCTCAGTGACCTTGATGATATGCCAACCGAACTGGGTTTTTACCGGCTTGCTGATATCGCCAGTTTTCTGAGTGAATGCGACTTCAGCGAATTCAGGAACCATGCGGTCTTTGGGGAAAAATCCTAGGTCTCCACCGGACTCGGCGGCACCGGGTTCTTCGGAGAGTTCCTTCGCCAGCTTGGTGAAGTCTTCACCAGCAGCAGCGCGCTCGGCCGCTTTGAGAGCAGCATCTTCCTTCTGCTTCACAACCTCGGGCGTGGCGTCCGCGTCAACCATGAAAAGGATATGGCTGGCTTTGACGGTTTCGGGTTGCTCGAATTCTTTGATATTCGAGTCGTAGAAAGCCTTGGCTTTCTCGTCTGTGACTTCTGGCGTGTTCACTTGGGATTTCATCCAACGGCTTTGTTGAAGACCGGTGCGGATGTTTTCCTTGAGCTTTTCGGGTGTCATTCCCGCTTGGGAGATCTGCTCTTGGAAGGCTTTGTCATCAGGAAATTGGCCTTTGATTTTTGCCAACTCTGCATCGACATCGGCATCGCTCACCTGTTCGCTGGAGGATGCCTCGGCAACCAACTTGTCCATGATCAGGTCTTGAAGAAGTTGCGTGTAGCCTCCGAGTTGCTGTTGGGCGTTGAGACTTTCGATCTTTGCGCCCGAAGCTTGGAGGGCGGCGTTGAAGAGGTCTTGAAGTTGTTGCTTGGTGATATTTTGCCCATTCACTGTGGCAACGATCTCGGGGAGATCGATCGGTTTGTTATCAGCCGCCGGAGGTGTTTCGGGTTGGTTGGAAATAGTAGCTTCCACGCCTGCTTCCTTGAGCTTGTCGAGCACGGCTTGAGCGGAAGCGTCCGCTGTGGCAGGGGTCGCAGCAGCTTGCGGCTTGGAGTCGGAAGGGGTCGCAGCGACTGGTGGCTTGGGCTCTGGAGGTGTTGGAGGTTTGCATGAGGGAAGAGCCAAAAGGCCTGCTGCTAGAAAGGGAACAATCTTCGCTTTGGTAGAATGAGAACGTATCATTGGATTATTAAGGAAACCCTACATCGCACGATCAGCAGGTGATTGCGAGGGGAAATTGTGGCTGACAAGGAAAGCCCATGGTTTCAAGTCGCATCCCAGCGTGACATTACTGCGGTGAACAATGAGAAATGAGGATTTAGCGTTGAGCTATATCGGCTGATGCGGCATGATTTGGAACTGATATGAAGACCACAGCCATTTCCCTCGCGCTCTTGTGCGCCTCCAACCTCATTGGCCTGAGCCAAAACCCACTTGCGCCACTTTCGCCCGACGGTTTTGTGACTCTGGAGCAGATCGTAAACGACTTCGCAAACTCGGAAACCCAAGCTTTGCAAAAATACAATGGGATGCGCATCTGCGTTTACGGTCGGGTGGGTAGTGTGGCGCAGTCTGATGACGAGGAAGGCGATCCACTCACAGCTTATCTGCAGCTCCCGAACCGAACCACGCCCGATGTGAAGGCCGTTTTCTCGGCGGATTTTATCCCCTCGTCGATTGTCACAGTGGCAGACGATGAAACAAAAGCCACGGTGTATCATTCCGACTGGAACGGCAACCTCTCGAACGCCACATCCTTCATCGTTAAAGGAGAAAACATAGGAGTGAGGGGAACGTTCGACAACTTCGTCGCGGGCGACATCATTCTGAAAAACAGCTTCAAACTCGACCCCGAAGCCTTGCAAAAGAAGCTCGCCGAGCACGGCCTGCCGACAGATTAACTTGAGCGACTTCGTTTATCCAAAAACCTACGACGTCATTGTCATCGGGGCCGGTCACGCAGGCATCGAGGCAGCAATGGCTTCCGCACGGCTTGGTTGCGAGACCCTTCTGCTCACACAAAATGCAGATACGGTCGGGCAGATGTCGTGCAACCCAGCCATTGGAGGGCTGGCAAAAGGTCATATGGTGCGAGAGATCGACGCCCTGGGTGGTGCGATGGCACTGAATACCGACGCGACCGGCATCCAATTCCGCATGCTCAATGCCACGAAAGGCCCGAGTGTGCGTGCCCCCCGAGCGCAGTGTGATAAAAAAGCCTATCAATTCCGAATGAAAGCGCTCCTCGAGCGCCAGCAGCGGTTGGACATCAAGCAAGCGAATGTGACCCAGCTCATCGTGGGTCCTAACGGCATTGAGGGGGTGGAGACAAATTTCGGGGTGCGTTTCAATGGTGGCGCGGTCGTGGTTACGACCGGTACTTTCATGCGAGGTCTGCTGCATGTCGGCTTGCGAAACCAGGCCGGCGGGCGCCTCGGCGATGCGGTGTCCACATTCAGCGACTGCCTGCGCGAGCTTGGGTTTGAAGTCGCGCGTTTCAAGACCGGCACGCCATGCCGCCTCCTTGCAAAAAGCTTGGATTTTTCCCAATGCGAAGCACAACACGGCGACCAACCGCCGCCCTTGTTCAGCTACCTGGCCGATACTCTGGAACGCGGAGAAGACGACCTCCATACTCTCAACGAATGGCGCGATGGCGCATTTCATGCCCGCCAAATCTGCTGCTGGATCACGTACACCAACGAAACCACACACGAAATCATCCGCTCCAATCTCGATAAATCCCCGCTCTACTCGGGGGTGATCGAAGGCGTCGGGCCACGTTACTGCCCGAGCATCGAGGACAAAGTCGTCAAATTTTCCGAAAAGGGCCAGCACCAGCTTTTTCTCGAGCCGGAGGGCCGCCACACTGATGAAATTTATGTGAACGGCGTTTCAACGAGCCTTCCGTTTGAAGTTCAGTACCAATTCATCCGAAGCGTGCGAGGCCTCGAGAATGCGGAGATTCTGCGTCCCGGCTATGCGGTGGAGTACGACTACTGCCCACCCACCCAATTGCACACGACGCTCGAAACCAAACGCCTGCCCGGCCTCTATTTTGCGGGCCAGATCAATGGCACATCGGGCTACGAGGAAGCCGCAGCCCAAGGGCTCGTCGCCGGAGCCAATGCCGCACTCAAGCATTTAAAGCGACCACCCCTCACGATCGCCCGGCACGAGGCCTACATCGGCGTGATGCTGGATGATCTGGTAACGCGAGGCACGCCGGAACCGTACCGCATGTTCACCAGCCGCGCGGAGTACCGCCTCCTCCTCCGACAAGACAATGCCGACCTGCGTCTCACAGGAAAGGGGATCGAATGTGGACTCGTGGAAGGCGAACGCGCCTCGCGCTTCAAGCAAAAACAACTTCACCTGACTTCGCTCATGTCGCGCCTGAATGAATTCAAAATCGAGACAGTTCCTCTCGAGCGCTGGCTGAAGCGGCCTGAGAACACGTGGTGCAACGTACCTTATGAAATCCGCACCCAGTTCCCTCAACCGGTATGGGAACAAGTTGAGACCGACTTAAAATACGCAGGCTATATAACGCGCCAAGAAGAACAGATCGCCCGCACCGCGCGCCATGAGGGTAAGGAAATTCCCTCGTGGGTGGATTTCGCAAAAATCAACGGCCTCCGCACCGAAGCGGTACAGCAACTCACTAGCATACGACCAGAAACCCTAGGCCAAGCCGCGCGTCTCAGCGGCGTGACACCTGCAGACATCGCCCTGCTCGGGGTGTGGATAACACGAGGCTTAGAAAAACCTGCCACTCTATGAACACATCCAACCGTATTGATAAAAAATTTGAAACCCTACGTGCCGCCGGGCAGTGCGGATTCATCGCTTACATTACAGCGGGCGATCCGGATTTGAAATCCACCGCGGCCCTCGTGAAGACGATGGAAGAATCGGGTGTGGACATCATTGAGCTGGGCATTCCCTTTTCAGATCCGCTGGCAGATGGAGCAACGATCCAAGCCGCTTCAGCACGAGCGCTGGAGGCAGGAGCCACTGTCGCCGGGGTACTGGATACGGTGCGTGAAATCCGCCGCCACTCAGAGATTCCGATTGTCTTCTTCACCTACCTGAATCCCATTTACGTGTATGGATTCGATAAGTTCCACGCAGATGCAGCGAATGCTGGAGCAGATGGTCTCTTGATTCTCGACCTGCCACCCGACGAAGCGAAGCGCAATGCCGAGCTGATGAAATCGCACGGTCTTCTCTCGATCCGTCTGATCGCGCCGACGACCCCGCCCGAGCGCATGGAGCTCATCGCGAAGTCAGCGGAAGGATTTATTTACTACGTCTCCCGCGAGGGAGTCACAGGAGAGCAGAGCAGTCTCTCTACTGACATTTCTGCCAAGGTGGCCGAAATCAAAAAGCACACCAGCCTGCCAGTTGCCGTGGGATTTGGAATTTCCACACCGGAGCAAGCCTCGGAGGTTTCAAAAGAGTCGGATGCCGTAGTGGTCGGAAGCGCCATCGTTCGTCGGATTGGCGAACACGGAAAATCCGAGATGCTAACCAAACAGATCGCGGAATTTGTGGCGCCCCTTGCTGCCGCTGTGAAACGCAGCTCAGCGTCTTAAATTTGGAGTCGCGAGCCGAAGGCCTCCCGGCAAGGGTCATCGAGAGGATTGACCGAATGAGGGTTCCGTGTTTTAGTTGAATTTCAATTCTGGTGAGGTGGCTGAGTGGTCGAAAGCAGCGCTTTGCTAAAGCGCCGTAGTCCAAAAGGCTACCGAGGGTTCGAATCCCTCCCTCACCGCCAGTCTTTATCAAGAAACCCAGCCAAATCGGCATGGGATATCGAATCCTGAGCAGGGTGAATCTCCAAAAGAATCGGTATAGATTGCTCGAGGATTTCACGCGTGGCGCGGGTGGCGGCATCCGACGGAGCCGTGAGGTGATTGAGAATGATGCCCGGGCAGTGCAGTCCTCGCGCGCGAATGCTCTCGAGCGTGAGGAGAGTATGATTCAAGCAGCCAAGTCGGTTTGATACGACGGGGACAACAGGCAGGGCGAGGCGCGCGGCAAAGTCGGCAAGGGTTTGCTCGGGAGTGATCGGAACCAGCCAGCCACCCGCACCTTCGACAAGGAGGGAGGGATATTTTTGCGAGAGGTCGCAAAACCACGTCTCAAGGACATCCAACGAAAGGATGCGGTTTTCAAGTTTCGCGGCGACAAGCGGGGCTGCAGGGGCTTGAAGCCAGATGGGATTTGTTTCGTCGTTGGTCAAAACGCATCCCGAAGCCGCTCGCAAAATTTCGACATCCTCCCGTTCCCCGCAACAGAGTGGCTTGAGAGCCAGCGTGCCGAGACCGGCTGCACGAAGTGCACGCGTGAGAAGTGCAGCAACAAAGGTTTTCCCGACGCCGGTATCTGTGCCGGTGAGGAAAAGGTTCATTTCGAGCCTTGCGGTTGAGTGGCTGTGAGCTCGAGAAAGACGCTTTCGAGCGAACGCTGCGGTTGACGCGAGCTGAGGAGGTTGGAGCCGGATTTTTGAACGAGTTGCTCGATCTGCAGACGGACTTCAGGGGACAGATTTTCGATGATGAACTCGGTCTGGTTTTTAACAGAAACAAGATCTTCGAGTGCCCCTTCGCGAATCATTTCCCCTCGGGCCATGATGCCCACTCGGTCGCAGATTTCCTGAACCTGTTCAAGGAGGTGAGAGGTCAGCAGGATCGTCTTGCCGCGTTTTTTGAGGTCGAGGATGAGGTCGCGGATCTGGTGCGATCCGGCGGGATCAACGCCGGCCGTCGGCTCGTCGAGAACAATGAGAAGCGGGTCTTGAACGAGCGCTTGCGCAAGGCCAATGCGTTGCAGCATACCTTTGGAAAAACCGCCAATGCGGCGATCACGCGCATCTTCAAGACCGACGAGAGACAAGAGCTCGTCAATCCGTTTGTTAAGAGTGGCGCCCTGTAATCCGCAAACATTGCCATAGAAGCGCAGGGTCTCCGCTGCGGTAAGAAATTTGTAGAAATAGGGATTTTCAGGAAGGAAGCCCACTGCGGCACGACTGTGATAATCGCGACTGTCCTTGCCAAAAATCATGGCCCGACCTTGATTGGGAGTGACGAGGCCAAGAAGGATTTTGAGTGTGGTGCTCTTCCCACTGCCGTTGGGCCCGAGGAGTCCGTAGACCTCGCCCGGACGGACCTCGAAGGTGAGATTGCGAACCGCTGTAACCCGTTGACGACGCAGCGGAACAGGAAAGATTTTGGTCAGGTTTTCAATGCGGACGGCAGGTGATGTCATGGCACGATGGCGAACCCGCGCAGGGATTCGGGTCGGGGAATAGTTTGTGGAGATTCAAGGGAAATATGGCTGGCAAGATGGCTGGAGCGGATACCTTCGAGAAAGGCATCAACTTCGTCCGGTTCGC
>CANMQB010000134.1 GCA_947499885.1 Spartobacteria bacterium
ACGAAAGGATGCGGTTTTCAAGTTTCGCGGCGACAAGCGGGGCTGCAGGGGCTTGAAGCCAGATGGGATTTGTTTCGTCGTTGGTCAAAACGCATCCCGAAGCCGCTCGCAAAATTTCGACATCCTCTCGTTCCCCGCAACAGAATGGCTTGAGAGCAAGCGTGCCGAGACCAGCTGCACGAAGCGCACGCGTGAGAAGTGCAGCAACAAAGGTTTTCCCGACGCCGGTATCTGTGCCGGTGAGAAAAAGATTCATTTCGAGCCGTGAGATTGAGGAGCCGTGAGCTCGAGAAAGACGCTTTCGAGCGAGCGCTGCGGTTGACGCGAGCAGAGGAGGTTGGAACCGGATTTTTGAACGAGTTGCTCGATCTGAAGACGGACCTCGGAGGACAGGTTTTCGATGATGAACTCGGTCTGGTTTTTAACGGAAACCAAATCCTCGAGTGCCCCTTCGCGAATCATTTCCCCTCGGGCCATGATGCCCACTCGATCGCAGATTTCCTGAACCTGTTCAAGGAGGTGAGAGGTCAGCAGGACCGTCTTGCCACGTTTTTTGAGGTCAAGAATCAGATCCCTTATCTGGTGCGATCCGGCGGGATCAACTCCGGCCGTCGGCTCGTCGAGAACAATGAGGAGCGGGTCTTGAACGAGCGCTTGCGCAAGGCCAATGCGTTGCAGCATGCCTTTGGAGAAACCGCCAATGCGGCGGTCGCGCGCTTCTTCAAGACCGACGAGAGCCAGCAGCTCGTCAATCCGCTTGTTGAGGGTGGCGCCCCGTAATCCGCAAACATTCCCATAGAAGCGAAGAGTCTCTGCTGCGGTAAGAAATTTGTAGAAATAGGGATTTTCAGGAAGGAAACCCACTGCGGCACGGCTGTGATAATCGCGGCTGTCCTTGCCAAAAATCATGGCCCGACCTTGATTGGGAGTGACGAGGCCAAGGAGGATTTTGAGTGTAGTGCTCTTCCCGCTGCCGTTGGGGCCGAGGAGTCCATAAACCTCCCCCGGACGGACCTCGAAGCTGAGGTTACGAACCGCTGTGACCCGTTGACGACGCAGTGGAACAGGAAAGATTTTGGTCAAATTTTCAATGCGGACGGCAGGTGATGTCATGGCAAGATGGCGAACCCGCGCAGGGATTCGGGACGGGCAATGGTTTGTGGAGATTCAAGGGAAATATGGCTGGCAAGATGGCTCGTGCGAATACCTTCGAGGAAGGCATCAACTTCGTCCGGTTCGCCGCTAGCGATTAACTCCACACGGCCATCGGGCAGGTTTTCGACCGTACCGGAGACATCAAATTCGCGGGCGAGGTTTTTGACGGTGTAGCGGAAGCCCACGCCTTGAACGCGGCCTTCATAGTGAACGCGGAGGGTTTTCATGGGCGGCGGCAGGGGTTGACCACAATCGAAAAGGCGGGGCCTTTGAGATAGAGCAACCGAAGGTTGGCCCGCAGGGCGAGCCGAGCGGGAGCGAGCGAGTCAAAGGACACAGAGGGCACGGAGAGGAGGGTGATCACGTTGTTGGCGGAGTTTGTTTTCGGGAGCCGACGATTTTCATTTCCGGATCTGGCCTTCGCCGCGGATGAGGTATTTGTAGGTGGTGAGTTCTTCGAGCCCCATAGGACCCCGGGCGTGGAGCTTGTCCGTGCTGATGCCGATCTCGGCACCGAAGCCGAACTCTCCGCCGTCGGTGAAACGCGTGGAAGCATTCCAGTAAACGGTCGCAGAATCAACGGCCGCAAGGAAGGCTTCGGCAGTCGAAGGATTGCGGGTGATGATCGCGTCGCTGTGGTGCGAGCCGAATGTCTCGATGTGATTGATGGCGGCGGCAAGGTCATCCACGATGCGAACAGAGAGAATGAGGTCGAGCCACTCGGTGCGCCAGGTGGAATCATCCGCTTCGCGGAGGGCCTTGTAACCGAGTTGAGAAAGGATTTCGAAAGCTTTCGGATCGGCGACGATTTCGACGCCGGCGGCACTCAATGCGGGTGTGGCGAGTTGAAGAAACTCTGAGGCGATGTCACGGTGGACGAGGAGCGTCTCGAGAGCGTTGCACACGCCGGGGCGCTGGCATTTGGCGTTGATCGCTATGTCGAGGGCCATTTGCAGATCGGCTTCCCGGTCCGCATAAACATGACAGATGCCGTCGTAGTGCTTGATCACAGGCATACGGGCGGAGTTGACAACAGCCTCGATGAGCGAGTGGCCGCCGCGAGGAATGATGACGTCCATGAACTGATCCATGGCGGCCATGAGTTTCACAGCTTCGCGGTCTTTTGTGGGAATGAGCTGCACGGAGAAATCGGGCAAACCTGCTTCGAATCCTCCCGATTGAAGGGCTTTGGCAATGGCTAGGTTGGAGGCAAGCGCTTCGGATCCACCGCGCAAGATGACCGCGTTCCCGGTTTTCAGACAGAGTACAGCCGCGTCTGCAGTGACGTTTGGGCGGGACTCGTAAATGATACCGATGACGCCAATCGGCGTGCGGACTTTTTGAATATGAATTCCATTGGGTCGGCTCCAGTCCCGGAGAACTTGGCCAACTGGATCATCGAGTCCAGCCACTTGGCGGATGCCGTCGGCCATGGCCGCGACGCGATCAGGCGTGAGGCGCAAACGGTCAATGGCGGCTTGGGTGAGGCCGTTTTGTTCGGCGGCAGCGGTATCCTCCGCATTGGCAGCGAGAATCTCCGGCGAACGAACGACGAGTTCATCCGCCATGGCGATGAGGATTTTATTTTTTTGGGTGGCCGTAAGGCGTGCGAGGGCGCGTGAAGCGTCGCGCGCGCGGCTTCCAATGGTATGAATTTCCTGTTCGAGTGTCATGAGGCTACAAAAGGCGTGTAATCTAGGCCGTGGGTATCGGCAACGACTTTGCAAGTGACGCCGCCTTGGTAAATGCTCAATCCCTCACGAAGTCCCGCCACGCGATCGAAGGCCTCTGGGAGAGGAAAGTCGGCAAGCGCTTCAATATAACGGTAGGTCACGTTGGTAAGGGCCTGAGTAGCCGTGCGGGCATAAGCGCCAGGCATATTTGCGACGCAGTAGTGCACGATCCCTTCCTCAACAAAAGTCGGGTTGTCATGAGTGGTCGGGCGTGATGTTTCCATGCAACCACCCTGGTCGATCGCGATATCCACCACCACGCTGTCCGGCTTCATGAGACGAAGCATGTCGCGGGTCAAGAGTTTTGGAGCCTTCGCGCCGGGGACCAGAACAGCTCCGATGAGGAGATCCGCCGTGGGCAAGAGATCGAGAAGACTCGACTCACTGGAGTAAAGGGTGTGAGCCGTGCTCATCGTGATATCTAGGAAACGCATCCGCTCCAGATCGACCTCGAGGATGGTCACATCTGCTCCCACGCCTGTTCCCATCCTGGCCGCATTGACGCCGGCAGTGCCGCCACCGATGACGACAATTTTTCCGGGTAGGACGCCGGGCACGCCACCGAGAAGAACGCCTTTACCGCCCGTGTGCTTGGCGAGGAAATATCCACCGACCAGCACGGACATCCGGCCGGCAATTTCACTCATCGGCTCGAGAAGCGGAAGGCGATTGTTGACCCTCACCGTTTCATACGCGATGCAGGTGGCTCCTGTTTTCATGAGGGCTTCGGTGAGGGGACGGCTGGCAGCCAAGTGCAGGTAAGTGAAAAGAATCTGGCCCTTGCGGAGGAGAGGGTACTCCTCTGGCAAGGGTTCCTTCACTTTGACCACCATGTCGGCGCGATGAAAAACCTCGGCATGGCTTGAGACGATTTCGACACCGGCTTCGCGGTAGTTGTCATCACCAAAGCCAACGCCTACTCCTGCCTGAGACTCAACGATGACTTGATGGCCGTGTTTGAGAAGTTGATAGGCGGCTGACGGCAGAAGCGCCACGCGATGCTCCTGGGCTTTGATTTCCTTGGGTACTCCGATGACCATACACCAAATATGAACCCAAAGGTTTTTTTGCGAAAGTGGTTTCTCGCTTGATTGGAAACGAGGGGAGTGGTGTCTATTGTAGATCGCGTGAAGCCCATTTCTTTCATCGCAGCAATAATCTTCGCCGCATCATGCGGCTCTCTGGTCGCGCAGACCAATACCGAGAATGAATTGGAGGCGAGTTCCACGGAACACATGCGTGAGGAACTTGGGGTAAATCCCGTGACCTCGCCTTCGATTGCATCGTTGCTCAAAGATCTCGAAAATTTTCGCCCAGTGCCTCTCCGGACCATCGAGACAGCAAACCGTGAGGCAAGTTTCAGCAACCGTCTCCAGACCGCGCTGCACTTCGGTTCGCTGGTAGCAGACGGTTTCATGCTCACGATTGCCGAGCGTCCACAGGATGTTCAAGACATCGGTCGTGAGCTCATTCGGCAATCTCGCTCGCTTGGGGTCGGCAACCGACTCGCCAAGCGGAGTAAAAGCCTCCTCGAACTCAGCGACAAAGGCGACTGGCTTGGCATGCGCGGGGAATTGGTAAAAACCCAAGCCGATGTCGAAGAATCCATGATGGAGCTTCACGACGAAGAGATGGCGCACATGGTCAGCTTGGGCGGGTGGCTTCGAGGTTTTCAACTCGGAGCGGTCAGCACCGACGAGCGCTACTCGCCTGCAAAGGCCGACACCCTGAACCGCGTAGATGTAATTGATTATTTTTTAGACCGCTTGGAAACCTTGAACCCCCGCCTGAAAGCCACCGAGATGGTCACGGAATTTACAGGCCGCATCAAAAAAATCCGCTTGGTTTTAATCGAGACCCAAGGAGCAACTCCGACTCCCGAGCAGGTTGCAAAACTGCGCAAGCTCGCCGATGAGGCCGAGCAAATCGCCATCACCAAAGTAGGCGGCGACGGCCAACTGCTGCGCTGAGGGTGTGCCGATTACAAGCGCTTTTGCTAACGACTTTCAGCGTTCGCGGCAAGATGGAAACTCCTGCCATTAAGTCAGCTCAGCAGCAGTAAAATGCGTCAAAATGCTGGCCTGGCATTTTTGCGCTCATCTTGAAACCAATTTTTTGCAAAAACTAAATTAGGGTAGGCGGGCCTTCGCCGACCCAAGCCTGATGCGCGCTTACCGAAACTTCCTCCTTGTGTCGTTGATTCTCCCGACTTGTCAAAACCCAACCTCTGTGACAGAGATAAGCGTCTTTATGAGATACGTCCGCATACCCGAGTCCATAAACACGTTTGTATTTTGCACCCATTTCGTCCGCGCCCAAGAAGATTCCATTATCACCATCAGGAAAACAGGCGCCCTGAATGTCTTCATCAAGCCTTTTGCCGCTCCCGATACGGCGAATGGGGGCATAGTAATTTCCAATGATCTTGAACAGTGTGGACTTTTCTGAATGGGAATCTCCGAGCGCTGCTGGTTGCACTCGGAAGGGGATCAAGCGGATGCGCGCTGTTCGGTGTAAATCTAACTCACAACGAGATTGCTTCGTGACCATGACGCCCTCCCATCTATCGAGTCTTCGAGCATTCCTTTTCTTTGGGATGATACTATGCATGCTCTCGTTTTCCGTTGTTCAAGCCGCATCGGGATTTTCGGAGGAGAAAATTTTACGCCTCCTCTCGGCTGGTGATCAAAATCAAGCAGAGGCTGAAGTGCAGCAGGCCATCAAGGAGGGCGAGCGTTCCCCAAGGGCGATTTTTTGGGCGGCGGTTTTGGCCCGCTCCAGGTTCGATCTGGACGACTCCCTGCCGCTGTTCGTGCAGCTCTTGGCAAGCCAACCAGAATCTCTAGAGGGCCGCGCTTCCGGATTCGTTCTGGGTATCGATACCGCCAAGGATAGCCACACCGGATTGTTCTACTACAATGCCCTTGTCGCACAAACGGCCTTGGAGCCTAAATCCATCCCTTTGCAGTGGCTCAGCGGCGTCATGGCCCACATGTTCAGAAAAAATGCTAGGCTGAGCGGAGTCACCTCCGAAACACGCAAGCGCATTCTGGCATGGGGCGTTGAAAATTACTGGAAAGCGCTCTCGCTTGTGGGCGGGCATGAGGGCCCCAATGCGATTCATGAAACCCTGGCTAATCTGCTGGAGGATCTTGAGGCGCACGACCAGGCCCTCGACCACCGCTTCATCGCGCTCAAGAGGCAGCGCAGGTCCTCGACCCTCCATGGCTCAGCGCACACACTCCACAATCTCTTTCAAGACGAGGAGGCTCTCGCCTATATCAATGAAGCCATCGCGCTCGACGGCAGTGACGAAAGTTACCACTCCCTGAAGGGCGATATTTTGGAACGACTCTGCCGCCTACCCGAGGCGATTCAGGCATGGAGCGCAGCCGCCGAGCTGGCGACCACCGATAAGTCGTTATTCTGGGACCGCTGTTCCCGAGCCAGCGTTGAATTTGGAAATCTGGCCCAAGCTAAAATCTACTCCGGAAAAGCACTCTCCTACAGTCGTCCAGATTTGGTTAAAGAATCCGAAGCCTATGAAATCCGCGATGCACGGCTTGCAGCGGTCGATGGCGAATTGGATGGCCCCGAGCGTGTCAAAAAAGCCCCCACTTTCGATTTCAATGGAAACATCTGCCCGAGAGATCCCAAGCAAGCGGAGGATGCAACGGAATCGCCACTTTACAAGGCGGCGTCCTACGGCGATCTCACCGCCTTGCGCGCGACTCTTCCTTGCCCCGACATCAATGCTCTGCGTGGAAAATACAAGCAAACCGCCCTGATGGTGGCCGCCCAGTGCGGATTTACGCACATTATCGACGAACTCCTCAAACACGGAGCGGCATTGGACATTATCGACCTCAATGGCGATACCGCCCTGCACTATGCCACACAATTCCGCCAATCTCCCTGCGTGCAGCAACTGTTGGCGGCGGGCGCAAAAACGGACATCCAAGACAAATGGAAGCAGACACCTCTGACCATGGCTGCAGCCAATAAAGACCTCCGTTGCTTCCGTGCGTTGCTGCCCAAGAGCCGTCTGGACCAAGCTACCCCGCATGGAGGCACGGCCCTCCACTACGCCAGCGGATATGGCAATATTCTCATGATCCGCGAACT
>CANMQB010000135.1 GCA_947499885.1 Spartobacteria bacterium
CCAGATGTAGTCAGAGATCCAGTAGTAGCCCGCGCCGACATTGCCTGGAAGCATCCCATTGAAGCAGGCTTGCGCGAAATCACCGATGAAAGCGTTGCCACCGGAGAAGGTGAGGCTGTATCCACACAGAAACCAGAGAATTGTCACCAGTCCGGCGATCCCAAGCGTCATGGCCAAGATCGAAAGCACATTCTTCGAGCGCACCAAGCCGCCATAAAAGAGGGCCAAGCCGGGCAATGTCATGAAGAGCACCAGAGCCGTGCTCACCATTTGCCAAGCATTATGACCAGGGCCGGGGCCGGCGATCTTGGATGCCACATCCGGGGTGCGTGCGGAGTTGTTCACATAGGCCTCGAGGTCGGCGAGACGCTGTTCCGTTGTCGGATCAGCTGGTGCAGCAGCCTCCGCCGGAGCGGTGGTAGTTTCTGCGACAACAGTCGTAGTAGTTGTTTTTTCCTCGACGATTGTGGTGGTGGCGTCTTGCGCAAACGCCGGTGACAAGGTAAGAGAACCTGCCGCGAGGATTGCAGCGGCTAGGCGTGCCAGTGTTTTAGTTTTTATGAGCATGGTTGTATTGAGTTGATTGTGTGTCTTGGATTGAAAAATCCAAGGTGACGCAACCAATAAGCAATCAGCGTGCCAACCTTTTTCGAGGCGGTAAATTTCATGCCAGCCAAGAGACTGCCAAATGTGAATTTGGTCCCAGTTAGGACTATCGTAAAATTAAGCAAACAAAGTTTTTAAAACTCATTTTTCGAAGAGTTTCTTGTCATTCCCCTTGTGATCTTAGGGGGCATTTTTTGGGCAATTTGCTTGAGGCTCTAGGCGTATGCAGATCAAAAAAAGACAGCTACTATCGCGGTGTCGCTTTTTGCTCACTCGCTGGCTGCGCCGATGGCAAGCCGACAGGCACAACAATAGTCCGCAA
Source organism: Spartobacteria bacterium (assembly GCA_947499885.1). GTDB lineage: Bacteria > Verrucomicrobiota > Verrucomicrobiia > Chthoniobacterales > Terrimicrobiaceae > UBA967. Next base: position 929 of record CANMQB010000135.1, read on the forward strand.
TGTTTTCGGCTTGGAGGATTCCCGAAACAATGACTACGCGCTGAGCTCCGGCCGCGATGAGGCTGGGGAGGTTCTCGAGTTTGATACCACCGATGCAGTAGATCGGCAGTGGCACAAGCTTGTGAGCCTCTAGGATATCGGAGGTACCAATGGCCACGTAGTCGGGTTTGGTCGGCGTTGAAAAGAGCGGACCAAAGCCGATGTAGTCGGGTTTTTCTCCCACAGCCGATGTGGCCTGGTGGAGACTATGAGTGGAAAGCCCAACGATCTTACCTGGACCAGCGAGACTGCGGGCCTCTTGCACGGACATATCATCCTGCCCCACATGCACCCCGTCGGCTCCGGATTCGGCCACGAGGGTGGGATGGTCGTTGAGAATGAAGGGCACTCCGGCACTCCGGCAGAGCGGAACGAGAAGCCGAGCGAGCTGAAGGATGTCAGCGGGGAGGAGGCGTTTTGCACGCAGTTGAAGGATTTCAACTCCGCCATCGAGCATCTCGGTGGCGATGCGAGGCGCATCTACCGGGGCGACGTAGCCCATATCCAGAATGCCGTAGAGCCGAAATTTGTGGAGGTCGAAGTTCATTTGTGGAGGCCTTCCGGTTTGCAGGAGCAGTTCCCACCACAGATTGGTTTTGCTTTTTTTTGACGCTTCCAAATTCCACGCAACAAAAAAGCGAGCGCCCCGCAGATGGCAAGAGGGATGAGGAAGAGTTCAAGTACAGTCATGCGATCAAATTAACCTGCCAATCTGGTAAATCAAAACGGCTCCCAGCCAAGCCAGACCGGTCATTCCAAAGAATGAAAAGGCCGCCCAGCGCCAGTTGAGCTCTCGGGCGATGATGGCAACGGTCGCCCCGCACTGCATACAAAGCGCAAAGAAAACCATAATTCCCAGCACGACGGGGAGAGTGAAAACGGGCTCGCCCTTCCGAGGTCCGCTGGTCCATTTTTCATTCTGAAGAACGCTGCGCAAGTCATCCGACCCCTCATCCACATCAGCTCCGAGATTGTAGATGATCCCCATCGTGGCAATAATGACCTCGCGGGCAGGGAAGCTGGAGAGGACTCCCACCGTGATCTTCCAGTCAAATCCCGCAGGGTCAAAGACGGGTTGCACAGCTTTACCGAAGCGGCCGAGATAGCTTTGCTCGATGTAGGCTGAATCAATGCGGTGGGTGAGAACTTGGTTCAATTCGGAGGTGGGATTTTTCAAGGCATCCTGAATCTCGACCTCAGAATGGTTGGCAGCGGCCTCGCGAAGAAAAGATTGGGTGGTTTGTTCCTCCACGCTTGGGTCACGCGGAAAGTACAGGAGCGACCAAATGAGTATGGAAAAAGCGAGAATGACGGTTCCTGCCCGCAACACAAACTCGCGCCCGCGTTCCCACATGCGATGAAAAATATTTCGCAACGTTGGAACACGGTAATCGGGCATCTCCAAGATGAACGGCTGGGTTTTGATTTTCAGAAAAAACGTGTTCAGCAGCCATGCCAGCGGAAGCGCGAGGGCGAGACCCACAAAGTGCATCGCGAAAAGCACGGCACCAGCCACAAGCGGACCGTAAAGGGGCTCGATGAATGTGCCTATAAGAAGGATGTAAACAGGCAATCGCGCCGAACAACTCATAAAGGGCGCCATGAGAATCGTGGTCAAACGCGCCTTGGGATCGCTCAGCGTGCGGGTAGCCATCACCCCCGGAATCGCGCACGCATAGCTCGAGAGCAACGGCACGAAGCTCCGGCCATTGAGCCCGCACCAGCTGAACAGTTTGTCCACAAGAAATGCCGCGCGGGCCATGTAGCCCGTATCCTCAAGCAACGCGATGAAGAAGAAGAGAATCAGAATCTGCGGGAGAAAAATCAGCACGCCGCCGACACCAGCAATGATGCCATCACAGACAAGGCTTTGCAGGGCAGGTGAGGAAGAGAGGAATGGACTGATAAAATCCTGAGCCGCAGATGTGCCAAGATCGATCAAATCCATGAGTGGCGCCGACCACGAGTAGAGGCTCTGAAAAACCACATACATCACGCTCAGAAAAATAAGCGTTCCCCACACACGATTGAGGAGCAAGGCATCAATCGAATCGTGGGAACGCGCGATCGGCCCGTTCGCTTCGACGACGCCCTCCAGGAGAGAATCGAGATGGCGATAGTGGATGACCGCCTCAGCGGAGCCGGGATTCAAACCGGAATCACGGATGCTCCTGTGCGCCGAATCCACGAGCTTTTTCAGGCAGAGTTTGTCGCTCACTCCACAGGCAAACACGCTGTCACTATCAAAAAGCACCCGGAGAGCCTCTGCTTGGCTGAGTTCACTACTTTCCGAGTTCTGCAAACCAGCACGAAGAAGACCGCAACCTTCTGTGATGCACTCCGGCCAAGGGATTCGCGATAAGACAGAGGGCGACTCCAAGGCGGAAACGATCGCATCTTTTAATTCGCTGAGGCCTTGACCTCGGGTGGCGACGGTTTTCACCACGGGAACGCCCAGTCGCTTCGAGAGCAAGTCCGCATCAATGCGAATGCCATTGCGTTTTGCCGCGTCGCACTGGTTCAGGACAATCAACGCGGGAATACCCAATTCTGAGCACTGAGAAACCAGAAGCAAATTGCGCTTCAGATTCGTGGCATCGAGGATAAAAACCAACAAGTCTGGCTTCTGAAATCCCCGCCGCCCGCCCAGCACATCCATCACGACACGCTCATCGTTCGAGACAGCCGTGAGACTGTAGCAGCCGGGTAAATCCAGAAGATCAATAGAGCTGCCCCCCACACGAAGGAGCCCGGTTTTTTTCTCTACCGTGATGCCCGGATAATTCGCAATGTGCTGACGCAAACCGGTGAGGCGGTTGAAAAGGGTGGATTTCCCCGTATTGGGATTTCCAACGAGGGCGACCAAAGGCCGCGCGGTTGTTTTTTTGAGAGGGGACTCAGCCAAGGCATTCATCAGGCTCCTCCCTTCACTCGGATAATCCTCGCCTCGGCTCGGCGGAGGCTGATCTCCTGCCCTTCGAGCTGCACGGAGATCGGATCACCGAGGGGGGCAAAGCGGGTAACACGCACCATCCGCCCCGGAATAAATCCCAGCGAAGCCATGCGGTTTGCCCGGTCGCAATCCGTAGCAATACTCTCGATCTCGGCACAATCCCCCACCTTCAAACTATCCAGAGTGCGCGTGCAAGCGGCGATCTCATTTTGGCTTTCAAATTCTCCAAGCATCACCCAAGCATACGAGATGGCATACGGGAGTCAATTGTTGAGATCGCGTCTCAACTGACAGGAGGGGGATTTTCTCTCTCATTGGCCGATTCAGGCTGCGACCTTCCAAAAGAACGGCCATTTCGCAGCCGAGACCTCCTCGGTTTGACCTCGCATCGGGTGGCGCTTATGATTTTTTCTGCGCTGATGAGATTCTCATGGTGGGAGTCGCGGCAATGACTATTTTCGATACCCGCATGCTCCAGAACAAAGATTTAAAAATCGCGCTTTGCCCTCGTTCAGGAATCTTCTGAAAATGAGAGTGGCATTCGCATCAATCGGATCACTCGGAGATTTGCACCCCATGCTCGCCTTGGCAGTGGGTGCCGCACATCGAGGTCATGATGTGGTCGTGGCCGCAGCGCCCGGCTACGCGGGGAATGTGGCCCGTGCCGGCCTGGAATTCCATCCACTCCGCCCAACCATTCCAGAGGATGCCGAGTCGCTAGCCTATTATTTTGATATGAAATTAGGACCTCGGCGTTTGCTGAGGGACATGATTTTTGCTGAGGTGGCGGCGACGCATGAAGACCTATGTGGAGCGGCTCGAGGGGCCGATCTTCTGGTCGTGGGCGAGTTGCTTTACACGGCGCCGGTCGTGGCAGCAGCAGAGAAAATCCCTTGGCTGAATGTCGTACTGGCACCGACCTCGATGCTCTCGGCTACGGATCCCTGCGTGCTGGCTCCAGCCCCTTGGTTGCACAAATTTCGACATTTGGGCCCGTGGCTGCACCGCTTGGCATATTGTTTCGGCCGCCTCGAAGGCCGCATGTGGGCGGGTGGGTATTACCGATTCCGGCAGTCTCTGGGTTTGCCGGCCGGAGCGAATCCCATCTTCGACGCAAAACACTCTCCGTTCGGCACGCTGGCTATGTTTCCAGACTTCTTGGCATCCCCACAACCCGATTGGCCCCGAGACACAGTACAGGCTGGGTTTCCATTTTATAACCAAGGGGGAGGAGTAGATGCCGTTGAGAATTTTTTAAAAAACGGAAGCCCTCCGATTGTTTTTACGCTTGGGTCAATCGTCGCGCATTTTGAGCCATCGTTTTATCAAGCAGCCGCAGAAGCTGCACAGGCACTGGGTCGCAGGGCAATCCTTCTCACTGGAAGGAATGCCGCAGTACCTCAAGACCTCCCAGATTCGATTCTGGCGGTGAACTACGCCCCGCTCCATTCTCTTTTGCCGGGAGCAGTCGCAGTAGTCCATGCAGGCGGCATAGGGACATGCGCAGAGGCGCTCAAGGCCGGACTCCCCTCGGTGGTGGTTCCCTACGCCTTTGACCAACCAGATAACGCCAGTCGGCTTCGCCGACTTGGAGTGGCCGAGATTTTGCCCCGCCATGCGATCTCGCCCGCGCGCCTCGCTGCGAAGCTTGATCGGCTTTTAAGCAATCCGGCGACAAGCACGAAGGCCGATCACCTTGCCAAGCTCATTCGCCCACAAGAGGCCCTAGACAGAGCCCTTGATAAAATCGAATCGGCGGCAGCATCGGAGTAAGCATTTTTTTTATACCATCTGCGCTCTTGCAGAGAGCGTTGCAGGCTGGCTATTCTGCGCGCCTTAAAAACCCGCCCGATGAATATCCACGAATACCAAGCCAAAGAGCTCCTTGACCTGTTCGGCGTCGCCAACAGCCCCGGAGGAGTCGCCTCAACCCCGGAGGAAGCCGAAAAAATCGCTGCTTCCTTAAACACTCAAAACCTCGTTATCAAAGCGCAGGTTCATGCCGGCGGCCGCGGCAAAGGGACATTCAAAAACGGCTTCAAAGGCGGAGTGCATCTTTGCAAGACCCCTGCTGAAATTCGGGACACCGCTTCCAAGATGCTCGGGGAAACCCTCGTAACCCACCAAACTGGCGAGGAAGGTCGAGTCGTCCGTAAGGTGCTCGTTGCCCAATCGGTGGAAATCCAAAAAGAGCTTTATTTTGCAATTCTCATCGACCGTGCCATCTCAGCTCCCATCGTCGTAGCCAGCACCGAGGGCGGCGTCGATATCGAAGCAGTTGCAGAGCACACGCCCGAAAGGATTTTCCACCTTCCCGTCGATCCACTCATCGGTCTCCAGCCCTACCAAGCCCGCAAGCTTGCTAAGATGCTTGAGATTCCTACCCCGCTTCTCAAAAACGCAAGCGCACTTTTTGAGAACCTCTACAAGCTCTTCATCGCCCGCGACTGCTCAATGGTAGAGGTCAACCCGCTCGTCATCACCAAGGACAACCAAGTCCTCGCACTCGACGCGAAATTCAATTTTGACGACAATGCCCTCTTCCGCCACCCAGATGTCCAAGCCTACCGCGACATCGAGGAGGAGGACCCGCGCGAAGTCGAAGCTTCCAAGCACAGCCTCAGCTACATCGGACTTGATGGAAACATCGCCTGCCTCGTGAACGGCGCCGGTCTGGCCATGGCCACGATGGATATCATCAAACATCACGGCGGCGAACCCGCAAACTTCCTCGATGTGGGCGGTGGAGCCAGCGAGCAGCAGGTCACCGAGGCCTTCAAAATTCTCGTCGCAGATAGCCGTGTGAAGGCGATTCTGGTGAACATCTTTGGCGGCATCATGAAGTGCGATGTTATTGCCCAAGGCATCATCAATGCCGTGAAGGCCGTCAACCTCCCCGTCCCGCTCGTCGTGCGCCTCGAAGGCACCAATGTCGACGCCGGCCGGAAACTTCTCTCCGAATCCGGACTCAAACTCACAGCGGCGACCGACATCGCCGACGCCGCAAAAAAAGTCGTAGCAGCCGCAGCCTAACCTCTCAAAACCATGTCCATTCTCGTTGATAAAAACACACGCCTGCTCGTTCAGGGAAT
>CANMQB010000136.1 GCA_947499885.1 Spartobacteria bacterium
AACAACCCGGGGCTTTGGATCCACAAGGACGGCTCCGTTTACGGCGTCGGCAAAGTGAAAGTAGAGAACCCCAAATTTCCCGGCAGCAAGGAATTCGACGAACTCCTGCACCACATCCACGCCTTCCGCGCCGACTCCATTTTCGGACCCTACACCATGCTGCACAAGGGCAGCGAAAACGCCCTGCCCGCCGGTTTCCAAAACGAAGACCCCTGCCTCTGGCATGACGGCGAGCGCTACCACATGCTGCTCACCGACCTCCACGGCTTCGCCACCGGATTCCACAAAAGCTTCGCCTATTACACCTCCAAGGACGGCCTCTCCTACGAATTGGTCTCAAAAGACCCGCTCTTCACCAACCAAATCCCCATCCGCTTCGCCGACGGCAGCGAGGAGAAATTTCTGCGCATCGAGCGACCAAATATCGTCCTCGACGAAGAAGGCGCCGTTATCGCCGTCCTCGCCGCCTGCACACCCGAAAACCAAAAAGACGGCTCACGCATCCTCGTCTTCCCAGTCGACCGCTTCGGCGCCAAGCCTTCCGCCCAAGCTCCGCCCCATACTTCATGGCAAGCTTTCGATCACAGATAAAAGGATCGATAAAGACCGCCAAGACTCTAACAATCAAACTCAAGGAAATGAATTCTCAGCTGAGCGCCCATTTGACACTCATAAGTCGTAAAACATAATATCCCTTTATGCGGGGACAGTTTCCGGTCGCCTGGGTTTAGTTATTGGAAGCGTTTGGAATCCTGCGAAAGCGATTCTCATGGCGGCGATTCCAAGTAAAATCCCTACCAACCGGTCGCGAATCACATCGAGATTGGTCTCGGCGTGGGGGGACTGGAGCAGAATCATGTAAAATGCCAGTGCGATCTGCAATCCGGCATAGGAAACTCTGGTGCTTCCTTGCGCGACCCATGCAGCCACTGCGGTTCCCGCGGCGAGGATGGCCAGCAGACCTATAATCCCGTCAACCAATGGCACAAGATACACGAATGCCGCCACCCCCATAAGCCCCCCAAACAAGGCACCACCCAGGCGAAGGCGCTGTTTGCGATGCCGCTCGACCTGATCAACAAGAGCCGTCACCACGCATGTGATCATGCATGTGTGGATTCCATCCCACGATGTGAGGCTCATCAAAAGGTAGCAGCCGATGGTGGCGCACATGGCTCGGGTCGCAAATTCCGCATGGGCCGGGTTTGTAAAGGCGTCGGCGGCCACAAGGCCTTTCTCATCTGGTTTTGAAAAAATTGGGTTGCCCGGACGGCTCATGCCGGAGAGCGCCTGCTTCAAGGTATCAAGAGCAAGTGCCGCCGGGCCTTGGCTCTCTGCTTTTGAAAAACCGGGGGCATTCGAGCGGCCGAGAATTCGTGCTTCAAAAATTCTCATTCCCTCAGCGACGGCCATCCAATCGGAAGCCGGGCCACCGGGTGAGCTGGAATGTGCCAACTCCGCAACACCACCCAATGTCTCAAGAACGACATCACAGTTGACGGACTGCGTTGGGCTGAGGATCTGGGCTTTGCCCAGTTTTTCAGCCAGTTCCCGGGCTTCGTGCAGGCCCTCGTGATCGAATGCTGGAAGACGGCATCCCGATGCTCGGGCCCGGCAAATTTCTTCAACGAGATGCGAGAGGCGCTGGAATTCCTGCTGGAGGTGTTCTCGCGCCGTTGGAACTCCGGTGAGCCACTGGGTTAAAAATGTGCAAGTCGCACAGACTCCAAACAAAGCCCAAATCCACCCCAAATGGTCAAGGATCATATTCGGGTAGGGAAACTGGTCAAAGGCATACGAAACCAGAGCCACGATGCAGAGGGGAGCGAAGATCAAGCGGGGTTCGGCCAGTATGTGCATGAGAAAAAAACCTCCCCAAAAGATGCCGATCCACAAGACCAACCTCAGCCAAGCGTGGTCCCAAGCTATAGCGGCCACCAGGTAAAGAATGAAGCAGGAGAGCGCCAGAATCGGAACTAATAATATCGCTATAAATCTCGATAGGAATAAATTGCGCTGCAAAAATATAAATACAAGATACGGGCCGACAGCTAAAAACGGCATCCGAAAGGTGATCATGACAAGTGCCACTAAAACAACCGCCAAAACGGTGCGCCAAGTGGCTGCCAACCGACCGGGGCTTGCCTCGAACAAGTCCCTCAATCGATCCTGCATGGAGGCACGTTCCATCGGTCAGCGTTCTGGCTGGATGCTCACTGTCGCAGTCGAACCGACCCGGAGCAAATCGGGAGGGACATCCACAGGCAGGCTGATTTTAACGGGGAATTTCTGGGCGAGCCGCACCCAATCCATTTCCCGCCTCACAATGGGCAGTCCGGCGAACGGATCCTCAGGCAGGGGTGTCACCCCCCAGCCTATGCTTTCAACTTTGCCAACGAATTGGCGACCCGGTGCGGTCATGAGCTGGACGATCGCCTTTTGGCCCGGTCGGATGTTTCGCAATTGGCTTTCGCGGAAATTCGCCGTAACAGCCCAGTCTTCCGTGTCGATTACCTTGAAGATGTCAATAGCGGTTCGAGCAAACGCCCCCTCTGCGAGTTCCATTCCAGCGATCAACGCATCGACAGGAGACCGGACGGTGCAGTCGCTCAGGGCCAATTTGGCCTGTTCGAGCGTCACGGCCATGGCCGTGCGACGGGCTTCGAGAGCGGCTGTGCTTTGAATGGCTGAGCGGGCGGCGGAAACTTCGGCTCGGGCGGCATCGACGCCGGCACTGGTCGATTCCAGCAATCTTTTCGCGGTATCCAGCTTTTCGGGGGTCACGTATTTTTTGGCTAAGAGCGGCAGCAGGCGGTTGTAGGTCTCCCGGGCCTCGGCTTCGGCAGTCTCGGCTTTGCGAAGGGCAGCGGATGCGACGGCCACATGGTCATTCTGGGAGGCGATGAGACCGCGTAGATTTTCCAGCTCGCCATCAGCAGCAGCCAAGTTTGCATTGGCGGCCTGGACAGCCAATTCATACGGCTCGGGGTCGATTTCGAATAGCACCTCGCCCTTTGCGACCCGTGCATTGTTCGAAATCGGTAGTGACACAATCGGACCGGAGACCCTTGGGGCGATCCCAAATACTGGAGCGGTCACCACTGCATCGTCTGATTGAGGGTGGTGGTCGATCCATGTCCAAGCACAAAAGCCAGCCACGCTTGCCAGCGCGATGATGGCAAGCCCTGCCATCAGTCCGGCAGTGGATTTTTTTGGATCGGGTGGAGGCTCTTCCAAGCCGGTGGGATTCGCATTCATGGTCGAAAAAAGAAAAACCAAACAATCAGGGAAACCAATCCCGCCAGTGCGGGATAAACCAGCGCGCGGGGTTTCAAACTCGAGTCCCACCCAGCTTTGATGATGATAGCGCGGCCGATCATCGCTCCGATGACGCCCGATGCGATACACACCAACCATGCTGGATAGTAGGCTCCACCAACGGAAAGCGTCGGGGAGCAGCCTGTCGCGCAAAAAACCGAAGCACTAGCCATGAGATACAACCGCATTCTGCGTGAGTATCCTCCATCTCAGGCAGCAACAAGGTTAAATCGAGTCTCGACAAAGGTCAGAAGGAGCGACAAGGCTTCGCTAGTGAGGATTATCATCTGCTGGCTTTTCGTGGTTTTAGCGACAGTGGGATGCTCCAGTTCCAAGGTGGCGCGGCTCCCGGCGAGCTCTGCAGACCGCTGTCAGATTCCATCAGCTCCGCTCCTTGCGGAGAGATTGAAAAGCATAGCCTCCCGAGCGGGGCAGCCGCTTCCGGGAAAACAGCTGACACTCGCCGAACTCATCGATCTTGCCCAATCGAACAATCGAAGCACACGCATCGCGTGGGAATCCGCAAGGCAGGCAGCCGCTCTCACTGGCCTCTCGCGGGCCGAATACTACCCGATGCTTGCGGTTCTCGCGTCCTACGGTGGCGGCGCTTGGGATTTGAATATCAAGGCCAACAACAATCTTTCGGGGCTTGAAAATCAACCGGGCCTCATTGGCGCGATTGTCGCTGGAGCCCTTCCTTCGGACATCAGCTTGAACCAGCAGGCATCTGGAGCTTTTCAAGCCTGCAAAGCCGGCGCTGCCCTTCGATGGCTGCTCCTCGACTTCGGGACACGCAACGCCCTGCACAAGGCGGCCATCTCGGCAGAAACCGCTTCGCAATTCGCCTTCAACGCCGCACACCAGTCTGTGGTTTTCAAAGTGACCGAGGCCTACTACGCCCTTGAGGCCGCGCGGACTCAAACGCGCGCTGCCGAAGCCGCCTCCGCTTCCGCCGAAGGCATTCTGGGAGCGGCCGAGGATCGCTTCCGCCAAGGTCTCATTACGGAACCGCTGCTTCTGCAGGCGAGACAGGCTAAAGCGCAGGCGGACTTCGAACTGGCAAACATCCGGGCGAAATCCGAAATGGCGCTGGTTGACCTTGCGGAGGCCGCAGGGCTTGAGCCAGGGACTCGGCTTGATGTCGCCGAGGCAGACTTCTCGCGCCTCGGGGAGTCCTTCCGCGAGCCCCTTGAGAACTATCTCTCTTCCGCTTTGCGCACCCGCCCCGACTTGCTGGCCAAGGTTGCACTGGCACAAGGCGCGGAAGCCAAACTCCGGGCAGCCAAATCCGAGAGCCTTCCCAAAATCTCGCTGACTGGAATCGCCGACTACACTTACCTCGATACCACTGTCTCCGGCGTCGGGCCGTTGGATCAACTCGGCATTGGACTCCAGACCTACGGGGGATTCCTGAACTTCGAGTTGCCGGTTTTTACCGGTTTTGCCGATAGGGAAAAGGTCAAGACCGCCGAAGCTGCTTGGAAACAAGCCGAGGAAGAGGTGCGCCAGTCCCGCGATAAGGCGATCGCTGAGGTCTGGAGAGGATACACCCGCTCAAAAACCTCTCTCGCGCGTCGCGATGCGGCCGCAGCTCTTTTAAAGGCCTCCCGCTCGACCTACGAGGCCAAGGAAGCCGGCTTTGAGCAAGGCATCACCCCGATCGAGGAAATGCTCGAGGCACGCGCACTTCATTCTCAAGCGTCAGCGCTGGCTGCTGAGGCCGATCAGGCTTTGGCCATGAGCCTTGTTGCTCTCAGTTACGGCAGCGGCCGTCTTTGACCACAGGCTTACCTTAGGCTAAGTGCGATGTGAAAAGAGTCAGGAATTAATTTTTGATATTTAGGCTACTGCGAATTGATTCAAAGGGGTCTGGCATTAATTCTTGATATATGGTCGTATGGAGGCGGGAGAACGAATCTTGCGGATGGCATGGGAGTGCCAATGTGCTCGTTGGCTTCGCTAAAGCACCATGCCGAGGGGTCCTCGCATCCTGCCTGTTGATATTCGCTTGGGGATGTGCATCCTTTCCCAGAAAACAGCCCATGACAAATCCTGTATTTTACTTTGAGATTCCCGTCCGCGATATGGATAGAGCGATCAGCTTCTACTCGAAGACCTTTGATGTGAGATTTGAGAAGCAAGAAATCGATGGTAACGAGATGGCCCTATTCCCATATCAGTCTGGTAGAGAGGGTGCCACTGGGGCACTTGCGAAAGGAGACAGTTATGAGCCATCCTTGAAAGGAACTCGGGTCTATTTCTCAACGCAAGATATTGATGCCACACTCCGCAAGGCAATTTCATCGGGCGGGAGGTTGATCTACCCGAAGACAGACACCGGTGATTACGGATTTGCGGCTGAGTTTGAGGACTCAGAGGGAAACTGCATAGCACTTCACATGAAAAAGCCATAATGCCGAAGCAATGCAGCGGACTTCGCACTCCGACACCGGGTCGGCTCAGCACATGTGTGTAGATCATCGTCGTGCTCACATCGCTATGCCCCAGTAATTCCTGCACCGTCCGGATATCCGCTCCGCCCTCCAGCAAATGCGTGGCAAACGAGTGCCGCAGCGTATGCGCCGTGATTTTCTTCGCGATCCCCGCCCGCCGCACCGCCACGCCCAGAGCCTTTCCTACTCCGTTGTCATGCACATGATGCCGCCGCCGCACCTCGCTGCGCGGATCCTTGCCCACGCTCTTCGATGGAAAAACCCACTGCCACTCCCAGCGTTCGCCCGCCTTCGGATCCTTCACCCCATACGCACCAGGCAACCACACGCCAGGCAAGCCCGCCGCCCGATCCTCATTGAAAAGAATCCGCACCCGTTCCAAATGCTCCCGTAGCGGCTCGCGGAGCGTCTCCGGCAACATGTGAGGTGGACTCGTCACGTCGTAGTCGCGGAGGCGGATCGCCTCCGCCACTTCTTCTCGCCGCTCGCCGCTCCTCAAATTCCTTAAATGTCAAGAATTAATGCCCGACCCCTTAGACCTTACTCCCTTCCAAAATCAGAGGCTCGCGAGCGCTGGATGCCATGGGCCAAGCCGCTCCTGTGGTGGGCTGTTTTTCTTGCAGCAATTTTTCCTCTCGCATTCCGACAGGTGAGCGTCTCGGACGCATGGTGGCATGTGGCTCTCGGAAAGTGGCTGGTGGAGGAGCGGAGGGTGCCGGATTTGTCGCGGTTTTACTTTTCCCCGTGGGACGCCGGGTCGCTGGGGAGCGAGTTGCGGTGGGAATGGCTGGGTGATATGGCGCTGTATTTTTGCTACATGCTACTTGGCTCCTTCGGCCTCCAGATACTGGTCGTGGCGTGCGTTCTGTTGGCGTCCTTTTTTGTTATCAAATCGGGTAGCGACAGGCTTGGTGGCTGGACGCTGCTTCTCTTGGCAGCGGTATGCCTCGGAACCTACCAGTTGCAGTTGCCCCGAAACTCGCTTTTCTCGCTGACTCGTTACTGCGACCCAAGCGCGTGGACGCGCAGGAATCCCTTGTTGCTGGGCATCTCCATTTGAAATTCCACAGGAGCGCCCAGATTTGTGAATGGCTGGGTGGCAAGATCGGTGGTGGATTGAAG
>CANMQB010000137.1 GCA_947499885.1 Spartobacteria bacterium
GGTCGGCCTCAATGGCTCTGCCTATGCGCATGGTCTCAGCGTGATGGCTTGGGAGGTGGTGGCTGTCATTGCGCTGGTGCTGATGGCTCTTTTTTTCCTTCCACGCTTTCTGCGCACCGGGATCACTACGGTGCCGCAGTTTTTAGAAAAGCGCTTCGACAGCACCGCGCAGAGCATCGCAAACACGATTTTCCTCCTAGCCTACACTTTCCTGCTCATCCCGCTCATCCTTTACACGGGAGCCGTCGGATTGATTAGCATGATCGACCTTCAGGCTTTAACCGGCATCAAGGAATACACCACTCTCTTGGCAGGCACGGTGGTTCTGATCGGTGTCATGGGTTTGCTCTATGCGCGATTCGGTGGGCTGCGCACTCTCGCTGTCTTAGACACAATCAATGGGGTAGGTCTGCTGATCGGAGGTTTGATGGTCGGCTACTACGCACTCAATGCGTTGGGCGACAACCAAGGCATCGCGGCCGGATGGGAAGCGCTCAAGACAGGCCAACCCCACCGCATGAACTCGATGGGAGCGGAAGGCTCCGAGGTTCCTTTCTCGACCCTTTTCACCGGAGTCGCGCTTCTGAATCTTTTCTACTGGTGCACGAACCAGCAAATCATCCAGCGCACTTTCGGTGCATCAAGCCTTGCCGAGGGGCAGAAAGGGGTATTGCTCACAGGCGCGCTGAAGTTGCTCGGGCCTCTCTACCTCGTCTTGCCGGGTCTTGCTGCCTACCAGATTTATCAGGGACAAGGACTTCCCAACGACCAGGCCTATGGAACGCTGGTTAAGGATCTCCTGCCGCAGCACCTCACCGGGTTCTTCGCGGCGGTCATGGTGGGTGCCATCCTCAGCTCATTCAACGCCGCGCTGAACAGCACCTCGGCCCTTTTCTCCATCGGGCTCTACAAACATATGATCAACCCCGCCGGTACGGAGGAGCAAACCGTCCGGGCGGCAAAATGGTTCGTGGTCACAGTAGCCATCGCATCGATGCTCGGGGCTCCGCTTCTCATCGGGCAGGACACAATCTTCGGATACCTGCAAAAAATGAACGCGATCTATTTCATTCCCATCTTTTCGGTGGTGGTCGTTGGAATGTTGCACCCGCGCGTGCCCGCCTTCGCAGCCTCCATCGCCATGGTCGCCGGCATCGTGTTGATTGCCGTCGGCTATTTCGTGAAACCCGCCGCCGACGCACTCGCAGCCGCTCACATCCACGGCTTCCATTTTATCGGTATCGTCTTCGCCCTCCTCGTTGCATTTTTGCTCATCATGGGAACAGTCGCCCCAAGCGCAAAGGCATGGAAAATAGAGACCGACAACGAAATCGACCTCACTCCGTGGAAGGGTGCGAAATGGGTCGGCGCCGCACTCGTGCTTCTGGTGATTGGCATCTACGCTGCCTTCGCGGGGTGAAACGGGAAAACTGAGGCGGACCCGATTTTTGACGAATAGGGAACGACTTCGCTGGAGATTTTCTTTGGCCGTTCTCATAGCAAAAGTCGCCTTGCGTCGCGACTTCTGAAAAGCAGTTCGGTAGCGCCCGGTCCAGCTAGTTTCCCGCACAAAGAGTCAAAAAGTTAATGTCTATCGGGCTAAACAACCCGACCACTCCACAGCCTTGAAAAAAACTCCACCACAGGCAGGACCTCGATTTCCCCGAATTTTGCCGCTTGGGGCCCGCGAAAGACTCCAAAAGCCCTCACCTCGCGCGGCGCAAGTTCTTCTCTCAATCTCCTCAATCCAAGACCAAATTGGTTTCTCCATGTCGAGGAAGCCTTCACCTCTACCGCTGCATACCCCCAATCCGTCTCCACTAAGAAATCCACCTCGACATCATCATGCGTCCGCCAAAAATTCATCCTCCAGCCTGGATGGTGTCTTTCCAAATAAGCCCGGATTTCATTGCCCACTAATGTCTCCAAAAGTGGCCCACACTCCTCTGGCGTTGGCGCATAAGCCACCCTTCCCGACAACGCCCGTGCCACCCCACTGTCGAAAAGATAAAACTTGGGATGCGCCACCTGCTTGTTCCCCGGCTTCAGCTTCCAAGGTTGCAGCCAGTAGCCCAGCAAAGTATCCACCAGAATCTCGAAATAATTCTGCACCGTCGTTCGCCCCACCCCGGCCTCCCGTGCGATATTGGAAATATTCGTGACCTGCCCGTTTTGCCGCGCCGCCACCTCCAAAAATCTCGAAAACGCTCCCACATTTCGCGTCAACGCCTCCGCACGGATTTCTTCATTCAAATACAACGCCGCATAGGCCATTAGAAAACCTTTCGCGTCCGCATCGAGGACCGCCTTCGGCAAAGTCCCGAAAAGCATGGCCCGCTCCGTGTCGAACCGATCGCCCAATTCCACCGAAAGCAAGGGATTCATTCGCACCACCTCCGCTCGCCCAGCCAACAAATTCACCCCACTCCTTTTCAGCTTCCTCGCGCTCGAGCCGCACAGAACAAATCGCAAGCCCCGCTTCTCAATCAACCGATGAACCTCGTCCAAAAGCGCAGGCACTTTCTGCACCTCATCAATGACCACCCAGGATTCCGGATCCAGTAACTCCAACTCGCGGCCTAATTGGTGCGGATCGCGCTCCAAACGAATGCATTCCGATTGATCCAACAAGTCATATGTCCTCGCACCACTGAAATGCTCCGAAATCCAAGTCGACTTCCCGGTTCCACGAGGTCCCAGCAGAAAAAACGAGCCCCTCGGAGATTCAATTGTCCTTGTAAACATAGTTGGCAATTTTCCTGCAATTCTGCCAACTTGCAAGACAGAGTTTTAACTTTTTCGCGCCCGCCACTCTTTACTCGTTACTCGTCACCTCTGCGACTCCCTTCATCACTCAAAAGTCGCGCACTATGTCCAAAACTCTCGGCGAGCCAACCGCATCCACTCCATTACTCCAGCGCTTTGACTGCGACGCCATACATGGCATACCGATATCCCTTGCCAGAGATGCCGGGGGGGCCGAGCTTCACGATACCAGGGGACAGCACATCTCGACGCCACACGGAATGGGTTAAATTCAGCTCGCCATTGGCGTCTGGCTCAATGTCTATGGCTTCACCCGCATATTTCCCCCACGGGCCGCTGCGCAAGCGCAGTCCGGTATCGCGAAAATCTCGCTGAAGCCAATCGGGCGGGGTCGCCCGGGTGTCGAACAGCACGTAAACCGCACACGGGCGGGATAAATCCAGGCTGATGTCGTTTTTTGACGGTTCACCCCTTTCACGCTTTGCAAAACTCTGAAAAGTCCCGATCAAATCCGCGCCCTTCAATTCTTCTGGAAAGGGCTGTCCAGGCATTGCGTGCCATTTGAGTTGGAGGTGCGCCTTTAAAGTCAGGGAAGCCAGCGCGCCGTCGGCCATACCCTCTGGTGTGATGGAGTAACAGCGGTAAAAATTGGCTTTCTTGATATTGTCCGAAACATTTAGAACGACTGGGGAATCAGGAGAGTTAAGACCACGAACCTGCAAACGCCCCCCTTTCAGCGTCAGCATGTTCACGCGCTCAAGCTTGGCGTCCCGGGCGCTCATGTGCGCCGCCTCTCCTTCAATGAGACTCGCGAGTCGGCTTTCTTGCGTCAGCGGAAGTCCAGCCCGGTAAATCTGAACTTCCCCCTCGAAGACCGCAATGTCGGTGCTGCCGTCAGCGCACACTGAAGTGCCGAAGCGAGTGCCGATATCCAGCACATTGGCGGTGGGCGTTTCGACCACGAACCCCTTGGCTTCATTCCCCACATCGGTGTTAATACTGCCGCGCTCTAACCGCAACCGCATCGGATTCACAAATTCCAAGCTTACTGGACCTTCAAAATCCAGCACCGCTCCCGAAGAGATCCGGAACCGCAGCGAACCGGTCTCCATTTCGAGCCGCTCCAACATCACCCGCTGCCCGACCTTGTAGGGGGATTCCGAAGCCGCAAGAATTTCCACGCCGACCCCTTTTTCAATGGCGAGCGATAAAACTTTATGCTCGGGATCTGGCACCAGCCAAAACGAGATTCCCAAAAGCAGGGCCACCGCAGCCGCTGCCGCAAGCAAAGCCCTGCGAATCGGGAAGGGGATGATATTTGTCTTTTTTGAATAATCCATCGGGGCCAAGACGAGCGATTCCGGCACGGCGGCGCGCCCGTTTTTCCAAATGAGCAAGGCATGAATCTGCGCTTGCTGGTAGTAAGCCTCGCGATCGGCCGCATTGCTGTGCAGCCTCTCTCGGAATTGTTTAAGCTCCGCCTCGCTGGCGTTGCCCTCCAGCACCGCATGACACAATTGCTCGAAAGTGGGGTGGTCATTCTTCATGCGATTCCCTCCTTTCCGATCATTGTTTGCACACAGTCTGCAAGTATTTTGCGCAAGCGATAAAATAAAGCGGCCATCGCGTTCTCCGGGCGGGAAAGCCGCTCAGCGATGTCCCTCACGGCCTCACCACGACCATAGCGGGCGGAGATGAGTTCGCGCTGCCTCGGGTTCAGACGTTCAATGCAGCGCTCCAACATCTTGAGCCGAGAGTCTGCATCCTCAGCCGATTTCTCCAATTCAGCAGCAACGTTTGAGAGCAATTCGTCGTCCAGCACCAAACGCGACCGCTGCTTGCTTTTTCGATAGGCCATAACCTCAAAGCGGGCGAATGTGTAGGCCCAACGCAGAAAGGGCTGCTCCCGGTCGTATAGGGAACACCTGCGGCAGAGCTTCATATTTGTCTCCTGCAGCACATCGTCTGCGTCATTCGCTCCGCCTAAGAGTGAAACAATGAAGGCATACATGGCGCTTTGAGAGGCCATCAGCCTCTGGACGAATTCGGGCGTTGGTTCGCTTGTATCCGGTATATTTTCATCCATAATGTAATTATAATTCAGCGAAAATGCAGCAGATATGACGAAAAATTGCTCTCCTGCATAAAAACTTTTAACATGGAATGGGTATGCGCCGAGCGACCGCCTTGGCCTCTTTTGCAACCTCCCAGTTTTTCCTCATAACACAAATCTTATCAATCACAGCGGATTACTTTCGTCATATAACCGGCCAAAGCGGCTAATCTTAGGGTCCCCTCAATTTTCCACTCACCCTGACGCTCCAATGATTAAAGGCATTCCTGTCTCAGTTCCCCGACACTCGCCGTTCTGCGGTGCATACCTGATCGCCTACTTGCTGATCGCGATCGCCCTGGCTGGAGCCCATCTCGAGGCAAAGCAGAGCGCCGACCCGGATGCGCAGTTTGATTTGAAGAATGCGAAGGGAATGGAGGTGCGACTGGCCGCGTACGGCGCACGGGTTACCTCGATCAAAGTTCCCGATCGCAATGGCAACTTTGCGGATGTCGTCCTTGGCTTTGACACGGTCGAGCCCTATAAGTCATCTCCCAAGAAGCCCTACCTCGGGGTCACGCTCGGTCGATATGCAGGGCGTATTGCCAACGGGCTATTCACCCTGGATAGCGTCAAGTATGTGCTCGCCAAGAACAATGGTCCGAACCACAACCACGGCGGCGCCACCGGCTTCGACAAGGTCGTCTGGGATGCCAAGCAAACCGGGAACAGCGTGGAATTCCACCGCACCTCGCACAACGGGGAGGAGGGGTATCCCGGAAATCTCGATGTCTGCGTAACCTACACGCTCACCGACAAGAACGAACTCATCATTGATTACCGGGCCACGACCGACCGCGCGACACCGGTCAATTTATCGAATCACAGCTATTTCAATCTGGCAGGTGAGGGCTCCGAGACTGTGCTGCTGCACGACCTGAAGATCAATGCCGACGGCATGCTCCCGATCGACAAGACCTCGGTTCCCATCGGGAAAATTGTGCCCATCGCGGATACGCCGTTCGATTTTCGCCAGCCCAAGCCGGTCGGTCGGGATATCGACCAGCCCAATGAGCAACTGGCCCACGGGAGCGGGTATGACCACACCTTTGTCCTCAATCCGCGCAAGGACGACACATTGCCAGCCGCGATCCTCTACGAGAAAAGCAGCGGCCGGATGATGAAAGTCTTTACCGATCAGCCGGGACTCCAACTCTACACCGCAAACTTCCTCGATGGTTCCCTGACCGGGAAATCCGGTCGTCCCTATGCGCGGCAAAGCGCTCTCTGTCTGGAAACGCAGCACTTTCCCGACAGCCCGAACCAGCCGCAATTTCCAAATACGATTCTCCGGCCCGGCGAAACCTACCAGAGCCGGACGATCTACCAATTCAGTGTCAGTGATTCCTTCGGGGAATGATCATACGCGCATGAAGTCGTTCCTTTTTCATTCGCCCTCGCAGCAGTTGGCGAGGTGGATCTCATTGTTCGTTACAGATTGTTAGTCGATACACGCCAATAAATAATCGGGTTCGCTGATTCACTTATGCGACCACAATCCATAGCGTCGTAGCTCCGAAAAAAAGCGGCAACAAACCACAAGCACTGGGCATGGATTGATTCAATCAGCCACCCAAAAAATAAACGCACCGCCAGCTTTTTGTTTTTTTTCGTCACAATATTCACTGTGCGGCTAAAACAAATGTCGAACCTATATTTTCGCGGTTTTATTTCGGCTGTGCGTGTCACCCGAAATCCAGACCTCCTCCCGAATGAAAACCTCAAGAACCACCCCCCCCTCTCATCTGGCGCTTAGAAATGTTCTTGCTAAAGTCGCATTCATCCTCGCACTCGCCATTTTAAGTCCTGCCGCCAATGCGGGAAATACTTGGGATGGCGGCGGTGGAAGCGGCAACTGGTCTGAAGCTAACAACTGGAACTCAAATACTAATCCCAGCTCTAACGCAACTCTCAGTTTTGCG
>CANMQB010000138.1 GCA_947499885.1 Spartobacteria bacterium
CCCACCGCCGAGGTTCCCGTGACGAACCTGCATCGCGAAGAAATCGTCAACGCCTCCCAGTTTCCTATCAAATACGCCGCCTACACGCCTTGTTTTCGCCGTGAGGCTGGATCAGCCGGTCGCGAAACGCGTGGCCTCATCCGTATGCACCAGTTCGACAAGGTGGAGTTGGTAAAAATTTGTTCTCCTGAACAATCGGCGGCTGAGCTCGAAGGGCTCACGGCCGACGCGGAGCGGGTTCTGCAGGCACTTGGATTGCACTACCGTGTCATCGTGCTTTGTACTGGCGACATGGGATTCGGAGCTGCGATGACTTACGATATCGAAGTCTGGGCGCCCGGCCAAAATGCCTACTTGGAGGTTTCGAGCTGCTCGAACTTTGAGGATTTTCAAGCCCGGCGCATGAATTTGCGATTCAAAGGCGACGATGGAAAAAATCGTTTTTGCCACACGCTGAATGGCTCCGGCACGGCGCTGGCGCGCTTGTACGTCGCCATCTTGGAGAATAATCAGCAACCCGACGGCTCTGTCCACATCCCTGCGGCTCTCCAACCTTATTTTGGTGCCTCAAAAATTACCAAATAAGGCGGCGTCCAAGTCCATCGTTCTGGAATCCGCCGCCGAGGTGATGAGCGGTGTTTCCAAACGAAAAAAACTTCTCGTCGGCGTCTCCGGCGGCCGTGACTCGATGGTGCTGCTCCATGCTCTTTTTGAGTTGGGTTACAAAAACCTCGTTGTCTGCCACCTCAACCACACGCTGCGTGGGAGGAGTTCGGATGCGGATGCGCGTCTGGTTCTTGACGAGGCTGCCCTCCGTGGGCTTCGCGTTGAGCACGCCCGCAGCAGGACGGCGGAATACTCCCAGACTCAGAAAAAATCCGTCGAACTGGCTGCCCGCGAATTGCGCTTGGCGTTCTTTGAAAAATGCTCCACGCGGGCGAAAACCAATTGCCTCGTTCTCGCTCACCATGCGGATGATCAGATCGAAACCTGTCTTTTCAATTTCCTACGAGGCACTGGCACCTCCGGTCTCGCTGGCATGAAGCCGATTTCTCAACGTGGCAAGCTAGTGGTTTACCGCCCCCTGCTAAGCATCCCCCGCGACCAGATCGACGCATTTCGCAAGCTACGCGGCATCCGCTTCCGTGAGGATGCGACAAATGCCGAGCTCCATCACACGCGAAATAAACTGCGCCTCCGTGTCATGCCAATTCTCACCGAAATCATGGGCGATTCTTACCGATCCGCCATTCTTCGCGCCGCCGAGATTCTCCGCAGCGAGGAGGATTGGATGTCCTGCCTCACGCCCGAGTTTTCTGCTGAGCTTGATTGCAATGAGCTTCGCGCCATGCACCCTGCCTTGCGTTCCCGCACTGCACTCCGCTGGCTTCGTGCGCAGGGGGTTCCTGAGGCGGGATACTCTGAAACGCGCCGTGTTCTTTCACTCCTCGATGCCGCCACCGGCCCGGCCAAAGTGAGCCTCCCCGGAAACCATCATGCCCGACGGCGTCGTGGCGTTCTTTTTCTGGAAGCAGGTGGCGAGTGACAATCCGCACTGCATTTCTGAAGGGTCTCCGTGCCGCTCGTGCAAATTTATTGCCCGGTCTTCTTCTGCAGGCCGTCATGCTTTGCTTTCTTTCGGCTTATCTTCTGCATGAGGGGACCCGCGCGTTCTTCACCAAGGTCGGAGAGGTACGAGAAGAAGTAAGTTATGCTTTTTCAATTGTGACCTACATCATTTCGGGAGCGCTCCTTCCCGAAGCACTCCGAGTCGTTTTCTTTCAAAAGGGTCGCCCCTCACTCTCGAATCTTTGGAACATTGCCAAAACCGCCCCGCTTTGGGCGGGTCTTGGAATCCTCGTTGACTTTTTTTACCGCTGTCAAAACGAATGGTTTGGCACAGGAAACGCTTGGCAAATCATTATGGTAAAAGTCCTGGTCGATCAGTTCGCTTTCAGTCCCTTTCTTTCCAATCCTATGACGAATGCTTATCTCACGCTTTGCAATTCGGGAGTGAATGCCAAGGCTTTTAGGGAAATTTTCTCATGGAGTTTTCTCATAGAAAAACTCCTGCCCACCCAAATTGCCGGTTGGAGCGTTTGGATTCCCGGCGTTTGCCTTGTTTATTTCATGCCGCCACTTCTGCAACTCCCCACAGCAGTTTTGATCCAATGCTTCTGGGTCCTCCTGCTCACAAGCCTCCACGAGCGCGAGTCGCTCGGGTGAGACTATAGCCAGAGGCGCTCAGATTCGATTGCTCATTACTTTGAACTATGCGTCTGGAGCTTTAAGTTCCGAGGCTTTCAGAATCTTCGGATGAAGGGATGGGGAGTGAGCGGGTATGGGCTCGCCACTCAGCCATGCCTCAAGCTCTGGTCTGATGCTCTCAGGGGTCATGTACTTCTGCCAGACCTTGTCCTCCCGCTCTGCATCGATGGATGCAATAAACTCATTTGCCAAGCTGAAGCTGGGCGCGTTGGCCTGAATAAATTCGCGGCATTCGTCGCTGTGTTTTTTCAGTCGCCCTTTAGTGCCTGTGCTGTATTTGCGTTGTTCCATAAAATGTTTCTGAAGTGGGGCAGATTTTTAGTCGAACCATTTCGTTGCTCTTAAGGACTGCGTTTGCATACTCTCCCGCGCCATGCCGAAAGACACTTCGATTAAAAAAATCCTTCTGATTGGTTCCGGTCCCATTGTGATCGGCCAAGGATGCGAATTCGACTACTCGGGCGTACAGGCCTGCAAGGCCCTCGCCGAAGAGGGCTACCAAGTCGTACTCGTGAATTCCAACCCTGCTACGATCATGACCGATCCTGAGTTTGCGGACCGGACCTACATCGAACCGATCACTCCCGAGGTCATCGAAAAAATCCTCGAGCGTGAAAAACCTGATGCCGTTCTTCCTACTCTTGGCGGGCAGACGGCTCTCAATGCTGCAATGGCACTCGTTGAAAACGGCGCGCTGGATCGACATGGCGCGCGCCTCATCGGAGCCAATGCGGAGTCCATCAAGCGTGGAGAGGACCGGCTCATCTTCAAAAACATCATGATCGAGATCGGCCTGGATTGTGCCCGCTCGGGAGTGGCCCGCACGCTCGAGGAAGCACGTGCCGTGGGAGCTGAAATTGGTACTTTTCCCCTGATTATCCGCCCTGCATTCACCCTGGGTGGCGCGGGTGGCGGCATTGCCTACAACCGCGAGGAGCTTGATGAAATCTGCCGCCGTGGCATTGATCTCTCACCGGTGGGCGAGGTCCTCGTTGAGGAGTCCTTGCTCGGTTGGAAGGAATTCGAGATGGAGGTCATGCGCGACCGTGCCGATAACTGCGTGGTTATTTGCTCGATCGAAAACCTAGATCCTATGGGCGTCCACACGGGCGACTCGATCACGGTGGCACCGATCCAGACGCTCACCGATAAGGAATTTCAGGCAATGCGCGATGCCAGTTTTGCGGTCATACGTGCTATTGGCGTCGAGACAGGCGGGTCCAACATTCAGTTTGCCATCAATCCTGCCAATGGTCGCATGGTGGTTATTGAAATGAATCCGCGCGTGTCTCGCAGTTCCGCTCTGGCTTCCAAAGCGACCGGGTTCCCGATTGCCAAAATCGCAGCGAAGCTAGCTGTGGGCTACACGCTGGATGAGTTAAAAAATGACATCACACGAGTCACTCCAGCCTGCTTCGAGCCAGCCATTGATTACGTAGTTACAAAAATTCCCCGGTTTACTTTCGAGAAATTTCCGACAGCAGATCCCACTCTCACCACGCAGATGAAAAGTGTGGGAGAGGCCATGGCGATTGGACGCACGTTCAAAGAATCATTTCAAAAAGCCCTTCGTTCCTTGGAGGTGGGTCGTTTCGGATATGGTGCCGATGGCAAGGACATCGAACCCGACATTGAAACGATTCGACAAATGCTCCGCACCCCCCGTGCCGAGCGTGTTTTCTTTTTGCGCTATGCCTTCCTCGCGGGTTTGACTGTGGATGAAATCCACGACCTCTCCTCAATCGACCGTTGGTTCCTCGAGCATATCCGTTTGATTGTGGATGAGGAAAAGCGTCTCTCTGCGCTGCCATCTCCGCTTGGAGGCACAGACTTCCGCCGTGCCAAGCGCTTTGGTTTTTCCGACCGTCAGATCGCTCATCTGACGATGTCCACCGAAACCGATGTTCGCAACGCCCGCAAAGCCGCGGGCGTCATTCCGACTTACCGACTCGTGGACACCTGCGCGGCAGAATTCGAGGCGGTCACTCCGTACTATTATTCCACCTATGGCGATGAGGACGAGACGCGCGCCAGCGATAAAAAGAAGGTTCTCATTCTGGGTGGCGGTCCCAATCGCATTGGGCAAGGTATCGAGTTTGACTACTGCTGCGTCCACGCCGCATTCGCCCTCAAGGAACTCGGTTGGGAGACCATCATGGTCAATTCGAACCCAGAGACGGTTTCGACTGACTACGATACCAGTGACAAACTTTATTTCGAACCGCTCACGCTTGAGGACGTGCTGAATATCTATGAGCGCGAAAAGGCGGATGCTGTGATTGTCCAGTTCGGCGGTCAAACTCCGCTCAACTTGGCGGCAGGCCTTGAAGCGAATGGATGCACTATCATCGGAACGCAACCGCGCAGCATTGAAAAAGCTGAAGACCGCAAACATTTCTCAGCGATGCTTGAAAAGCTTGGACTGCGACAGACCCAAGGCGGCACCGCCACAAACGAGCAGGAGGCTCTCGCTGTTGCCTCTCGCATCGGATATCCTGTGCTCGTGCGCCCGTCTTTCGTACTCGGTGGACGCGCCATGGAGATCGTTCATGACGAAGCGAACCTGCGGCGCTACATCCGCACTGCGGTAGAAGCCAGTCCCGAGCGCCCTGTGCTCGTTGACCGTTTCCTAGAAGATGCCACCGAAGTCGATGTGGATTGCATCTCGGATGGGGATCTCTGCGTCATTGGTGGTGTCATGGAACACATTGAGCAGGCCGGCATACATTCCGGTGATAGTGCTTGCGTGATTCCCACTTTTTCACTTTCACCAACCGTGCTCGAAACAATCAAAAGTGCTACCAAAGCGATGGCGATTGAGTTGGAGGTGAGGGGACTCATGAATGTGCAATTCGCGGTGAAGGACGATGTCGTTTACATCCTCGAAGTGAATCCTCGAGCATCTCGCACAGCACCCTTCGTGAGCAAGGCGACTGGCGTTCCGCTTGCCAAGCTTGCGGCCAAGGTCATGGCGGGAAAAACGCTTCGCGAACTGGGATTCACCGAGGAAGCCATCCCCTCCTATTTCTCAGTCAAAGAAGCAGTCTTCCCTTTTATCAAATTTCCCGGAATCGATATCATCCTTGGTCCAGAAATGCGTTCCACCGGCGAAGTCATGGGCATCGACCCCGATCTCGGCATCGCCTATGCAAAAAGCCAGATGTCGGCCCAGCCCGCGCTTCCTCTCAAGGGCGACGTGTTCATCAGTGTGAAAGACTCCGACAAACCCGCTGCACTCGAGGTGGCCAGAGATCTTCTCGAACTTGGACTCAAAGTGCATGCCTCCACTGGTACCGCTTCCTTTTTTGCAAAAAACGGGCTCCGTGTGCCAGTGATGCTTAAAATCCGCGAGGGACGTCCGAACGTCGTGGACTCGATCAAAAATGGGCAGGTGAAATTCATTTTGAACACACCGAACGGCGCGGTGCCGCGTGAGGACGAGGTGGCCATCCGGAGCGCTGCGGTGGCCGCCCGCGTGCCAACCATGACCACGCTTCGTGCGGCTCGCGCGAGCGTCCAAGCCATTCGAGCCATGCTCAAACACGGCTATGGTGTGAAGAGTATCCAAGAATACCATTCTTGATTCATCTCGCTTACGAGGAACTCAATCTCTCTCGCCGGTTTGTGGTGCATTTGAGTGGGACGCTTAATTTCACCCCCCTCAAAAAAGTACTTGGTTAAAAAGTCGATAAAAACACTTTGCCTACTGTCCCTCCGTAGCGTGTAGGGTGGCCGGTATGTCAAAGAATATTGATTTTGAGCAGGGGACGCTCCGCAAGGCGCTCAGGGTGAATTTAGAGAACGGGTTCTACGGCACATTTGCAGAAATTGGAGCTGGGCAGGAAGTCGCTCGCCACTTCTTCAGCGTAGGTGGTGCTGCCGGTACGGTGGCAAAAACCATATCGGCTTATGACATGACCTTCAGCGACGCCATTTATGGTGCTTCGCAGCGCTATGTGAGCCGGCAACGACTGGAGACGATGCTTGCTCATGAACAGGAACTACTGATCGAGCGTCTCGGAGCAAGTGCTGGCGATGCGAGGAGGTTTTTTGTTTTTGCTGATACCGTCGCCGCGCGGAGTTTTCGTCGTCATGATGAATCCCATGGTTGGATGGGACTTCGTTTTCAACACGCTCCGCACGCCGATTTCAGCGATATCATTCTTCATGTTCGCATGCTGGATCCCGAAAATCTTTTGCAACAGGAAGCCCTTGGAGTTACCGGCGTGAACTTGATTCACGGTGCGGCTTTTTCGCATGCCGATCCCCGGGCGCTTATTGGATCACTGCTCGATGATCTCAAGCCTGGCCGCATTGAAGTCGACATGATTCGTTTCTCTGGGCCGGCTTTCCCGGATGTTGATAATCGGATCATGAGCTTGGAGCTAGTCGTGCAGAAGCTCACGAGTGCGACGTTGTTCCGACCTGATGGCGAGGTGGTACAGGCTTCTGATGCTTTTCATAGGAAGCCGATTCTCGTCGAACGTGGCAGTTTTCGGCCGGTCACGTATGTCACGAATGATATG